>JAPUGV010000079.1 GCA_027298025.1 Chloroflexota bacterium | reverse complement strand
TTGGTTATGCTCGGCGACGGCGTCTGCCCCTCGACTGGGCTGGCTGCAACCATCACCGAGGATGACGGGAGCTACGACTTCGCCGCGCTGGCGGAGGGAACCTATTGCGTCAGCGCAGATGCGATCGGTGCCGTGAACAGTCCCATTTTGATTCCCGGAGAGTGGACGCTTCCGCCAGGCGAGGCCAGCGCCGAATTGACCGTGACGCTAGAAGCCGGCGGCGACTTCCTTGCGGCAGATTTCGGCTGGGACCACCAATTTCTTCCATAGCCTGACATGTCTTCAGACTCGCTCCTGATCGGAAACCTGGAAGTGCGGGCAATCGCTCTCGGCCCTGCCGTGACGAATGCCTATCTTGTCGGCGATCCCGACACCGAGCTGGCAGTGGTCATCGATCCAGCCTGGGACGGAGACCGCATTAATCGGGAGGCGGAGCTACGAGGCTGGCGCATCCATCAGATCTGGCTCACCCATGGGCACTTCGATCACTTCGGTGGAGCGGGAGCGATTTCAGAGGCTTCTGCAACACCCATTCCGGTGGCGCTGCACGCCGATGACCACTCTCTCTGGCGAATGGGGGGTGGGGCATCCGCGTTCGGCATTTCGGATTTCGACCCGGGACCGGAGCCGACTGTCAATCTTGAGCACGGGATGATGTTGAGATTGGGAGCGCATGAGTTCGAAGTGCGCCATACGCCTGGCCATTCGCCCGGGCATGTGATCCTAAAATACCAGCAGGGGGGAGCCGTCTTCTGTGGCGACCTCATCTTTCGTGGAAGCGTCGGTCGTACAGATCTGCCAGGGGGGGACATGCAGACGCTGCTGTCGAGCATCCAGCAGGAAGTGCTCACGCTTTCCGATGAGGTGCAGCTCCTGGTCGGCCACGGCCCTGCCACCAGCGTCGGCATGGAGCGCCGTACCAATCCCTTCCTGAGCGACATCTAACCGAGCACAGCTGACGCGCACGGTGGGAAGTCAGAACTCCCGTAGGCCCGCCGCTTGCAGCCAGGCCAGCCACTCCCGCACGACACCACCGGGCTCCACCGGTGCCATACCCAGTACCTCCATGAGCCAGGGATACTCCTCTTCCTGCATTGGGTCATGGCCATCGAGAGACAGCAGACCAACCTCTGCGGAGATGGCAGACAGAGGAAGTATCCCAATCGCTCCCAGATCTTCTTGAATCAACGCGAGCACCGCCTCGGGACTGGGCCCGAGCAGTGCCGAGGATGTAAACTGCCGATCGCCTAACAGGGTTCGCTGCAGGTGGCTCCGGGTTTCGGCACCCTCCAACGGAATGACAGGCTGGATAGGTAAGTCTGGCCCGCCCAGCGCTTGCCAGTTGTCCGTTCGCCCGATGAATATGCCGATGACCTCGTCTGGCGTCAGGTCACGCACGGGGTTATGGGTGTTGACCACAACGGCTATCGGTTCTTTCCCCAGCGGAGTGGCAAACCAGCCGGCGGGCGGCTCTGTGGAAGAGATGACAAGCGTTAAGTCTTGCGCCTCGGCAGACTCGAGCGCCGCGGGAAGCGCCTGGACCTGGAGACCTAATCCGATGAACGTCTCGACCTCCTTTGCCCCCCGGAAGGAGAGAATGCGAGTGGTGGTCCACGCCTCCAGTTCTGGGGTGGTTGCGATCTCAGGGAAGGGCGTCGGAAGCGGCGGTGTTGCTTGAGGCGTCGAGCGGACGCAGGCGGCGAGTGTTATGGCTCCCCCAATCAGCGCTCCAGCTTTAGGCACGATAGATGGCTACCGCCAAGCCTAGTGTGCCTACGACCGTGAAAGGGAAAAGAACCGCTGGGTCAATCTCCCAGCCGAACATCCACGGAAGAAGGACCAGATGGCCGGAGGAAGAAATGGGCAGGAATTCGGTCGCACCTTGGATGGCGCCCAAAACCAAGGCTTGAATCCAAGTCACTCGGAAACCTCAAATTGGTGCAGATATTCATCAGCAAAAACAGCCAGCCGGCCCCCTTGGATCGCTTTTCGCAATTCCTGGGTTAGGTCGATCAACCACCGCAGATTATGAATGGAGAGCAAGGTCGCGGAGAGCATCTCCTTCGAAACCGCGAGGTGCCTCAGATAGGCTCGAGAGAAATTTGCGCAGGTGTAGCACTCGCATATCGGGTCCAGCGGATTCGGGTCATCTGCTAGGGCCGCCCCGCGAACATTCACTCGTCCGTTTCGCGTGAAAGCCGCGTAATTGCGGGCAAGTCGAGTGGGTAAGACGCTGTCGAAAATATCGACGCCACGCTGGACGCTCTCCACAATGTCCTCCGGCGAACCGACACCCATCAGATAACGCGGTCGCTCTACGGGAAGCTCTGCGTCGAGGACCTCCAGCATGGAATAGGTCTCTTCCTTGCTTTCGCCCACGCTCAGGCCGCCGATTCCAATCCCTGGCGTATCCAGGGCAGCAATAAAGCGCGCCGATTCCCGCCGCAAATCGGGAAATACCCCTCCCTGCACGATCCCAAACAGCGCCTGATCGTCGCGCGTCTTAGCCTCCAGGCACTGGACTGCCCATTCGTGGGTGCGGTGCATGGCTAATTCGTTGTAGTTCCTATCGTAGGGTTCGGCACACTCATCGAGTGCCATGATGATGTCGGCTCCCAGATTCTCCTGGATGGCGACTGCCTTTGCCGGCGTCAGCCGATGTTCCGAGCCATCGAGATGAGAGCGAAAGGTCACCCCCGCTTCGTCGACGAGGCGCTGGTCTGCAAGCGAGAAAAGCTGGTATCCACCCGAATCGGTGAGGATAGGCCCCGACCAGCGCATGAAGGCATGAAGACCGCCCATCTCGGCCACCCGTTCGTCCCCCGGACGGAGATACAGATGATAGGCATTCGCTAGAATCAGCTTTGCGCCCAGCTCGCCAACCTGCTCCGGGGTGAGCGCTTTTACCGTCGCCTGTGTACCGACCGGCGCAAACAACGGCGTCTCGAGGGCTCCGTGTGGAGTGTGGAATGTCCCGGTCCGACCGCGCCCGTCCTGAGCAGTCACTTCAAAAGAGAAATCAGACATGGGTACTCGCTGAGCCCTGCGGCACAAACACGGGGCGAGCCCCGCGTATCAAGTTTAGGACAGGCCCAAAAACCAAGATGGGGCAGGCCCTTTGCTGCCACAAAGGACGAGCGATTATACCCACGCCATAGACATCCAGACATCGGCTCCGTATACTTCGGCCGTGGATCCTCGGAGCAAACATGCGACCTGGGTGGAAGTCGATCTGGCAGCGATCGAGGGCAACGCCCGAGCACTTGTCGCGTTAACCAACGCACGCCTTATGGCGGTTGTGAAAGCTAACGGCTACGGGCATGGCGCAGTTGAGACCGCCCGCGCGGCCGCAAGAGGGGGCGCAGCCTGGTTTGGCGTAGCGCGTCCTGAAGAGGCACTGGAGCTTAGAGATTCCGGCATCGAAGATCCCATCCTGGTTTTGGGTCCGGCGCCGGGGGATAGCCTCGAGCCGCTCGTGGCCCGAGAAATCTCGATTACGGTTTGCAACTCGGACCATATCGCATCTGCTGCGCGCGCCGCTCAATCTCTAGACTCGACAGCCAAAGTGCATCTGAAGTTGGATACGGGGATGAGTCGCCTTGGGGCTGCGCCGAGTGAGGCGGCATCCCTGGCGCGCAGGATTGGAGATTCCGACTCGATCTCTCTGGAGGGCGTATTCACTCACTTCGCGCGCGCCGATGAGCCCGAAGCCCCGACCAACCGGGAGCAACTAAGGCGATTCGATGATGCGCTCTCTCAGCTTGTTGCGGATAGTCTGCGGCCTCCGATGGTCCACGCCGCGAATTCAGCCGCAGTGTTTACGTTGAAGGACGCGCACTTTGATATGGTGCGCGTCGGTATCGCGCTTTACGGCTTGCAGCCATCAAAAGAGTGGTCGCTGCCAGGAGAATTCCAGCCTGCGCTGCAGTGGAAAAGCCAGTTGACGAGGGTGAGAGAATTACCGGCTGGAACCGGAGTGAGCTACGGGCAGGACTATGTCACAGAGAATGAGGAACGGATCGGAACGTTCTCCGTCGGCTATGGAGACGGATTTCGCAGGACGAAAGGAAACCAGGTGCTAGTGGCCGGCAAGCCGGTGCCGGTAATCGGCCCAGTATGTATGGATCTCTCCATGGTGCAGCTCGATTCGATCCCTGAGGCAGAAGTCGGATATGAAGTGGTGCTGATAGGGAATCAGGGCAAGGCTGCGATCTCTGCGGAGCAGGTTGCCGAGCGTTGGGGCACCATCAACTATGAAGTCACCTGCGGCATCGGCCTGCGGGTGCCCCGCCTCGTCGGCTACCCCGATTCTTCCAGGTAGCGATCCGAGACCGCCGGGACCAAATACTCTGCAAACGCGCGTTGCAGATCGTATTCGGGTGACCAACCCCAATCCCGCCTGGCCGCACTATCATCGATTCGCGCCGGCCAGCTATCCACCATCGCTTGGCGGTCTGGATCCGGCTCGAAGCTCACCTCCGCCGAGGGGAAGTATTCCAATACGCTCTGACGCAGCTCTTCGGCCGAGGGGCTGAAGCTCGTTACGTTGTATGCGCCGCGCGGCAGGCTGGTGGCGCTTGCAAGCTTCTGTAGAGCCCGGATGGCGTCCGGCATAACCAGGAACGGGAGTCGAGTGTCGGGCCGAACGAAACAGCGATACGGTCGGCCCGCAGCCGCAAAGTGCAGCATCTCAGGTCCGTAGTCCGTGGTTCCGCCCGCGGAAAGCGTTTCGGCGCTGATCAGACCTGGAAAACGAAGGGCGCGAAAGTCCAGCAGGCCCGATCCTTGCTTGGCGAAATGCTGCCCTAATCGTTCACAGTACAGCTTTCCCGCGCCATATACCGTGGTCGGCATCAATCGCTCATCTTCGCCCACCGGCCCCTGAACCTCCTTTGCCTCAAGGCCGTAGACCGCGATACTGCTAGGGAAGAGGAACTGCACCCGTCGGTGCTCGCTCTGAGCCAGTCCGAAGTTGAGCAGGTTCATCGTGCCCTCGACGTTAACTTTGTGCGCCAGATGAGGATCGCTTTCTGCCTTGGTCGAAAGGATGGCCGCCAGGTGGTAGATGCGTCGGATCTCGAACTCCCTACCCAGTTGCTCCAGCAATGCGCGGTCGAGAATATCACCCTGAATGAATTCCAAGTAATACCCCGCCAGAGCCGGGTCCAGAGGGTTGAGATCTAGCGCGAGCACCCGATCCGCTCCCAGGACTCGCAACAAGGCCTGGCCGATTTCGCCGTTGGCGCCGGTGATGAGGGTGATATCTTCTTGCATGTGGCTCCCTTACCTAGATGCGCTGAGTGAGCTGCCTAATGTTGGCTCAGCTCATGAGAATGAATCAAGGATATCTGGCCGATCTGAAAGTGAACCTCATCAAGGGTACTCTGCTTGACTTTGCCGAACGGGGTTCATAGAATGAAACAACCAACACAACACAGGCGGAGGAGAGACCCGATTTCCCGGGCACCGAAGGGGCAAGTCCGATTGTCGGTGGAACAGCGGACGAAACTCTCAGGTAAAGAGGACCCCGCCTGGCCGAACCTCTGGAAAGCGTACCACGCACCGAAGGGGCAAATCCCGCGAACGGGGTGAATCTCTCAGGTTTCCGACAGAGGGCACACATCAGACTGTGTGCCCTTTTTTATTCTGTCGAAGGAGGCAGCATGAAGTTCCCAAATGAGCTGAAATACACCGAAAGCGACGAATGGGTCAGGGTCGAAGCCGATAGTGCCACGCTCGGCGTTACCGATTTCGCCCAAGACCAACTGTCGGATGTTGTTTACTTTGAGGTCGTTGTTCAAGTGGGCGACAAACTCTCAAAGGGGGACGCGGTGGGCATCCTGGAATCCGTGAAGGCTGCGGCGGACCTCTACTCGCCGGTTTCGGGAGAGGTAACCGAGATCAACGATGCCCTTCCTGACAACCCGGAGCTTGTCAATTCTGATCCCTATGGTATGGCCTGGATGTTGAGGATCCAGATGAGCGATCCCGCTGAGCTGGAGCAGATGATGGATGCAGGCGCCTATCAGCAGAACACCGAAGAGCGAAGCGGCTGATGACCTACATACCGCATACCGAGGCTGAACGCAGTCAGATGCTTGCGGCCATTGGAGTCAAGAGCCTGGATGCGCTATACGCGGATCTGCCTGCGGACGTGCGCTTCCCCGATTTGGCCCTGCCAGAGGCAGCCTCCGAGATGGAGGTTATGGAAGATCTGCAGCTTCTGGCAGAGGCCAATTTGCATGTGCGCCAGGCCAGCTGTTTCTTGGGTGCCGGCGCCTACAACCACTATGTGCCCTCGGTGGTCGATCACATTCTCCGACGGAACGAATTCTACACCGCCTATACGCCTTACCAGCCGGAGGTCTCACAGGGCACACTCCAGGTCATCTTCGAGTTTCAGAGCTTGATTACCTTCCTCACCGGAATGGAGGTAGCAAATGCTTCGCATTACGATGGCGCCACTTCGCTGGCAGAAGCTGCCATCCTCTCCCTGAACCATCATCGAGGAAAACGAACGAAGATTGTCCTCTCAGCCGGCATCCATCCCCAATACCGGGAAGTGCTGCGAACTTACCTGCAGGGACAACCGCTTGCCATCGTGGGCGATGGATCACTTGCGGATGATCCAGCGAGTCACATCGACGAGAACACAAGCATGGTGGCGGTTCAGTATCCAGACTTCTTTGGGAATATCCTCGACCTGGAGGCGTTAGGGCGGGCGGCCAGAGATTACGGCGCGCTCCTGTGCGTCGTGGCCAATCCTATTGCCTTGGGGTTGCTGAAGCCGCCCTCCGAGTTTGGCGCCGACATTGTCGTGGGGGAGGGGCAACCGCTTGGCATCCCGCTCTCCTTTGGCGGGCCCTACATCGGGTTCTTTGCCACGCGAGAGGAGTACGTGCGCAATATGGCGGGCCGTCTGGTCGGAGAAACGGTCGACAGTCGGGGCCAGCGCGGCTACGTTATGACGCTCACTCCCCGCGAGCAACACATCCGGCGTGGACGTGCCACATCCAATATCTGTACCAATCAAGGCTTGATGGCGCTGGCCGTCACCGCCTACCTCTCAACCGTCGGTCGAGCGGGACTCAAGCAAGTGGCGGAACTTTGCTATCACAAAGCGCACTACACAGCACAAGCAATCGATCAGCTGGACGGCTACGAGCTCTGGAACCGGGATCCATTCTTCCATGAATTCGTCGTGCGATGCTCCCGACCCGTGGCAGAAATCAACGAGGCGCTGCTTGACCATGACATCATTGGCGGGTACGACCTGGGTCAGGTCTATCCGGAGCTCGGCGAACACATGCTGATCGCAGTCACGGAGCTGAACTATAAGGAAGAGATCGACGATTTCGTGGAGGTGCTGAATGAACAGGGTTGAGCCGAACGTCTACGAACTGTCAACACCGGGCCGACCCAGTCATCGATTTCCCGACCTGGATGTACCTTTTGCCGAGTTGCCCGATAAGATGCTGCGCGACCATCTTGAGCTTCCAGAACTGTCAGAGCTGGAGGTAACCCGCCATTTCGTGAGGCTCTCGCAGCTCAACTTTGGGATCGATACGGCCTTCTATCCCTTGGGCTCGTGCACCATGAAATACAACCCCAAAGTGAACGAAGACGCGGCACGTCTACCGGGTTTCGCCCACACCCACCCGCTTCAAGACACGAAAGTTTTGCAGGGGAACCTGGCGCTGATGTACACGTTGCAGGAATGGTTGGCGGAAATCGGTGGATTCGCGGGCGTTAGCCTCCAGCCAGCCGCGGGGGCACACGGTGAACTGACGGGCATCCTGATCCTTCGCGCCTACCATCAAGATCGAGGCGACCCGGATCGTAAGAAGATCCTGGTCCCCGATTCGGCACACGGCACCAACCCGGCTACAACAACCATGAGTGGCCTGAGCGTTATCGAGCTGCCTTCTGACAAGCGCGGCAACGTGGATCTGGAGGCATTGCGCACCGAGTGCGATGACACAGTGGCCGGATTGATGCTGACCAATCCCAACACTTTGGGATTGTTCGAGGAGCATGTTGAGGAGGTCATAAAGCTGGTTCATGATTGCGGGGGTCTGGTATATGGCGATGGAGCCAACATGAATGCCTTGCTTGGAGTCATCCGCCCCGGGGACCTTGGCTTTGATGTGCTTCACTACAACCTGCATAAGACCTTCTCCACACCGCATGGAGGAGGAGGGCCGGGCTCTGGGCCGCTTGGCGTTTCCGAAGCCCTCTTGGATTACCTTCCCGGACCGATCGTGGATACGGTCGAGCCTGGCGACGACGACCTGCCTCCGCTTTATGGGTTGGTGATGCCGAAGAAGACCATTGGACGCGTCAAGGCCTTCCACGGGCACTTCGGTATGCACGTCCGTGCCTTCACCTATATCCGCTCCTATGGAAAGTCGGGCATGCGGGACATCGCGGACCATGCGGTGCTGAACGCCAACTACCTGCTTGCAGCTCTGCGCGATACATACCACGTCCCATTCGACCGGACCTGTATGCACGAATTTGTGCTTGAGGGCCGCTTTGAGAAGGCGCCAGGCGTCCATGCTCTGGATGTCTCCAAGCGATTAATGGACTGGGGTTTCCATCCTCCCACGAACTACTTCCCGCTGATTGTGCAAGAGGCGCTGATGATCGAGCCGACAGAAACTGAGAGCAAGGCCACACTGGATGCCTTCATTGAGGCCATGAAGTCCATCGCTCAGGAGGCGGAAGATCATCCAGAGCAGCTCCAAACCGCACCCCACACGACTGCATTCGGGCGTTTGGACGAAGTCCAAGCGGCCAAAGAGCTCGTGCTGTGCTGCCGGCCGGCAGAGCTGAGCACGGCGGAGACCTGACCCCCTACGAAAAGAGCAGGACGCCAGGCTCTAGTTCTGGCGCCCTGCTCTCTGGCGTTGACTCGCCCTGGGCCCCCTCGGACCAAGGCCACGATGGCTAGGGCATCACCGTGAGTCTAGAACAGTAGGCTCAATGGATTCTTAACCTGTGCGGTAGAATCATTTCCCTGTTTACCTCGAATGGCCGAAAAAGTAGCTGCCCCAGCGATTCAAGAAGCACAGGCGCGTCCCAACGTTCAGATTCACCTTCCGGGTGGGCGCGTGTTAGAGGGAGAACGCGGCCTGCAGCTCGCCATATTTCTCAAGGACGAAGACCAAGATACAGCTCCCCTCGTAGGCGCCATCGTCAACGGTGAGCTGCGTGAGCTGACTTACCCCATTCAGCTGGAGTCTGAGGTCCGTCCGGTCACGATGGCCGAAGAAGATGGAATGCGGATCTACCGCCGCTCGCTGACCTTCTTGCTGGCCGCGGCTTTCGAAAAGCTCTTCCCTGAGGTACGGCTGGACGTAGAGCACTCGGTGGCACATGGCGGCTATCACTGCCACGTGAGTGGAAGAGTGCAGCTCAAGTCGGATGAATTGACCCAATTGGGAAATCGGATGCGGGAATGGGTGGATCAAGATCTCCCTTTCTCGAAGACTCAGGTGCGGCTGTCCGAAGCCATTGAATACTTCGAGTCGAAGGGCTTCAAGGACAAGGTCCGCTTGCTTGCCCAACGACGCAAGCCTTACATGATCATCTACGAAATGGGCGACCATCGGGACTACCACCACGGCTACATGGTTCCCCGAACTGGTTATCTAAGATGGTTCGCATTGGAGCCAACCGAAGATGGGTTTACTCTGCAGTTTCCAAAGCGCGACACGCCTACTCAGCTGCTGCCGCCTCCTCAATACCCCAAGTTACTTCAGACCTTTGGACAGTATGAGGACTGGATCCAGACCCTTGGAGTGGCCAGCGTAGGTGCGCTGAACGACGCGGGCCAAGCGGGTCGGATGCGAGAAATCATCCTGGTCTCCGAGGCCCTGCATGAACATCGAATCGCGGAGATCGCGGCTCAAATACAAGAGAAGCGAGATGCAATCCGGTTGGTCCTGGTAGCGGGACCCTCCGCCTCGGGGAAAACGACTTTCGCGAAACGGCTCTCAATCCAGCTCCTTGCGCTGGGCATATCGCCGCTGCCGATCGGCCTGGATAATTTCTTTGTCGATCGAGAGAAGAGCCCGCGCGATGAGCATGGCGAATATGACTATGAGCAGCTGGACGCGCTAGACCTTGACCGTTTGAATCATGACATGCGCAAGCTAGCGGCAGGAGAACGGGTGCAACTCCCCGAGTATGATTTCATCGAGGGGATGCAGAGAGATGGCACTGTCGTTCAGATTAGCGAAGGACATATCGTCATTCTTGAGGGAATTCACGGTTTGAATCCGGAGCTGCTGCCTGAGCTGCCGGAAGGACAGGGTTTTCGAGTCTATGCCTCCGCCATCACTCAACTGAACCTTGACCGTTACAACCGGGTCTCAACGACCGACACCCGGTTGGTCCGCAGGCTGGTCCGAGACGCGCGGCACCGTGGCAAATCGGCGGCCGACACGATCTCTCGCTGGGAATCGGTGAGGCGCGGCGAGCGATTGTATATTTTTCCCTATCAGGAAAATGCCGATGTGATGTTCAACTCCGCTCTCATCTATGAGGGCGCTGCGCTGGCTCCATTGGCTGAACCCATACTGCGCCAGGTCACCTTCGGCACACCGGAGCACGTAGAGGCCAAACGCTTGCTGTCTCTCCTGGAGTGGTTTGCTCCGATTGATGATTCTCCGATCCCCGATAATTCAATCCTGCGAGAGTTCATGGGGGGATCAATCTTGAGAGACTTCACCGTGGGGGGCACCTCTTAGCCGCCTACGGTCCTGAAACTCAACCCAACAAGGTAGACGCATGAAAAAAACCCGCATCGGGGTGCTCGGCGCTGGCGCCATGGGGTCGGGAATTGCCCTGGCCGCACTCTACGCAGATCACGAAGTCACCCTGACCGACAGTTCACCGGAGGCGCTAGACCGCGCGCGGGAATATGCAGTTGAACACCTCAGCCGAAAAGACCTCTCCGAAAGGATCCAGCAGCTTAACATCAGCCAGGACATCGGTGCGTTGTCAGGATCTGAGGTCGTGATCGAAGCCGCGTTCGAGAAGCTTGAGCTGAAGCAGGAGTTGTTTGCTCAGCTTGATCGGATCAGTCCAGCCCCTGCTATCCTGGCAACAAATACCAGCACGCTCTCCGTAACAGCTATCGCTGCCATGACCTCCTCGCCTGAACGAGTGGCTGGGATGCATTTCTTCAATCCTGCGCCGGTCATGAGGTTGGTCGAGATCGCTAAGGGAGCCTCCACCAGCCAGGACACCGTGGAGACTTTGGTGCAGCTGGCGGAATCCATGGGCAAGACCCCAGTGGTAACCGGCGATTCTCCGGGCTTCATCGTCAATCGGGTAGCACGCCCGTTTTACGGGGAGGCGTTGCGGCTGCTCGGTGAGCGTGTCGCAGGTTACGAAGAGATCGACCTGCTGATAGAGGCAGCCGGATTTCCGATGGGGCCGTTCGAGCTTATGGACCTTATTGGCCTGGATGTAAACCTCGCTGCGGCAACCACAATGTACGAATCGACCTACGGTGAGCCCCGATACCGTCCTCATTGGCTCCAGCGCCAAATGGTCGAGAGCGGCACTCTTGGGCGCAAATCAGGGGCCGGCTTCTATGAATACGATGGAGGCGAAAAGCGCGGGACACCTCCCAAGGCTCCCGAGACGAGCCAGGAATCCGGCTATGTCTTGGTTTCGGACGGGAGTTGGGCACCAGAGCTGGGCAAGCTTTTGGGCCAGGCCGGCTACACGATGAGTGAGACCCATGGCGATCTGCCACTTGCAGCGGTTGTTGTCAACGGACGAGAGGAGGGAGTGCGGGACGTAGTTCGTAGATACGACCGGGGACTCGCGCCCAACATTCCGATCCTCTGTCAGACGGTAGATGTCGATCTGAGCGAAGTTGGGCAGGGTACCTACCATCCCGAGCGAATCGTTGGATTTGACGGGCTGTTTCTTGCTGCGGGGAATGCTGCCACCCTCGTGCAGGGGCCAGATCTTGCGGATGAAATCCGTCTCACCACGACCGACTTGATAAGCTCATTCGGAAAACAGCCAGTCTGGGTCGAAGAAAGCCCGGGCATGGTCACGCCGCGTATCGTGTGTTGCCTGGCAAACGAAGCCGCGTTTGCAGTTGGCGAGGGAGTAGCCGGACCGACAGAAGTGGACATCGCCATGGAGCTGGGAGTTAACTACCCGACCGGCCCGTTGGCCTGGGCCGAGCAGCTTGGTTATGAAAGAGTCGCAGCAGTTCTGGATCACATGGCGCGGGTGTATGGCGAAGAGCGCTACCGTGTGGCTCCCTGGCTCCGTAAAATGGCACGCCAAAAAGAATCGCGCGCGGTCTGATTGAGCGCGGTGGCACTCATCGAGTACAAACGCATGGATCGAGCGCAAGCACTCTGATAGAGCGCAAGCGGTCCGATCATTCGGACTTCGCAATAATTCTAAAGAAGGAGAAGCTGGTGACTGAGCGACGATACGTGGGGCAGGAATTCGAATTTTCAGCGATTCGATACGAGAAATCCGACTACAGAGCGACGATAACAATAGACAGGCCTGAGGTGCTAAACGCGGTCAACTACACCGTGCTGGAAGAGATGGGCGCTGCGCTCAAGGATGCCAGTTGGGACGATTCTGTGGCGGTTCTCGTTCTGACCGGGGCGGGGGATCGAGCGTTCTGTACAGGGGCTGACTTAAAGGAGCAAAAAGCATTTCTAGAGCGGCCTCGAGACTATTGGAAATGGATGGGGGAGTTCATCGAAGTTCACGAGCGGCTGAGAAATCTGGGGAAGCCCACGATTGCCAGACTCAACGGTATTGTGGTCGGCGGCGGCAATGAGTTCAACTTGAGCTGCGATCTCGCAGTTGCTGCCGAGGATATCTACCTCCGGCAGGTCGGCACCAGCCACGGCAGC
>JAPUGV010000078.1 GCA_027298025.1 Chloroflexota bacterium | reverse complement strand
ATGGAACGTCGTTGCTTACATACAGCCGACCGAAGGCCTATAAACTTCGCCACATTAGACAGAACCCAAGAGTATCGCTCAACTTCAACACAGATTCGGTGGGCAGCAATGTGGCAGTGCTGACGGGAGAGGCTCGGATCGACACCGCCGCTCCCCGGCCAAACCAACACACTGAATACTTGGGAAAGTATCAAGAGCGGATGAGTAATATGCGTATTACGCCTTCAAAGCTCGCACGCAACTACTCCGTGCCTATTCGGATCAAGCCGGAAAGAATGCGAGGTTTCTAGCCTATGAAGCTCCCGTACTTCACCCACACTGGCCGGAGCAGCCCTCCGATACAAGCTGAAGATAGATTAGCTCCAAATAATCATGTTGCTTACGATCCCTGGCCGCTCAGCAGTTGGGTAACATCACCCTTGCCTAAGGAGATACGATGACCGAGCAAAGCACACAGGTAGAAAATTCAGCGTCCTCCCAGCCCGATGGACTGATTGACCTCTCGGGGGTTAGCGAGCTGCAGGAGCTTTTCTCGGCGGATAACGGCCGTACTCGGCTGCTCCTGCTGTTATCGCCCACTTGACCGGTCTGTGTCAAAGGCGCCCGGCGGGTGCAGATGGAACTACTGAACAAGTATCCGTCCGCTGATCTGAGGGTCTACGCGGTCTGGTTCAACATGTATCCGGGGGATCATCGCTCGAATTGGCGTGCCGACCTGCTCTCGGATCCACGGGTGACGAACTTCTGGGACGAGGGAAAGCTCGTCGGTCGATGGGTGGTTGAGCAAAAAATAGTCGACCACCCGCGTTCGATCTTGTGGGACGCCTACCTGCTTTTTGGACCTGAAGCGAAGTGGGAGGATCTGCCTGAGCCTCTCATCGGGTGGGGGAAGCCGGTGTATCACAGGCGGCACAAACTGCGTAAAGAGATCTTGCCTATGATTGAACCAGCGCCAGTCGCCGAGCAGGCGCGGGTCGAGGTGGACTCGGAAGAACCACAGCTCGGCGCCCCAATGCCTTCGGGGGCCCCTACACACTTCGATCTGATGGTGATCGGAGCTGGCGGGGCGGGGTTCGCAGCCGCCATCCGCGGCGCAGAGCTCGGCAAGCAGGTAGCACTCGTGGAGGCCGGCACGCTCGGCGGCGTGTGCGTCAATGTCGGCTGCGTGCCCTCCAAGACGTTGCTGCGTGCGGCCGAAATCAATCATTTGGGCACCAGGAATCCTTTTGAACCTGGATTGCGGGTCGCCGTCGAGGCGGACTGGACCGCTCTGATCGCACACAAAGACAAGGTCGTCTCTGAGATGCGGCAAAGCCGGTACGAGGACGTGCTGGCCGCCTACCCGGAGATCTCGCTCTTGCGAGGCTGGGCCAAGCTCCTAGGCGAGAACCAAGTCGAGATCACCCCAGTCGATGACTCGAACGGCGCGGGCCCCAGGCTCTACGCCCCAGACAAGATCATTATTGCTACCGGTTCGAGCTCCTGGGCCCCGCCCATCGAGGGGCTGGAGGAGGCCGGTTACCTGGATAGCACCGCCGCCTTTGAGCTGCGGGAGCGACCCGAGTCGATGATCATCGTCGGAGCGAGCTCCGTGGGGCTGGAAGTCGGCCAGCTCTTCTCCCGCTTCGGCACGAAAGTTACGATGCTCGAGATTCAGGACGACATCTTGCCGGAAGAAGATTCGGAGATCAGCGGCCAACTTATCGACTACCTTCGAGAGGAGGGCATAGTCGCGGAAACCAATGTCTTCATCACGGAGGTCTCCCGAAATGAGAATGGATATCGTGTCATCGGCCGTCAGTTAGGTGAAGACCGCGTCTACGAGGCAGCTGCGCTCCTGATGGCGACCGGGCGACGCGCCAATACCGCTGAAATGGGGCTCGAACAGGCCGGGGTAGAGCTTGGCACGCAGGGCGAAATCCTGGTGGACGAGCATCTGCAGACAAGTAATTCCTACGTCTACGCTGCTGGCGATGTTCTCGGGCGAGACATGTTCGTCTACACCGCGGCCTACGGCGGTAAGCTGGCTGTGGACAACGCCCTGGACGGAGCCGGACGGTTCTATGGAACCGTGGCGCTTCCACGTGTGACCTTCACCGACCCGGCCGTCGCCTCAGTCGGCCTGACCGAAGCTCAGGCCTACGACCAGGGTCACGAGGTCAAGGTGACTGCGATCCCCCTGGAGCTAATTTCCCGCCCCCAGGCCAACGGCGACACCCGTGGGTTGATCAAGCTGGTCGCCGATAAGACCACGGATCAACTCCTTGGTGCACACGTGCTTGCCGCCGAAGCAGGAGAGGTCATCCAAACCGCGACGCTGGCGATCAAGGTGGGTATGTCGGTCGAAGACCTACGGGGAACCTTGTTCCCGTATCTCACCATGGTCGAGGGCCTCAAATTGGCGGCAATCTCGTTCGACAAGGACCCGGCGATGCTTTCCTGCTGCGCAGGATAGACAAATTGAGCAAAGGTATGGTTTTTGAAAGCCATTGGAAACTATCTATGAATATATCGTTTGATAGATGACCCGCACGCCAATTGCCCGTATAGTCCATGCAAATCCGAGGATAGAGCCTTAAGGAGGCCACCGAAATGACCGTAGCAAGTGAAGCCCAAACAACCGTGCTGGAGCAATTATTCGAGATGAAGCTTCAGCCTCAGCGGTGGCCCGGGGACGGCAAGTCGCCCGAACCATCTCCGAAGGCGTCTCCAGGAAGCCGGGTCGGCGAGTACATCGCCAGCGGCGAGGGAACGCTTGAGGGCCCGCAGCTCAAGGGGACCATCCGTTGGGATCTGTTTGAGAACCGAGATCGGAAGAGTGTGGAGCGGACGGACATGTTCGGAGTCATCAAGACTAATGACGGCGCGGAGATCGGCATTGAAAGTTTCGGTCTTTTTCAACCATCGAAGACCGATAAGGAAAAGTGGGAGCATCGTGCAACGGTCCGATTTGCGAGCACCGATGAACGATACGCTTGGCTTCTCCCGATCCTGGGCAGCATGACGGGGACGTTCGATCTCCAAACCTTCGTGCATCATTATCGGGTCTACGCTTAGGTCGACGAATGATCCAAGTGTGGAGGCTACGGCAAGTGTCTGGGGCGCTTGTCGTAGCTCCGCCTCATAAGACGGTGAGATGGAAAGTCGAATGATAGAAGGCATACTAGAAGCACACATGACCCTCGGGGACATCACGATTGCACGCGTCGTTGAGATGGAAGGGCCCATGATGAGGCCGGAAGATCTTCTGCCGGCAGCGACTCCAGAGATGCTGGATCTCCATCGCCCTTGGTTGGAACCTCACTATCTCTCCCCAAGCAACATCCTCATCATGAGCATCCAAAGCTTTGTCGTCCGCACGAGCCAGCGGACTATCCTTGTTGACACGTGTGTCGGCAACGACAAGCAGCGCAGCAATCCTTCCTGGACCAACCTACAGCTCCCTTACCTTCGGGACCTAAAAGCCGCTGGATTCTCTCCGGAGGATATCGACGTAGTTTTGTGCACTCACATGCACCTCGATCACGTGGGATGGAACACCAAGTTGAAAGACGGTCGCTGGGTGCCTACCTTCCCCAACGCTCGCTACCTCTTCACTCAGGTCGAGTGGGACTTCTGGAAAGAAAGACCTCCCGTCCAGAGTTACAACCACCCCTGCATCGACGACAGCGTGCTGCCTGTGATCGATTCGGGTCAGGCCGACCTCGTCAAAACCGACGAATCCATCGATGGTTCCGCATGGCTGGAGTTCGCGCCAGGTCACACTCCGGGTCACGTGACGCTACATCTCGAGTCGGATGAAAGTGAAGCCGTTCTTGCGGGAGACATTTTTCACCACCCCCTGCAAGTCGCAGAGCCACAACTGCGCACAGAGTACCTGGACATCGATCCAGAGGCGGCAGAAGCGACGCGGATCGACGTCCTTAACCGCTCCACCGATGAAGAAGTACTGATCCTCGGTAGCCACTTCGCGAATCCGTCGGGCGGCTGGATTCGAACGGAGGATCGGTCGCGGCGATTCATCCCTGCATAACTACGATTGGGCCGAGTGGGAACACAAGGTCGTCGTAGCCTTCAATTGACTAAGGGGCGATGCGGTCTAGGAGACCGTTGAATGCTGCAGTGAGCTACCGGATGAATCAAGATCGAAAGATGATGAAGATCTCGTCTGAGCAGCCACACCATCGGTTACCGAGTGAAATGGGTAGAACTACCGAGCCCGAACAATGGAGGTAGCTTTGAGTGAAAAAGTAGGGATGGAAAGTCCGGACCTCAATGAGATTATCGAGGCCTGGTCCATCAATAAGAAGTCCGGATTTTCCGAGGACGAAGCCACGCTAATTCAGGCAATCTACTCGGCGCTCGCAGCCGGACGCCCGATCTCGGCAGAGCGGGTGTCGACTGGCAGCGGCATTCCGCTCAGCACGGTCAAGACAGCCTTTCGCACCATGCGAAGCAGAGAGGCGGATTTCGACGATGATGGCAATTTGATCAGCAATGCCCTGTCCCTCCGGCCAACCCGGCACAAGTTCGAGGTGGATGGTCAGCAACTCTACGCCTGGTGCGCGGTGGATACGCTGTTCCTGCCTGGCCTCGTCGGAAAGACAGCCGATGTCGAATCGATCTGCCCGGCGACCGGCGAGCGGATCCGGTTGCGGATCTCTCCGACAGGATTGGAATCCGTCGATCCGTTGGAAACTGTGGTTTCGGTCGTGGTCCCGGGAGCATCGGCGGCCTGCGAGCCAGGTCAGGGGAAAGGCGCGGACAGCGCGAGCTGTCAGTCCATGAATTACTTTGCCTCGCGCGAGGCGGCTGAGAAGCATTTGGGTGTGAATAGCGATGTGGCGATCCTGGATGTCCAAGAGGCGTCGCAACTCGCTCAGAAAGTATGGGTCGTGCCCTATTTGAAAGCGTTAGAACCTGTGATTTAGGCGGCAGCCCAGCAGTTTACTCTCGAGCGTCCAAACCTTGGAAAAGTAGTGACAAGGGCGCGGCCATGCAGCCGCGCCCTTAGCATTTCTAGAACCTAAATGGGCAAATTGTGTTGTAATTGATAAGGGGTCTTCGCCGGCATTTTATGGTTGCGGCGTACCCAGATTGCCGAAGACAGTTTCGCGATGATGGCCGATCAAGCTCATTTCGAAATCGGTCTTGAAGTCGGGACCCCGGGTCGGTGGTTCCGATTCATCAGCGGCCTGTATCTATCGTTGCTGGTGACCATCATGCCGCTCTTTCCGGGAAAATCTTAAGGACATGATCGATGGCAACTGACCAGGCGGCCGCTAAGCCGCGCACGAGCAGCCTCTCGATTCTGAGTTTGATCTTTGGCATCTCAGGCTGGACGCTGCTTCCCTTTGTGGGAGGGATTGTGGCGATCGTCACCGGCCACATGGCCAAGCAGGAGATCCGCCAGAGCGAAGGGGAGCTGGGAGGAGATGGAATTGCGACGGCCGGCCTGGTGCTTGGCTACGCGTGCGTAGCGTTCGTCGGGTTGCTGATCCTTCTGGCTGTGGTGTTTGCTCTTCTTTTGCTCATCCCAATGGTAGCCGTCATTGGCAGCTAAGGAGCATAGGGTGGAAAGCGTACTAGGAGGTTAATGTGGCCGGGAACCGCCGCTTCAGCCTACCGAATTTAATATTGCGGCAGATGTGG
>JAPUGV010000077.1 GCA_027298025.1 Chloroflexota bacterium | reverse complement strand
TCCACCTCCGTCGGACGGAAATAGCGAGCATCGATCTCGACGTATTGTTGCCAATCCATGTCCGCGTAGGAGAATGCCTCCTCCACAAACTGCTGAATGGTGGGGGCAACACCCGTGCCTATTACGTAGTCATCGGGACGCTCTTGCTGCAACATCGCCCACATGACCTCAACGTATTCCGGCGTGTAGCCATAGTCTCGTCGGGCGTCTAGATTGCCCAGATAGACCTTATCTTGCAAGCCAGCCGTGATCCGGGCGACGGCTCGCGTGACTTTGCGGGAAAGGAATGTCGCGCCCCTGCGCGGGCTCTCATGGTTAAACAGGATGCCGTTTACAATGAACAACCCGTAGCCCTCTCGATAGTTGGCCGCCATCCAGTAGGCATACACTTTGGCGATCGCGTAAGGGCTCCTTGGTCGGAAGGGAGTGTCCTCGTTCTGCGGAGGGGGCGCATCCCCGAACATTTCGCTGGAAGACGCCTGATAAAAGCGAGTCTGAATGCCACTTCGCCTCACTGCATCAAGGATTCGGGTCGTGCCAATTCCGGTCACTTCGCCCGTGTACTCTGGCATGTCAAAGCTTACCTTGACGTGAGACTGAGCACCCATATGGTAAATCTCATCCGGCTGCACGTTATAGATCAGGTATGTGAGTTGTTCCCCATTAGAGAGATCACCGTAGTGCATGAACAGGCGTGCCCCAGGCTCATGCGGATCCTGGTAGATATGGTCAATTCGCCCTGTATTGAAAGTGCTGGATTTACGAATGAGGCCGTGAATCTCGTAGCCTTTTGCCAGGAGGAGCTCTGCCAGATATGAGCCGTCTTGGCCTGTAATTCCAGTTATCAGCGCTTTGGGCACATACTTCTCCTCAAATTGAATCAGTGTGTCGATCAATATTCAAAGGATGAATTATAGCTAAGGCTGACCGGCCGTCAAGTCGCCCCTTCGTTTCCGATCCATGAGCAAGACTGCGACCACAAACAGGATGGCAAACGCCAGGTACCCGGCCGAAGTCGCGTAAAGGGATAGTCTGGGAAAGCCCTGGTAACGCCCAGCATACCAACTCAGGAAGGATAAAGTTCCCGCACCTACTAAGATTGCAATCCTTCCCAACCACGGACTTTCACTTCGACGGGCGTGGACCCAGGTCCAACCGACGATTGAAACTTGAGCTGCAAGGAAGACAGCCCGCGCCCGCGGGTTGTCCCACTGATCGCCAGCCAGGCGGAAAGAAGCCGCCAGTGCCGTAACCCATACGACGACCGACAAATAGAACTGAAGGCTTCGCCAGCCCTTCGCTCTGAAGGCTGCAAAAGGAGCGTAGAGCAAGAATGGAAGCAGCACAAACCAGCCTAGAGACCGCCAGATCCCAATGACTCTGGACAACGCCGCCCCGGTGGTGTCCATCAAGGTGGCGGGCAAGAATGGCTGGACGAGGCCATTTCCGGTGGCCATGGGCAGGTGCGCCCACTCTGGCGTTTGATCAAAAAGCTTCTGGACCCATCCCGAAGACTGCTCCAACTTGGCCAGCTCGTATCGAGCACCCGTCGCTACCCACCAGTCGAGTAGGTCAAGTAAGCTCCCCTGCGGCGCCTGCCCAATCTGACTCCACGCCCCCACCGTAAGCGCGAGCGCCAATAGTCCGACGACTGAAAGCAGCCCCACTAGCCGGAAGCCGCCGATACGCTTGGCATACCCTTCCCAAATCCAAGCTACGATGAGTACGAATGCGAATACGAGAGTGTATGGAGGCGATATCAATGCACTCAAGGCTAAGAAGACCGCCACCACTGCTAGGCCATCGCGCAATCTACCAGCTCGAACAAGGGCATAGCCATAAAGCGCTGCCGCAAAGAAAGCGATTAGGAAGGGCTCGCGCATATGTGAGGCACCCAGCAGCACCGCCTCTGGATAAAGGGCCATCCCCCAGGCGGCCAGCGAGGCCGGGTGGGAGCCGAACGCCGTTGTAGCGAAGCCCCATGTGAAGAGAACTGCCAAGCCTCCCATGATTGCGCCGATGCTACCCACCAGCATCGGGCGATGGATCGTAGGGCTGAGCGTGCGGTAGACGAGACCGCTGATGAACAACAGTCCACCGTATTGATCGGTTTCGACCCGTTCTGTGAATGCCGCCGTTAGTGGGGTACTCGACCGAGCAAGGTTCCAAGAAGCGAGATCTCTACGATAAGCATCAAGGTAGAAGTAGCCTGCTTGGTGGGACTTGGAATCTGGGTAGCCTAGACTCGGCAAGCCCCGGCCAAGTGCGAGCCCTAAGAACAAACGAAGCACGACTGCCACAACCACGGCCGCCACCAAGGCTCGCGGTGCTCCTAGCCAACGCCATACGGCCCAGAGGGCAAGCGCGCCGAAAAGTGCCAAGATCAAGTAGGCTGGCACGCCGGTTAGGGGCCGGTCCGTTGGATCGAGTAATGCCAACACCAGGCCAACAACCAACCCGCCTCCAAGCCATGGAAGCGATGAGCCTAGAGAGCTTTTTAACCGGATCTGATCGTCTTCCGCCACTGCCACATCCAACACGCTACGACGTAGAAAACAAACGTTTGTAAGGGTATCAGAAAGCGCGGGTTGTCTCCATGATCGACCAACGTCTGGACAACCGACGCGATCCAGACCAGCCCTCCGGTCACCAAGATATACCGATCCAATCCGAGCCGACCTCTCATACGCCGGCTCACGACCACTAGAACACTTCCCGCCAGAAATGCCGCATTGGCGATCAGCGTGATGAGACGCCCCACCGACACCCAGGCCGCAAACAACCCACCGACCCATTCCGGGCGAACCGCCGCTCGATCCCAAAACACGGGCGCTTTCCAAAAATCAACCCACCCCTGAGCCACGTTGGCCAGGTAGAGATTTGGATGCTGCAGAATGAGCCGAACCGAAAGGCGCTGCAGCTCCGCCGATAAAGCGAAGAAGCTCAATCCAGAGACTTTACTCATTTCCGGGATGGCATCCCAGATGGCGTTCGTCTGCGTCCCGCGCTCTGCAATCTGGGCGTCTCGATACTCGAGGTAGGTATCCCGAAGCGGGGCCACTTCATCCGGCAGGAACTCGAAGTACTCGCCGGTGTGCTGCACCAGGTGATATCCCCCCATCGTGGTAGGCGCAAGCATGTCATAGGTCGTGTACATCCAGGTCAGCCAGGCACCAAGCAACAGAAGCGGTGCAAGGGAGTAGCTAACGGCGAGCCGAAGGCTCTGCCCCTTGGGTCCGAACCAGACGAAGATGAGCAACCATACCGAAAGCAAGAAAAACAGCGGGCGCACCAACGCTGCAAATGAGGCACTGACCCCCATCGCTAGCGCAAACGCATAGGTCCGCCGCCGAGACGCAGCCCGATCCACACCAACCAGCAGCGCAAGACTTAGAACGAGAAAAAAGGTTGTGAGGGTCTCGCTGAGCAGATTCGCTTCGAAAAGGACCGGGCCGGGAATCAAGGTGTAGAGCAGGCCGACCAAAGCGCCGAAGGCCGGGCTTCCAGCGGTCTGCCAGGCAAACACGAAGAGCAACATCGAGATGGCCCAGCCTAGCATCATCTGTGCGATCCAGATCCCGTCGGGATCACGGCCAAGCATGGCGACAAATGCAGGGTAGCCTGGGACTCGGGTCGCATCGTATCCAGAAAGGCCCACTTCCTTGAGGGCCGTGGCGAGCCGCATGTAAGAGGGTGTGTCTCCGTACGATGCGGGCGCGTACGAGAGCCAGAGCCCGAGACGCAGCAGCAGGCTCACGGCGGCCACGGTCAAGCCCCATCGATATGCTGGGCGTGCCAGCAATCTCACCCCTCCAAACCCTCCAGCGCTCGCTCAGCTCGTGCAATCCAGCTGTACTGGGGGGCATCCTGCTGAGCATGCGCCGCCAGCCAGCTACGCTGGCCCGGATCCGACATCAGCGTCCCCAGCGCCTCGATCCAAGCAGCCGAGTCGTCTGCCGGCAATAGCATCGAGTTGCTCTCGTTCAAGATCTCTCGTATCACGGGCAAGTCGCTGGCAAGGATTGCGCGGCCCGCAGCCAAGTACTCAAAAACCTTCATGGGACTGGCGAAGGCGGCCGTGTCACCTCCGCTGCTCCCCTCGATGTGCCGCTCATACGGCATCAACAGCACATCACAGCTTGCCTGATCCATGGGTATTTGCTCGTTCGACACGAACCCTAGCAAGCTTATGTTGTCGAGTCCCAGTTGCTCAAGTCGAGCTCGCCAGCGCTCGACCGCGGTCTCTTCCC
>JAPUGV010000076.1 GCA_027298025.1 Chloroflexota bacterium | reverse complement strand
CATCGTTTATCTGAGGGGCGGCTACATGACTGGGACGACCGGCCGCCGCGGCCCGTACGGCACGTACGACAGCTCTTACAAGGTGAGACGCGGACAGGTCGACGTGCTCCCCGCGAACACCCTGCACGCGTTCGCGAATATGGGAAATGACCCGATTGAATTCGTGATGATCCAGCCTAAGTAGCCGCTATTCGTAATGACGGAATCGTTGAGCTGCTAATCCCGCTTAATTTGAAACACCTGACGAGAAGCTATCCACCGGTCCGGTCTGCAGACGCGCGACGGCCCTCGTTCGAATCTGAGGGAGGCGACTTGGATGCCTAAAAGAACGATGTCGGTGATGACCCTATTGGCGATCGGGGTCTCGCTAGTCTTGCCAGTGAACCTGGCAATTGCCCAAGATGGTGCCCCGACCAATGAGTATTGGTGGCCTGACCGGTTGAGCCTCGAGCCGCTGCACCAGACCTCTCCGGAATCCAATCCCCTGGGCGAGGACTTCGACTATGGGGAGGAGTTCGAAAGTCTCGACCTGGATGCGCTGAAGGCAGATCTTGAGGAGCTGATGACGACTTCTCAGAACTGGTGGCCAGCGGACTTTGGTCACTATGGGCCCTTCTTCATTCGTATGGCCTGGCACAGTGCGGGCACCTATCGAACCATCGATGGCCGAGGTGGCGCTGACGGTGGCATGCAACGCTTTGCGCCGCTCAACAGCTGGCCCGACAACGCAAACCTGGACAAAGCGCACCGATTGCTCTGGCCGCTCAAGCAGAAGTACGGTCGCAGGATTTCCTGGGCCGACCTGATGATTCTTGCGGGCACAGTCGCCATGGAGTCCATGGGCTTCGAGACCCTGGGCTTCGCGGGCGGTCGGATCGATGCCTGGCAACCCGAAGAAGTGAACTGGGGGCCTGAGGGCGAGTGGCTCGCCGCCGATCGACGCAATGAGGACGGAGAACTGGATCATCCGTTCGGTGCCACGCAGATGGGCCTCATTTACGTGAATCCTCAGGGCCCGGGTGGCAACCCGGATCCGCAGGCGGCCGCTGACGCCATTCGAGAGACTTTCGGTCGCATGGCGATGAATGATGAAGAGACGGCGGCGCTGATTGCTGGTGGTCACACCTTCGGGAAGGCCCATGGTGCCGCTGATCCGTCCCAGTACGTCGATGTCGAGCCCGAGGGCAGCAGGCTCGAGACGCAGGGACTCGGCTGGCAGAACAGCTTTGGCGGCGGCCATGGCCCCGACACGATCACCAGCGGCCTGGAAGGTGCCTGGACGATCAACCCCGCGGCCTGGACCCATAGCTACCTTGAAAACTTGTATGGCTATGAGTGGGTGGAGACTCGAAGCCCCGCCGGCGCCATCCAGTGGGAGCCCGCTGACGGTGCTGCGTCGAATCTGGTGCCGGACGCCCACGATCCGTCCGAACGGCATGCGCCGATGATGTTCACCACCGACCTGGCCCTGAAGGCTGACCCGGTCTATCGGGAGATCACGTCGCGCTGGCTCGATAACCCGGAAGAGTTCGAAGACGCGTTCGCCCGGGCCTGGTTCAAGCTGACTCACCGCGACCTGGGTCCAACCTCGCGCTACCTCGGCGATCTGGTGCCCGACGAGGAATTCGTATGGCAAGACCCCATCCCGGAAGCTGACCACACCCTGATCGATGCGCAGGATGCGGCCCAGCTCAAAGCTGACATCCTTGATTCCCGGTTGTCTGGGGCTGAATTGGTCAGGGCGGCTTGGGCGTCCGCATCCACGTTCCGCGAGACCGACATGCGCGGTGGCGCCAACGGAGCACGTATTCGTCTCGCGCCCCAGAATGAATGGGCTGCGAATGATCCGGCCGACTTGAGCCGCGCGTTGGAGACCCTCGAGGAGATCCAGAGGGATTTCAACAGTGCGCAATCAGCCGACAAGCGAGTCTCTCTTGCCGACCTGATCGTGCTTGGCGGTGCTGCTGCCATCGAGCAAGCGGCTGCGAACGCCGGGGTCGACGTGGATGTGCCGTTCGTACCCGGTCGCATGGACGCCTCCGAGGAGCAGACCGATGTGGACTCCTTTGCTCTGCTCGAGCCGACCGCGGATGGCTTCCGCAACTACTTCGCCAGCGTGAACCCCCGATCTCCCGCGGAGATGCTGATTGAGAAGGCGGCTCTGCTGAGCCTGACAGTTCCTGAAATGACGGCACTTGTCGGCGGCATGCGAGCGATGAATGCCAATGCTGGAGGCTCTGCTCACGGCGTGTTTACAGACCGACCGGGCACACTGAGCAACGACTTCTTCGTCAACCTCACCGACATGTCAACGCAGTGGACCGCGTCATCCACCGAGGGCATTTACGAAGGTCGTGATCGTGCCACTGGCGAGCGCAAGTGGACAGCGACTCCGGTTGACCTGATCTTTGGTTCTCACTCTGAGCTGCGCGCAGTTGCCGAGTTCTATGCAGCCGACGACGCGCAGGAAGAGTTCGTGCAGGACTTCGTTGAGGCATGGACCAAGGTGATGACCCTGGACCGCTTCGATCTGGGATCGTAATGGGAGGGTCTTAGCAAGAGTACGTGCTCCAGTCTTCCCGATCTGGAGAAACAGAAAGAGGGCGGCATGGGAAATGCAAGCTAAAAGTTTCGCTAGCACTACGTGAGAAACGACCGGACGCCCCGACGCGGGCGGCTGCGGCACTTGGGGTGGCCACGTTGAAGGCGATGCCGCGGTCGTGAGCTTGGCGCGCCGACCAACCGCGATCTGAAACAGGAGGCCGATCAACCGGCGGATACCGCGGCAGCGCCCGTTACGCCGGCACGGCCGCGGCGAGCGCAGACCTCGGACATGGGCCCATCGGAGCCCAGAGCGAAGAGGTCTGCAGGGCCAGCGGTCGGGTTTCGCGACACAGTGCCTCGATCACCCGATCGTAGTAGCGGGAATACGCGTCTGGCGTACGCGCTGCTTCCACCTCCAGGGCTGTGGCCATAGCGCGGCGGAGGGCCACGCTGGGGGTCGATGCCGTCAGGTCAAGATATTTGTGGAGCGTCATGTCAGGTCTCTCTCTGTATGACGCGCGGAGGGGGCGGTTGGTTCGGGGCCTCCTGTCGAAAACTTCCCCTATCGCGGATGCGGTGCGACTACCGTCAGGTGTTAGAG
>JAPUGV010000075.1 GCA_027298025.1 Chloroflexota bacterium | reverse complement strand
CGAGTGAGACCGATTCGGGAAGCTCTTCCAAATAGCGGGCATTGGTTTTCTCCATCACCACCACGCGTGCATCTTGCCGGAGCTTCCAATGAAGCTGCCCCTTGCCGACGTCGATGGCATAGACGCGCTGGGCGCCTTGCTGAAGAAGACAATCCGTGAAACCGCCTGTCGAAGATCCGACGTCGGCACAAATCCGTGCTTCCGGCTGGATCTGGAACGTCTTCAGCCCTGCCTCAAGCTTCTCACCGGCCCGTGAGACGAACCGCGGGCCCCCCTCGACCTCCAGGATCGCGTCCGAAGCCACCGTTGCGGATGGCTTGTGCACCATCTCCCCCGCAACGCGAACCTGGCCGGCCATCACCAGGCGCTGAGCTCGCGCTCGCGATTCGGCCAGACCCCGTTCCACCAGCAGTTGGTCAACTCTCAGCTTATTCCTGGCCATCTAGTTCCCCTTCACCTTGGCGCCCCTGCGCCCATGCACCCTCGCTCCCCTGCACCCCGGCTCCCACGCCTGCTTGCTACGTGTCAACGCACCTGCTATTATGCGCGAGATGCTTAAAGCGCAGATTAGGGCGATGCGACCCCGTCAGTGGGCCAAGAACGTCTTCATCTTTGCCGCACTCGTTTTCGACGGGCAGCTGACGCAGAGGGACCCCCTGCTCCGCACCGTTGCCGGGTTCATTCTGCTGTGCCTCATCTCCAGCGCAGTCTATCTCCTGAACGATATAGCGGATGTGGAAGCCGACCGGCTGCACCCAACCAAGCGTAATCGCCCCATTGCCGCCGGCCAGCTGTCCATAACGGCGGCGTTGGTGTTGGCCATCGCGCTGGCGACCTTCTCGCTGGCTGTAAGCTTCGCCCTTGAACCAGGCTTCGGTTGGATCGTCGGACTGTATTTCGTTCTCAACCTACTCTATTCGTTCTGGCTGAAACATACGCCTATTATCGACGTGATGATTATCGCTGCCGGCTTTGTTTTGCGGGTGGCAGCCGGCGTGGCTCTGATTGATGTCGCCCGCTTTTCTCCCTGGTTATATGTCTGCACTACCTTGTTGGCCCTCATCATAGGGTTTGGCAAGCGGCGTGCAGAAATCATACTGCTGGCCGATGGAGCCAACGCCCAGCGCAAGGTTCTCGATGGATACACGATTGGCTACCTGGATCAGCTGATCGTAGTCGTGTCGGCCTCGACGATCATGGCTTATTCACTCTACACATTTTCGGCGATCAACCTGCCTTCGAATCATCTCATGATGCTCACGATCCCCTTCGTGATCTATGGGGTCTTTCGCTACCTCTACCTGATCCATGTTGAGCACGCCGGGGGCGCACCGGAGGAGCTGATTCTCACCGACCGGCCGCTCCTGGCTACACTGGTTCTGTGGGGATTGCTCGCAGTCTTGATCCTCTACCTTTGAGCTTGGAGTTCTGATGACACCGCGCGTGGAAACTCCGGTTTCCGACTGAGCCGGTTTGGGGAACCTATGACAAAGGCCTCTGCACCCGGAAAAGTGATTCTCCTTGGCGAGCACGCTGCAGTCTACGGTCGTCCGGCGTTAGCAGCGCCCGTTCAGGCGGTCCGCGCGCATGCGGAAGTGCTCCCGCTGGACGAGGACCGTGTCAAGGTCGAGGCTCACGAGGTCGGAGTTGATACCTACCTAGATGAGATGCCGGACACCCATCCTCTGGGAAAGGCGATCCGTCTTTCCATAAAAGAGGCGCAGGCCTCCGGCGGCTTTCAGGTGAGTGTCGCCTCGGACATCCCCCCCGCCTCCGGCCTGGGATCTAGTGCCGCAGTGTCGGTGGCGATTATCCGCGCAGTTTGTGAGCACTTCGAGCACGAGCTGGGCGCGGATCGGGTAGCCCAGATGGCTTTCGAGGTCGAAATGCTGCACCACGGAGATCCATCCGGAATCGACAACACGGTGGTGGCATTCGAGATTCCGGTGCTCTTCGTTAAAGGAGAGGAACCAAGACCTCTGGGGGTCACCGGTCGCTTCCAGTTCGTGATCGGAGACACGGGTGAACCTTCGCCCACCAAGGAGCTGGTCACCATGCTGCGGGGTCGCTGGGCCGGAGACACGGAGTTCGTGGATGCCTTATTCGATTCGATCGGCGAGCTGACCAATCAGGCCGCGGCCTGCATCGGCCGAGGTGAAATCGGCAATCTCGGTCCGCTCATGAATCACGATCAGACGCTGCTCGAAACCTTGGGAGTCAGCAGCCCCAGCCTGGATCGATTGATCCGGGCCGCAAGAGACGCGGGCGCTCTGGGTGCCAAGCTCTCCGGTGCCGGCGGCGGAGGCATCATGATCGCGCTTGTTGACGATTCGTCGCTTGAAGCGGTTGACACCGCGCTGCGTGAAGCGGGCGCGGTTCGCACCATCCAGACTGAAATCGGCCAGTGATTTTCCTCAAGCTTGGCGGGTCGCTCATTACCGATAAGTCGCAGCGCGAAACCGCGCAGATCGGCATCCTTCAGCGGCTGGCCAAGGAAATGTCGGAAGCGATGCGCGCCAAACCGGAGATCAAGCTGCTGGTCGGTCATGGCTCCGGATCGTTCGGTCATGCGGCAGCGGCGGAGTTCGGCATCCTGAAGGGAGCAAAAACCGCAGAGGAGTGGCGCGGGGTTCGGGAAGTCTGGGCGGCCGCCAATCGACTACACCGGGTCGTAATGGATACGCTGCTAGAGGCCGGCCTTCCGGCGTTCTCTTTTCCACCCTCGGCCTTCACCGTATCGAATCATGGCGAGATTGCACAGCTGCCCCACGAGCCGATCCGCAGGGCACTAAAAGCAGGTCAGCTTCCGGTTGTTCAAGGCGATATCGTGTTCGATCGAGGCCAGGGAGCCGCAATCCTGTCGACCGAGAAGGTGATGGCGCACCTGGCCCAAAAGCTAAAGCCCGAGCGGATCCTCCTAGCGGGCATTGAAGAAGGGGTATTTGAACGGTATCCGGCTCGCGAACGGGTCCTGCGCGAGATCTCAGCAGACCTAATCGCAGACATCCAGCTGGAGGGCGCAGATTCCACCGATGTCACGGGCGGAATGGCCCATAAGGTCGAGCAAGCTTTGGCGCTTGCTAAGGCCATGCCGGAAGTCGAGGTACGCATCTTTTCCGGCGCCTCCCCGGGAAATCTTCAAGGGGCGCTGCTTGGGTACGCGCTGGGCACGCGCGTAGTTGCCTGACAATCCCCGTTTGGTAAACTAGAATCCTCGCGTTCACAGGAGTCCATTTCATGCAATCACTGCTCAAGAAACTTGACCTTGAGGAGCTCAACGCCGGGGCATGCACCGGGCCTGATCAGTGGTTCAAAGATCCGGCCGGGAAGGAATTGATTTCCTACAACCCGACGAACAACCAGCCGATCGCAACCGTTATTCAGGCCTCACCAGATGGCTACGAGCGGGTGGCCAGCGCAGCTGCTGAGAGCTTCAAGACCTGGC
This sequence comes from Chloroflexota bacterium, assembly GCA_027298025.1. Lineage (GTDB taxonomy): Bacteria > Chloroflexota > Anaerolineae > Anaerolineales > E44-bin32 > JADFRG01. Next base: position 1,754 of record JAPUGV010000075.1, on the reverse strand, counting down.
AGGACGTGCCTGCTCCGAAGCGGGGTCTGATCGTACGGGACCTAGCCGAACTGATTCGGGAATACAAGGAGCCGCTGGGAGACCTCATCAGCCTTGAGATGGGAAAGATCCGAGCGGAGGGGCATGGCGAAGTGCAGGAGATGATCGACATTTGCGACTTCGCAGTGGGTCTTTCTCGCCAGCTGTACGGGCTGACGATGCACTCGGAACGACCCGCCCACCGCATGTACGAGCAGTGGCATCCGCTCGGCCCGGTCGGCGTAATCACTGCCTTCAATTTCGCAGTGGCGGTTTGGTCGTGGAACGCCGCAATTGCGGCCGTGTGCGGAGATCCGGTTATTTGGAAGCCCTCCTCATACGTGCCGCTCAGCGCAATTGCCATTCAGCATTTGGTGAACAAGGTCATGGCGGATCACGGCCTGACGGGAGTTTTCAACCTCGTCATCGGGAGTGGATCCGACGTTGGCGAGCTACTGCTCAACGACACACGTGTGCCGCTCGTATCCTTCACCGGCTCAACCAAGATCGGCCGTCGAGTCTCTGAAACGGTGGCTCGCCGATTTGGGCGGTCGCTTCTCGAGCTGGGCGGTAACAACGCGATCGTGGTGGCGGAGGATGCTGACCTGGACTTAGCCACGCGGGCGATCCTGTTTGGCGCCGTCGGAACGGCAGGCCAACGCTGCACGAGCACGCGCCGCATCATCGTGCACAAAGACATTTCCGAGGAATTGGAGCAGCGTCTGGTCACGGGCTACGAGCAGGTGCGGCTGGGAGATCCGCTCGAGGAGGGGACGCTCATGGGGCCGCTGGTAGCAGGCGTGGCGGTGGAAGAGATGTTCGACGCACTTGAGAAAATCAAGGAACAGGGCGGCGAGATCGTTGCCGGCGGCAACGCGCTTCCCGACCTCGGACCGAACTTCGTGGAGCCCACCATCGTCAGGATGCCCGAGCAAACGGAAATCGTGAAGCAGGAGACCTTCGCGCCGATCCTCTACCTGCTCGACTACGACACTATGGACCAGGCCATGGAGATCCACAACGACGTTCCACAGGGCCTGTCCAGCGCCATTTTCACGGACAGCATGCAGAGGGTGGAGACCTTCCTCTCTTCGCGCGGCTCCGATTGCGGGATCGCAAATGTAAACATCGGAACCTCGGGCGCGGAAATCGGGGGCGCCTTCGGAGGAGAGAAGGAGACCGGCGGCGGCCGCGAGTCCGGATCGGATGCGTGGAAGGCCTACATGCGCCGACAGACAAACACGATCAACTGGTCCAAAGAGCTGCCGCTGGCCCAGGGAATCGAGTTCGGATAGCGCGTTAGCGCTTCGCAGTCAATGACAGCCACTGGCTCCCGTGCGAGGATTTCGCGGGAGCCTTTGATTTGCGGGCGGTGTTTCTAAATGGCGCAGGGTATTGAATTCGTACAGCGCGCTCGTGTCTCGCAGTCAGCGATACCCCGCGCATGGAAGTTGCGGCAGCCTATGCTTTGCAGGCGATGAGTGCATAGAAGGGGTGCGCGAAGATCATTAAGGGCCTGCTCTTGCTAAAATCGTGAATTGTTACGGTGTATCAGTCGCGGTTGGAGTATCGCTAGGCGTAGGCGGCGGACCCGTTGGCTCCTCCGAAGGAGTCGGCGTGGGTGTGGGCGGCGGCTCAAGCACCGGCACGCCGGCCTCGTTCCCGCTCAAGGTCACTGCGCCGCTCCAGACCCAACCGTCACGGCCGGCTTCGCCAAAGCGACGAATTAACCACCA
>JAPUGV010000074.1 GCA_027298025.1 Chloroflexota bacterium | reverse complement strand
AAGACCTCAAACTCTGGAGTAAGGCCGTGCGCCGGCTCGATTTTGACGCCCACCGATTGAACATGGATGCCTGGGTCATCGCTCAGATCAATGCACAGGAATACCGGCCACTGAAGCTCAAAACTCTGGTCGAGTTCGACCGCCGGACCTACGGCAGGACGCAGCTTGTCTTCTACGAACGGCCCGGGGAGTAGCAGCTTGCGTGTAGCCGAAATGAGCTCTGTGGAATGGTGAGCCGGGGATCGGGGCGATTAGCCCGCACCGATCCGAGAGATAAGCGGTAGGTTATTTCCAGGATCATCCATCCAGCGGGCGGGCGCCGAAGATGCGGTCACCGCCCAGTGATTCGCGAATGATGGTGTAGAAGGCAAATAGCTCGAGCGCGAAAGGCGGAAAGCCGAGCAAACCGAGCAGCGGCATCTGCCCGAAGGTCAGTCCAAAGGGGCGCAGCCCTTCGGGGATAAGATATACCCAGTAAGCACCTCCCGCCGCCACCGCTTGCTGATTCCAGGTCTCCCAGACAAGGCCACAAATCAGCCCGCCGAGCAAAAGAGCCCAAATCTTGTGGCGCGAGCCACGCCGCCATTGCTGCCGCAGGGAGGGCAATCCCAGGTTCTCATTGAGCGGGTCCAGCAGCAAGAAAAAGCCGATCCAGACCGCGCCAAACAGGTAGGCGGCCGCACTCGCGGGCAAGGCCAACGGAATGGTGATCATGGCGACGCCTGCCAACCACCAGGCCCAGCTGGGCCCCGCGGGTACCATCGATCTCGGCACATTTCTTGGTTTGACGGCTCGGTCAATGAGCGCTTGGACCAGGTCCACGATCTCAAACACGCCTGGAATAATGGTGGCAAAGGACCAAAAATAGCCGAGGTCACGGACCAAGCTGCTATCGGGCAAGCCTTCGTAGCGCCAGTTCCTCAGGTGTAGGTTGTAGGCCTCGAAGATAAGCCAAACCGCCACGGAGGCCAGTATCAGGAGCGGAAATTCGCGGCGGCGGGTCATCAACCAGGAGCGGCCGCTCAAGCGATACACGATCCCGTCGAGCAGCAATATGAGTCCGGTCCACATCACGGGGGTAAGCCACGTCGCCATGAATGAGCTGCCTGCAGCCAATAACGCCTGACCGCCTAAGATGATGGCCAGGCCGATCCATGTATATACCGGCGTTTTGATCATTCGGTCAGGGTGATCTGCAGCTTGCCACCCGTGCCGTAGGAATACGCCGCAAAGAATACGGAGTTTTCAGACTGCGCCTTGAGTGCTTGAGGAATGAGAAAGTCCAAGTCCTCGACCAAGTCGTAATCCGCCAGACGATCGATCGGAAGCCAGTTCGGAGCGCCTTCGGGACCGGCGGACAGATCGTTCTCAACCGCCTCGCCGACGAAGACAAAGAGTCCGATCCCAGGGCACCCTCCCGTATCTACGGTCACGACGCCACAAAGCTGCTGGTCGGGCAGCGACAGTCCAGTCTCTTCCAGCACCTCTCGTCGGGCAGCTGACAAGGGCTCCTCTCCAGGTTCGACGTGGCCTCCAATCCCGTTGTAGTGGCCGGACCAGCGCTCGCGATCAGCCGCCAGCTTAATGAGTAGGATCTCGTTCTGGCGAACGATAAACGAAATCGTTCGAGGAGCGACCGTGTAGCGGTCGGGATCCAGGCGCTGACCGTCCAGCGACATCGCGGGCGATTATACTCGTGTAGGAGATCCCCCAGGTAAGCGTTGCAGCTGCACGATATAATCCGATAAAACCTACCCGTAGGGAGGGACGAATGATGGATCCCATGGAAAAAGTAACAGAAGGTAAGGACTTTTTGGGCAAACTGCAAAATGCTGTGGCGGGCTTCGTCGGCTACTACGATCGCGAGCGACGGCGTGATGCAGATAAACTGCTGCGCGATACGGTTGCCGACCGGTATGAAGAGCAATGGGACCGTGTCTCTGCAATCCAGGTCCAGATGGTTTCCGCCAAGATGCTAGAACTGGTCGACGACGTAGAGGCGGCAGCCATCAAGCTCCGAACTCTTGTGGACCGGGTCCGGGGCGCGCCGCGCGGCTACGCCGGTTTCTTCGACGCGGTGCGCATCAACCAGGATGAGCTAGACGGCCTGTATCAATACGATATCAAGCTTCTCGAGTCCGCAGATCGAGTGGCGGAAGCCGTCGACGGGCTGGAAGCCGCGATGGGCAACACGGACGAGGTGCCGGTGGCAATCCAAAATCTGGTGAGTGTTGCGGGCAGGGCGCTTAGGGCATATGATCGACGGATCGAAGTCGTTCGGAGCGAACAGGAGAGCTAATATGGCAAGGATCTTCGACATTATTGAATACCCCAATGAGATGGGGGATGAGTTTGTGCACCGCATCCCAGAGGTTGGCTCAGGCGATTTCAGGATCGGCAGTCAGCTAGTCGTTCGAGAGGCGCAGAGCGCAGTTTTCTTTCGCGACGGTAAGGCGCTGGACACGTTCGGCCCCGGTCGCCACACGCTCACCACCGCCAACATCCCGCTCCTGGTGGACCTTGTAGGCAAGGCTTTTGGCGGCGAAACGCCCTTCAAGGCGGAGGTGTACTTCGTCTCGATGCGCGAGTTCGCCAACCAGAAGTGGGGTACCCCGCAGCCTATACTGGTGCGCAATCCCGGTATGGGCTTGGGGATCGCACTCCTTCAGGGCTTCGGAACTTACGGTGTGCAGGTGGCGGACGCTCAGCAGTTTGTGACCCAATTGGTGGGCGCCATGGGAGCCTACAGCATCAGGGACATTCAAGATCGGTTGCGCGGGATCCTGCTTTCTGATCTTCAGGATCTCTTGGGCGAGACAACCGAGGCTAGCAACGTCCCGGAGCTGATCGGCTTGATCGAAGAGATCGGAGCGGGGGTGCGTGCCAAGGGACAGGACGATTTCCGCGCGCTGGGGCTCACCTTGAAGGCCTTTTACATCGAGAGCTTGAAGCCCTCCGATAAGTCGGCCGAGGAACTGCGTAATATGGGAATGCTCGACATTCAGACCTACACTCAGCTTCAGGCGGCGGACGCCATGCGCGAGGCGGCTCAGAATCCATCGGGAGGTGCCGGGTTGACGGCTGGAATCGGCGCGGGAATGGGCATCGGCAGCGCGATCAGCGAGGCCGTGCGGGAAGGATCCAAAGGCACAGACGCTGGGGCCTCCGCTGCAGCCAGTGTCCCAGATGTCATGACTCCCGGCGAGGCTGCTCAGTATCTCAAGGTTTCGGAAGAGGACGTGATCTCGGCCATCGACTCAGGCGATATCAAGGCTAAGAAGATAGGAGCGGCCTTAAGAATTAGCCGTTCCTCACTGGATGAGTTCCTAAATAGCTAACAGACCCAAGCGAACGACCTACGAGGCTCCCGCACGAGTGGGGGCCTCGTTTTGGTTCATTCGGAGGCATTATGGCGCCGTGCTTGCGTATAGCCATTGGGACATTTAAACCCTCGTTAGCCGAGCATACGACAGATCCCGTGCTCCAGCTGGTCCGAAATCCATGTGGATGCGCTGGGCTTGATCTGCGCGTGAATGGGCAGCAAATGATCCCAATGAGCGCAGCCAAGTTTGCGGAGGGGAACTTCAGGCCAGGCCGTGGTCAACCACCAATTGGGCGACTTCTGGTTCCGACAGCGTCTCCGATTTCGGCAGCTTTCGGATGGCGGGTTTCAGTTTCTTGAGATGAGAGGAGAGTACAGGCGCTTCGTGAACCGTCATTTCTGCGTTGGAGTGGAGAAATACGAGATATGGGCGCACGGCAAAGGGCAAATGGAGGTGTGAGCTGGCTCGATCTAGTTCGGCCGCGAGCTCCCGCTCGATGCCTCGGATGCTTCGAGTACCGGCGCGTCGAAACAGGCCGCCTTTGCTGGTGGTCCTGGTCCACTGACCATCGACGTATTCGATCTTACCGTCCTCAACGCGCGGGATGAGGACAAATACTCCGCCAGGACTTATCAAAACATGCCTGGCCCCCAGCGCATAATGAAAAATCGCAAAGCGCCGGTCTAAGCCCTTGAGCGCGCCATCTAGGATCTCATCGAGACGAGGCCGCCGATCCCATCGATTCCGCATCGGCTGACCGATCTGGGAGGCCAGGATGCCAATTAGGAACAAGCCCAGCACAAGTTCGAAGCGATCCTGGGGCCGGAGCCGGAAAGATAAAAGCAATCCCAGGCCCATGATGCCCAGCCCACCGAAAGACAGGATGCGAGAGAGCCGCGCATTTCGATTGACCTTCGCTGAGTTGATGTACTGCCGCATCAGATCTTCCTTAACACCAAGCAGGCGTTCTGGCCGCCCAGTCCGAAGGAATTGGAGAGAACTACTCTGACATCCGCCTCGCGGGCTTCCTGAGGCACATAGTCCAAATCGCAATCCGGATCGGGATTCTCAAGGTTGACGGTGGGGTGGATCGCGCCGCGATCGATGGTAAGGGCGGATACAACCGCTTCGATCGCCCCCGAGGCTCCCATCGGATGCCCGATCATGGACTTGGTCGACGAGATTGGGATTTCGTAGGCTTGTTCGCCGAACAGCAATTTGATTGCCAGGGTTTCGACTGCATCATTAGCCGGTGTGGAGGTGCCATGTGCATTGATGTAATCGACCTCGTCCGGCGAAATCTGTGCATCTTCTAAGGCCCAGCGCATCGCACGGAGCGCACCGGCACCAGAAGGATCCGGTGCAGTCATATGGAAAGCATCGCTCGAGCTGGCGTGTCCCACGATTTCGGCATACATGTGTGCGCCGCGTTTCTGGGCGTTCTCCAGGCTCTCAATCACCATTCCCGCAGCGCCTTCAGAGAAAACAAATCCTTCACGATCGTTGTCGAAAGGCCTCGAAGCGCGTTCGGGATCATCGTTGTAGTGGGTTGGCAGCGCTCGCATTGCCGCAAACCCCGCGAGCGAGAAATCATGGATCAAGGCTTCGGTGCCCGCCGTTAGCACGACATCTGCGCGACCGGTGCGAACCATTTCCGCCGCCTCGCCCACAGTCTGAGTGCCCGTCGCGCATGCGGTGACGATACTTTTGCTTGGGCCGAGCGCTCCAAAACGGTCGGCGACATGGAAGGCGGACATATTCGGGGCCGCAGCTGGAAGTGTGAAGGGGTTGACCTTGTTGACGCCGTGTTTCCAAAAGATCCGAGCGCCCGCCACCGCACGATCGAGACCTCCCATACCCGTGCCAATGCTCACTCCAACGCGCTCAGGTTCCTCCAAAGGCTCTTCGAGCCCTGCATCCGCTACTGCCATTTGGACCGCCGCCAGTGCAATTTGTGACGAGCGGGACATCCGCCGTGCTTCCTTGGCGGGGATGTGATCGGTGGCCTCGAAGTCGGGGATCTCGCCGGCGATCTGACAGGGCAAATCACGGACATCGAATCGCTGGATCTTACGAATGCCGGACCGGCCGTCAAGCAGCCCCTGCCAGAACGCCTCAACGTTTGAACCGAGCGGGGTCGTGACGCCAACCCCTGTGATTACTGCGCGTCGGTGGCTGTTAGTTCCGGGTATCAATGATCTGACTCCTAAAGTGAATCTTTGAGCCCCTCACGCAGCGCCTGCATGAGTCCTCGCGAGACCGCCTTCCGTGCGGCGTGCAGGGCACTCACGACCGCGTGTGTATTTGAATGACCATGTCCGATAAATACCAACCCGTCTACTCCTAGTAGCGGCACGGCACCGTACTCGGTGGGGTCCAAGAGCTTGCCGACTCTTCTAAAGGCCGGCCGGACCAAGTAGCCTCCGGCGGCGGTGATCGGCGAAGCTTCGATTTCGGTGCGGAGCAGCTCAACCAACCGCGCGGCCACGGCTTCGCTGGTTTTAAGAAAAACATTCCCGCTGAACCCATCCGTGACGACCACGTCGGCCTCGCCGTCGTACAGCTCTCGGGGCTCCACATTCCCGATATAGTTCAGCTCTGAAGCACGCAACAATGGATCGGCTTCTCCAACGAGCATATTTCCTTTGCCTTCTTCCTCTCCGGTTGAAAGCAACGCTACGCGTGGGTTCTTGCGCTCCAAGAAGATTTCGGCATAGATCGATCCCATTATGCCGAACTGTAGCAAGTACTCCGGCCGGCAATCGGTATTGGCACCAATGTCGATCACTACGGTCGAGCTGTCTCGAACCGGAAATACCGGACTGAGCGCGGGTCGCCTCACTCCTTTGATGCGACCCAGCTGGAAGAGGGCAGTTGCCATTGCGCCGCCGGTGTTGCCCATCGTAACAAAGGCATCCGCCTCCCCGTGCTTTAGCATGCGCATGCCGACCGCCATCGAGCTGTTGGGCTTTTTTTTCGCGGCCACGGCCGGCTTGTTGTCCATTTCCAGAATCTCGGGCGCGTCGACGATGTCAACCCGCGATGGATCGACCCTGGAAGCAAGGACCTCTGCGGGTCCGGTCAGCGTGATCCGCTCACCCCACAGGCGATGAGCTTCAGCCGCCGCCTCTAGTTCAGGCTCCGGGTGGTCGTCACTGCCCATTGCATCGAGCACAATTCGCATGTCTAGGGACCGGGGTTCACTCGTTCGGATAAGGCTCTTATGGCTTCTTGGGAGCTGGAATTCACGCCTACGACGATAAGGTCCGCTATAATACCGCGAATCGCCCTCACACTTGGCCGGCGCGAGAGCCTCGCGGGCAAATCTGCTTTCGCGAACCTAGTGGGATACCGAGCGCTGGTGCTGGAATTGGCAGACAGGCATGGTTGAGGGCCATGTGCCGCAAGGCGTGTGGGTTCAACTCCCACCCAGCGCACCAGAGGAGACTGTCACCCGGGCAGTCTCCTTTGTCTTTATGTTAGTTGCCGCAGGAATCGGCCGGTTCGGCGGGAGCCCAGACGAGTATCGATCCGGGATCGAGTGGCTGCAGCCGTAGAAAAGTGGTCAGCAGGTCCTGGGGCGGAACCGAGGTATACGCATGGGCCGGAATCAGCTCTAGGAGCCGATTCAGGTCCACCTTGGCCGCGCTGGAGACCAGCTTCCCTCCAAGCGCGATCAGGAACTGCTCCTGCGTGGTCAGGGAGCCTCCAGGATTGCTATACAGCGTCCGTAGGACGGCCGTAACTTGATTGCCCTGAAGGTGCGCACCGTTGAGCTCCAAACCTTCAAGTTCATCGATGAGCGCAGAGAAAGCGATCTCGTCGGCGATGACAAAAGGCATCTCCTCAAATGCAGCCAAGAATTCGGCCGCGACCCCGCCGGAGGGATCCCAAGAGAATAACTCTGAGAGGGTGGCCGGTCGATTTCCACAAACGAGGCTATCCACGGATCGCCCGAGCAGAATAACATCTCGATTGGCGTGACTGTAGGTCGCCTGCCAGACGGCAACCAAGCCTGGGGTGGGGGCCGTAAGATCGTCTACGCCGATAATCAGCACCGATTCGCCGGGCTCGGCTTCGGGAGTGCGGGTCGTTTCTGGGGAAGATTCTCCGCCGAGTACGACCGTCAGCAGTCCTGCCGCGAAGAAGGACACGATGATCAGTACGACCACCAAGGGCCGACGTTGGCTGGACATAGAGTTTAGGAGCAGAATCTAAAAGGCAAGAGCGCCCGGATTGTACTCCGGGCGCGCAGGCACAGCAATTGGGCTAGAAGGCGATCGGCCTAATTTACGATTGCGTGTCCGATAACGACGCCGACAAAGTAGGCCACAAAACTGCCCATCACCACGGGTGCATATGCCCTTCCGCGGACAATCCATTCCCGGTGTTCTAGGGCCCACTCCGCCGCGAGGACGGTTGCCTTTAGAACCAGAAGGTTGATCAGTACGATCGGTCGGTATCTAAGTTGATTCATCATCTCACCTCGAAGTGCTCATGCGTATCACATCGCCTTTCTCGTCGGCGACGACGCGCACAATTCTCTTCATGGTCTTTCCATCCGGCAGTTCCACTGCGCCTTTGAAAGTCACCAGATAGCGGGGACCTTCCTGCGACTTGACAGCGGGCCGCACCCCATCCATTTCAGGGAACTGACGAACCACGGTTCGAGTGATCTTCTCGACAGCTTGTTTCTTCACGGTTGAGTTCCATGATCGTGCGGCGGGCTGGCGAAAGTCTTCCGACGCAGGAACGCGGGCACGTCCAGGTCATCCATATCGATGACCGGCGATGGCGCCGCAACGGAGTCCGCAAACTGCATATCTTCCACTGGCTGGCCACCAATTCCGGTGACGATCAATATCACCTGTACTCTACCTTGCATGGCGGGCTCAGTCGTTACACCCAATACGATTTCCGCCTCCGGCGGCACATTTTCGCGTAGGCTCTCCACCGCGGCTCCGACTTCAACAAGGCCCAGGTCGTCACCTCCGGTGAAATGAACTAGCGCACCTGTGGCCTGACCGAGGCTGCTGATCTCAAGCAGCGGATGATGAAGCGCCTGCTGGACCGCGATCTCGGACTTGCCTGGGCCTTCCCCAATTCCGATGGCCATGAGCGCGCCGCCGCCTTTGCGCATGACAGCACGGACATGCGCGAAATCCACGTTGATGAGGCCCGGCTTATTGACGAGCTCTACAATGCCCTGTATGCCCTGGCGTAATACATCGTCGGCAAATCGAAAGGCCACTTCCAGGCTGGCTTCTCGGGGAACGACGTGCAACAGTCGGTCGTTAGGGACAGTGATCAACGTATGCGTATGCGGCTGGAGCTTGCGGACACCCTCTGTGGCATTCTTGGCTCGCTTACTCATTTCGAATGAGAAGGGCATGGTCACCGTAGCAATCACCACTGCGCCCGTTTCACGGGCGATTTCTGCCGCGATCGGGGTGGCGCCGGTACCTGTTCCTCCGCCCATGCCGGCCGTCAGGAAGATCATGTCCGCGTCTGCGAGTGCCTCGGAAAGCTCACGGCTGCTTTCGATCGCGGCCGCAGCACCTACCTTCGGGTCTCCTCCCGCTCCCAAACCACGCGTGACCCCAGGCCCGAGCTGAATGCGCGTGGGGGCCAGGCTCGACTCAAGCGCCTGATGGTCTGTATTGGCGGCGATGAACTCCGCACCGATCAATCCCAACTCGACCATGCGATTGACGGCATTGGAACCCCCTCCGCCAAGCCCAAGCACCTTAATGCGGGTCTGACCGATCTCCTCAACACCGGCAGCCGCCGCGATTTCAGTGTCAACAAATCCTTGGATGTTACCTTCGAGTTCTGTCATTTTCCGTCCCCATAGGTAGCTTTCCAGGCCGCCACGAACAACTGACCGGGACCCTTCACCCGAGTCACCAGGCATCCGCCCTCCACCAATCGCCGCTCGACCGATGGCGGGACCGAGGCCTCGTCGCCCAGGATGGTCACCTTGTCAGCTTGGAGCGCCTCTTCGGGCGAGAAACCGATCACGCCGTCCCTGACCAGCGTCTTGACTGCGGCCCAGGTGTCCTCAGACATCGGGCCATCAGGAAGTAAGACGAAGTGGCTGAGGGTCTTGCCGGTCGATCTCGAACTATCGCCTAGCCCGCCCACGTCAAGCAGCCTCTTGGCCGAGCCCACGACGGATCTGGGTTGGGTAGGGGAGTCGAACCAAGCGGATACGGAATCGGGGCTGTTAGGGCTCGCAGACAACAAGTAAAAATTGAAGCCCAGCACCGATTGAGGCAGCTGCCCTGACTGCACGGCACGCAAAACGCTTGCAATCTCGCTGTCTCCGTCTTCCAAGGTGCTGGGTGGTCCTCCTGCCACGACGATCATGGGCAATGTCCTGCCCATTACCGCTTCCGTTGTGGCTGCGTACCAGTCAAAGGTTCGAAAGCCAATCTGATCTTGGGAACCATCCGGGGTGTTGTAGGGTCGGCTCCCAGACCACTCGGCGGGTCCGCCGTACCCCCACTCCAGTGGTTTCCCGAAAGTACGTGCGTAGATGGCCAGATGCAGATCGTCTATCAGGCTGCGATGGCCACGACGCAGCATGGACTTAAGAGCAGTCTCCAAAAAGGAGGTGTCCCAATAATCGCCACCCGGCTCGAGAGGGGGGAATACTGGGTGCATTCCAGAAGCGCGTTCGAGCTGCAATATCGGGAGCATCCGATCTAAAAATCGCTCCACCAGCCCGGGACGCGCCCATTCATTTGACGACCAACTGGACCGCATATTCGGACGATCGAATACCACAACCTCGCGCACGCCCCACTCGCCATAATTGGCGAGCGCGGGAGAGAGCTGGCCTGATGCAACTGCGTCTGCGCGCCCCTTGATCCATACCACGGGCCGAATCCCGGCTTCCATCAAGCCTCTCAAGAATGGTTCCGGTATGGGGCGACTTGGGGTAGAGTGGAGCACAAGCCAATGGGCTGACAAACGCAGAAGCGTCGGCAGCCACTCTTCGAGGTCTTTCTCCGAATAGTGGCTATCGTCGGGGAAATAGTGAAAACCAAGGCGAGAGATGGGCGCGCTCATGATGAAATCAAGGATGCAAGGATCGTGCCGCGCTCGCTATCTGGAGACGGCCAATTTGATCACTTTGCCGCTTTCGTCCAGCGTCATTCTGGCGAAGTGAGGATGCAGCTTCGAGCCATCGCTCACCTGTTTCGAGAGGGTCACGACCAGGGTCTCGTTCTCGCCAACGGTCTTCATTCCGATCTGCTGACTCGGGCAGCAGTGATCTTCGTGATCGCAGCCGCGATGTTGACTGCGCAGGCTGGAATCGGCATCCGCCATCGTGGGCAGATACTGGGCCACGATCGAGTGCACGCGATCGGCAATCGGAGAATAGGATTCTTCGCTGAGTAAGTCAGGCCCTCCAAGCGCGCATGCGGTCTTCATCGTCGCCGGCCGCTTCGAAAGGCGTGTCACTTCCTTGCTTCGCCTCGGCCGACCGGTCAACTGCGAGGTGAGAAGGGGATCGCCGTAGAGAACAAACGAGATCAGTGTCTTCTGGTCTTCGCCGTCTAGGAACCCCTGGCGCTCGAGCATCTCTGTCGCGAGCTTGAGCTTGGCCAGCCGCAGCGCTTCGCCGATGGAAACCGGTTGACGGAGTTCGTCCCAGAAGAGACGGCCCAGTAGATCCGCGGCGATCAGGGGAGGAGTTACCGCTCCGTAAGAGATCTTCGTGGATCCGATCACGGCCTGGCTTCCGCTCGCGAGAAATTTTAGGCTCAGGGCGGTCTCCTCCGTCTTGCCAATTACATGCGCTCCGTAGCAGGCCTCGGTGAACACGATGCTCGGAGCGCGTCCACTATTAACCACATCCTCCGGCCGCATTGCGATCGGAAACTCTACCGACTCGGGCGGGTCTCTCAGTGGGTCTCGCTGCCCGTACCAGTCGGGAGAGTCCTGCAAGCCGTGCAGATTGAAATACGAGAGCGGGCTGGGTCGATTCACCACCGACGGCATGTTGCCGGCCGTACTGGGCGGAGAGGTGATCAGGGAGCGCGGGGCACCGATGGCTTGGAAAACCGCCAGGGAGGCCTTACGCCATATGCTGGCGCTGTAGCCGATGGCCTTGGGCTGCGGACGGAAGAAGCGTCCAAATCGATCCCGCAACCAAACCCCGAATCGTTTGGGGCTTGACCTTGACCGCTGCTGCTCACGGTGAGCAGCGGTTGCCTTGATGAGCAGTTTGACCAAGAGATCGGTGTCGGAGGCAATCGGCAACCGGCCAACGGGCCATTCGGGGGCGAAATAGTTTTCATCGGTCGCCGCGTAGGGATTATCCGATGGTACTGAATCATCGTCGTCATCCGTCGGGTTGGGGAGCAGATGGAAGGGCACGATGTTGTGACCCCCAACGATCAAAACCGCTCCGATCATCTCACCGCGTTCGGCCAGAGCCTGATCAAGATCTGCCAAACGCAATTTGATCTGCCAGGCATTCCCTGGATCGCAGGGCATCAGGCCAAAGGGTTGCAGTGAGCGCGGATCGTCGACATAGATGCGGTAGGCTCCCCATCCGCGCTTGCGCCGCACAGCCTCCACCAAGTTCATGATGGCTTCGTTTGCGCGCTTGAAACCGGACGGGCCGAGTTCCTGTACGAGCCTGGTGTGGCTGCTCAGAACGACGTAGGCCGGAAGCCGAGTCTCCTGGTCTTCCGCAGGTCGGCGAACATTGAGGCGTTGGGCCAATCGATCAAACTCATTGCGCACCGCTAGCAGCGCTTCGGGGCTAGCGGATGGTTCGCCAGAGCTCGGGCCCTGGAAAGCCTCGCCGGGTTCCGGGATTGGCAGAGGCGAGGAATCCGATTTCGGAGTCTTGGCGGATGCACCCATCACCGCCGTGACATCCTCCGGCACGGGTCGACTCATGTGCGCCTGCATGTGCACAGGCCACAGCGCTCGATACGGATGATCGAGGCCGAGCACGGTCTCAGCGACGACCCCTAGGGGGTCCGCTGCCGCGACCTGGTGCATACTCTCGACCCCTGCCGCCGGCCGATCAGAGCCGAGCTGAGCTTCAGCAAGTACGAGGCTGAAAGCTACGCAATGTGGCCACCGATCGTGTCCCGCCTCTGCCAGGCGAACGGCTTCGCGCGCGGAGCCCGATGCAAGGCTCGCCTTAATGGCAACCAGAGCAGGCAGCGCGATGCTGGGGTTCGCGGCTAAGGCCTCATTAGCCGCACGCAAGGCCTCTGCTGGCTCACCGGCCTCTAATGCGCCATACGCCCTGGCCAAGGCCACCGCCCAGGAGGGAGAACTGGAGGGGTTGGGCTGTTCGCCCGACAGAACCTTGGCACAGGCCATGTAAACCGGTATCCGCAGGCTGTCTCCAGTCTGCTTGAATGCCTCAGCCAGCATGTCGTAGGCGGGCTGACATTCTGGGTCGACCTCTGTCAGGAGCGACAAACGATCAATCGCCGCGCTTGCCATTCCCGACTTCAGCTCGACCGCTGCGAGCTGAAGCGCGATCTCCGTATCACCCGGCCACGCGGCCAGCCACTCAATGGCCAGGCTGCGCGCGTAATCCAGCCGGCCCGCAACCTGCGCCGCATGAAGTGTGCTTACTACGCTCTCACGATCCATGGATTTAGCCATGTACCAACTCCAGGGCCCGGACGGCCGCCAACTGGTGCATGACTCCCTGGTCAGACGGAGCAAGCTCAGCGGCGCGTTTGAGCATCTCGCCCGCCCTTCGGTAGGCCTTGAGCGTTCGTAGCAGCAGTCCGGCTCGGTAATGGGCCTGCAGGCTATTCGGGTCCATCTCCACCGCTTTGAGGTATGACTCCAGCGCTCGCGAGTAATCGCGCCGGTCTTCGTAGACCAAACCGGCCTCAATCGGAACCCGTGGATCTTCCGCATCCGCGCTTTCGGCCTGTCGCAGTTCTTCGATCGCCCGGTCGAGATTGCCGGATCTGCGCGAGATGCGGCCCAAACCCAGGCGATACTCGGGGTTGGCGGGGGAGATGCGAACCGCCTCGCTCATGGCTCGATCGGCTCCGTTCAGGTCTGACCCTGCTTCCAAGGTTTCGGCCAGCTGGTGCCAGAGGCGATGATCATCGGGGGCCGACTTTAGCAGCTCTTGCATCACCTCCGCTGCCTGCGCGTGCTTTCCCTGCGCAACCAATACCTTGCTTTCACCTCGGCGCACATCGCGTGGATCTGCCCCAGCCTGCAGGGCTTCCTCGAAAGCTGACATTGCAGCCCTATAATCGCCAGACCCAGCGCGAACGTGGCCCACTCCGAGCAATACTCTGGCATCGTCAGGCGCTTGCTGGATGGCAGCACTTAATCTTTCGTTTGCCTGCTGCTTATCACCGCGAGCGATCGAAGCCTTAGCAGATCCGATCATGCTATCGATATCCGAGGGAGCAAGCGTGATGGCACGTTCAAACCAGGCGGAGGCCTGGTCTAACGCTCCCAGCTGAAGCGCGACTTGTCCGGCTTCGCGGTGGGCGGCAACCGATTCGGATCCGTAAGCTAAAGCCGCGG
>JAPUGV010000073.1 GCA_027298025.1 Chloroflexota bacterium | reverse complement strand
CTCGCCGGAGGCTGAGCGTGAGCTCCTGAAGTTGATTCCTTATGGGAGAGTAGGTGAGCCGTCCGAAATTGGGAGGGCGGCTGTTTGGCTCGCATCTGATCATTCCGACTACGTCAATGGCACTACCCTTTTTGTTGATGGTGGGATGACGCTGTATCCCGGATTCGCGACGGGCGGGTAAGAGATGGCGACTCAAACAAATAGAAGTGAAGAGTCACAGGGGAATGCCCCTTCCCGATCAGACAAGTACAGGCCTCTTGAGGACTACGGCATGATCGGAGATCTTCATACCATCGCTTTGGTATGCAAGAACGGCTCGATCGATTGGTCCTGTCTTCCAAATTTCGACTCACCGAGCGTATTTGCTTCTATTTTGGACGCGCAAAAAGGGGGCTTCTTCAAAATTGCTCCCGCATATCCTACCGTTGAAAAACAAATGTATTGGGCTGGGTCGAACATTCTGTCAAGCAGATTCTTGTCTCCGGGAGGCGTAGGCGAGATTACTGACTTCATGCCGATCCGAGCGGAAGGCAGCGATGAGCCACACGTTTGTGAGATCGTGCGCCAAGTTAGCGTAGTCAGGGGGTCTATAACATTCAGAGTTCAATGCTTTCCAGCCTTCGACTACGCGCGGGGACATCACACCCTGAAGATTACGAATGAGGGTGCCGTATTCTCCTCTGGAACCTTGCATCTCGGCCTCTCTTCTCCAGTGAAGCTAAATGCCAGTGGAACGGGAGTCGAGGCTGAGTTCCTGATGCGCAGTGGCGACAAAATGACGTTCGTTTTGCGTCAGGCGAGTTCTAATGAAAACGTGAGCCTCGCCGAGCCTACACTCCGAGGAAATCAGGCCTTGGAAGACACTCTTTCATTCTGGCGGCGGTGGCTCGCCGGAGTTCGATACCGAGGGCGCTGGCGTGAGGCTGTGGAGCGCTCCGCGCTTACACTTAAGCTACTGACGTACGCTCCAACGGGCGCAATCGTGGCGGCGCCGACGACGAGCCTTCCGGAAGAAGTCGGCGGCACCCGGAACTGGGACTATCGCTATAGCTGGGTTCGAGATTCAGCTTTCACGGTTTATGGGTTCGTGCGCCTGGGATTAACCCGCGAAGCGGAACATTTCGTCAAGTTTATGGAAAACCGTGCGCAGGAAGCGGGAGACGACGGGTCTTTGGAGATCCTGTACGGGATCAATGGCGAACATGAATTGCCTGAAAGAGAGCTCCTTCATCTGGAAGGCTACAGAGGCTCCTCCCCCGTGAGAATAGGGAACAGCGCGTCCAAGCAGCTCCAGCTCGATATCTATGGTGAGCTGATGGACTCAATTTACCTTTCGAACAAATACGGCAACCCCGTTTCCCATGATCTGTGGCAGCATCTGCGGCGGTCACTGGAGTTTGTTACCAACAATTGGCAGCGAAAGGATAATGGGATTTGGGAGGTGCGTGGAGGAAGACAGCATTTCGTCTACTCAAAGCTGAAGTGTAGGGTGGCTATCGACCGAGGAATACGTCTGGCGGACAAGAGGAGCTTTCCGGGGGACCGCGGCCGCTGGCTAGCAGCGCGAGACGCCATCTACGACGAGATCATGGAAAAAGGCTGGAACGAAGCAAAACAGAGCTTTGTGCAGCACTATGACACCGACGCGCTCGATGCCAGCAACCTTCTCATGCCCCTCGTGTTTTTCATCTCACCTACTGACCCCCGTATGCTTTCGACTCTGAGCGCGACCCTCAAGACCCTCGTTTCCGACAGCCTGGTCTACCGGTACCAGATCGGTAAGGGGGCGTCCGACGGCGTGCCCGGGGAAGAAGGAACCTTCAACATGTGTACCTTCTGGCTCGTGGAGGCATTGACGAGGAGCGGACGGCTCGGAGAAGCGAGGGCAGTATTCGAAAAGATGCTCACCTATGGCAACCATGCCGGTCTCTACGCAGAGGAGACCGGGCTGGGTGGTGAGGCCCTGGGTAACTTTCCTCAGGCGTTCACACACATGGGGCTTATCAGCGCGGCGTTTAATCTCGACAGAGCGCTTGGAGCATGAGCAGAGACCCCAGCCCTCTGTGTGGAGGTCGCGCCTCTGCCGCTCGACGCCCGTGACCTCGTGACGCGGGTCGTCACGACTTGCCGTAGACAGGTATCGCGGCTCCGGATACGATCCGTGCCTTGTCACTGACAAGGAACGCTACGACCTCAGCCACCTCGCGGGGCGTCGGCCATCTGGAGAAGTCTGCGTCGGGCACATCGCGACGATTGGCTGGTGTGTCCATCGTGGAGGGCAGGATGGCATTGACCGCGATCCCATCTTCGAGCCACTCTTGCGATAGGGACAGTGCGAGGTTTGCGATCCCCGCCTTCGCGGCGCTGTAGAGCGCACTCCCCGGGCCCCCCGTAACTGCTCCGCGCGCACTCACGAGCACCACGTGGGCCCCGCCCTGGTGTGCTCTGAGGAGAGGATAGGCATGTCGCACGGTATAAATGGCGCTCGTGAGGTTCACGGCGATGAGCCGGTCGACGTCTGCTTCGGTCAGCGCGGAGAGGGGCCCGCCTAGAAACCCACCGAGCGTTGTCACAAGGGCGCCCAGCGGCGCACCGACCTCATCCATCAGCCTCTTGGTGGCGTCGAAATCGGACAGGTCAGCGGCGTGGGCCGAGAGACCTCGGTTGTCCGGCATCGCGGCGAATGCCGCTGCCTTGTCCGCGTCACGAGCGGTCACATGGACCTCGAAACCGGCCTCACGCAGCACTTGAGCCACATCAGATCCGAGCGCGCCGTTGCCACCTGTCACCAGCGCCTTCGTCATGCCGGTGTTCATCGCCGCCTCCTGGGCCGACGCCCGACCGGTATCATACCGACAAGTCAACGGAGTCGGATTCCGCATCGAAACCGAGGTACGCACACTCGAGGGAGCCGACCGGGAGGGGCGCAGACTGAGCAGCACGATCTTGTCCCACGGTCCTTGCGCACCGTCATGTTGTAGGCAGCTCTTTGCTCAACAGCCTTACTGATGCGACCTGATCGCTAGGAGGCACAGCCCATGACCTTCGATCGCCGAGAGAGAATTGATGCAGCTTTCTCGCGAGGTCAAGTCAGCTCACTCAGGCGATGTTTTACTCGCCTTCGCCGGATCTCCGCTCAATCACGCGCCGACCATCTTGGAACATGGCTTCGTTGATGCCCCAACTCCACTTCCT
>JAPUGV010000072.1 GCA_027298025.1 Chloroflexota bacterium | reverse complement strand
GCAGCCGAAGGACGAGCCGGGGTTCACGGTGCTGACCGCCAACGTCGGCAACGGCGATCCGCGCTGCGTCTTGCAAAGGCTCAAGCTGTGCCGGAGCGATGTGGAGGCTCGGCTGACGGCGAGTTTTGCTGAGCTTCGACCGGAAATTGTGGCGCTGCAAGAAACACTGCCCGATCCCCTTTGCGAAGGGGGGCCGCTGGTGGATCCCGGAAACGTATGCGCAGGAGAATACTCACAACCGCAGGTGCGGAGGCTGCTTGGCCCCGATTACACGATCAGCTGTGGGGCCGGCAACCGGATTGAGTGCATCGGCGTGCGAACCGATGTAGGCGAAATCCTGGGATGTGAGCTGGGTTCGCTGTGCACCTCAGACCGAGTGGCGACTATTCCTCCTGGTTGCCGGACGCACCTGACGGTCTATGCCGCCACTGTCCAGGTCCGGGGAAGAGTCTTTGACATCGTCAACGTCCATCCCGAGAACCGCAGCGCGGACTGCCGCCTAGTTTCGATCCGCCAGATCTTTGAGGGGGATATCGTTCAAGAGCAAAAGGTGCTGATCCTGGGGGATCTGAACCTGGATCCCTGGCTAGGGGACGACGTCAGCACGGAGTATTGGAACACCCAGGTGGGGCCGCCTGAGACCTATGCCTTCTATTATCACAGCGGCCCCACGGAGCGAGAGCCTCCGTATCCCACTATTCACTACCCATTCTTTGTACGAACCCTGGACCACGTCGTAAGCAACTTTCTGAAAGGGACCATCCTGACGCTTGGAGAAGCTGAAGGAACTATGCGATTGGACGGGGGCCGCGGCACAGACCACCGGGGGCTCTATGGTTGGTTGAGCTTTTCAGAGTAGGGAACCGGCCTGTAATCGCTGGATAATATCGCAAGTAATCGCAGCGGCTGGAACAGCCTAAATACCTGGCGCCGGCTTCTTGACCTCATGAAAGAGGCCGCAGTTTCGGGGCGGCCTCTTTGACTCTCCATATGTATTGATGCTACTGATCCAGCAACCAGATTGCGAGATTGTCGTATTGAACGACAAAACCTTCGTCCTCCACCGCGGCCCGCACGAAGTAGCCAATCTTTCCATTGTCTGCGAACCCTACATTTTGCGCCTGAGCGAGGAACTGCCCGTTGGCATAGAGGCTCATCGTTGAGCCATCGGCCACAACGCCGATCACGTTGATCGACTCAGGTGAGGTGCTGATGATCGTGTTGTCAATCGGGGCGACGATGATGTTTGTATTCTCCCCGTCCCAGCTCGACAGTGAGTATTTCCCGTCACACTGGATTCCGAAAAGGAAGCCGCGGTCGTTGTCCGGCGCTCGGAAGAACAATCCGAAGCGATCGTTAGCGTTGCACGCCACCGGCATGACAACCTCACTCTGATAGTAATAGTCCTTGATCAGCGGCCAGCTGACCTCCCAGCAGGAAAGCTCGAGGGCGCCCTTTGCTTCCATTACAAACTTGCCGCCAGTGATAGTGGTTGCGAAGCAATTGTTGTTGAACAATGTCCAGTTGTTGGCGTTGTCAAAGGAGTCCTTACCGTTGGGATCACCCAACGCATCCGCCGGATTGCCTGGAATCGCGGTCGGGGACGGTACCTGAGTGGGAGCCGCCGTAGGTGCTGGGGCTTGAGTGGGCGGCGGGGCGGCTGTAGGAGCGGAAACCTCCAAAGTGGCGGCCACGCTGGTCGCAACCGCGCTCTCCTGATCTTCGGACGAGGTGCAGGCCGCCAACACTGGGATCACAAGCATTCCGATCCCCATTCGGATCATCTTTTTCTTATTCACTGTTTTCTCTCCTTCTTAATCCGCGGCACGGATCATGGCCAAACGTCAAATCTTAGCAAACAGCGGGTCCGGGCAGAATACGCATTAATACGGAAAGATCAGCCCTCTAAGGGGCCCAATGTTCTATTGAGCGTTGCACTGACTGAAGGTTGGGCGAAGTTGGAGTCACAATGGGGGACGGGGCTACAGCCGCTGGATAAGATTGCAAGCAATTGCAGCGGCTAGCGGAGCTCAAACATCCGGCTCCGGCCTTTTGCCCTAATGGGGATTGGGGCTGGCGACCTAGAAGTTACGAGCCTGTGTGCCTTGAGGCGGGCATCAAAGGATATCGGGGCGCGACTGCCAGCATCGGATGCCAAGCGATCTTGACCCTGTATATGGTTCAGCACGTCACGCAAGGCGTTCCGTTAGCTAGCCCAGATATTCGGAGATCACAAGGACTTGGGACAGTAGGTGGCACGTTATTTGAAGAATAGGCGTAAGGCCGCGATTGAGGCTGCATGAAGATCCGCAGCTAGGAGATGGCCCTACTCTGGTTCAGAGCTGAGGCGCGTCTCATCGCCGTGCAGTTCTCGTAGCCATCCCTTGCACACTCGGTAGACATTCTCAGTTCCGACCATTTCCCCTTCGACCTTAAGCTCCGCCGGGTGCAGGATGAAGGGTTGGGTTTGGGTACCACCCAGACCCCCATGAAATCCGATGAGCTCCTCGAAGGCGCAGCCTTCATTGTTCGCAGGATCATAGAAGCTGTTCACCACGATGTCCGGGCAATTGCTGAAGCTGTCGGTGCGGCGAAGGTGCTTGGCGGCATTGGGTCCAAAATCGGCGAGCGGGTTTTTACCTTCATACCGGTCTTCACCCAGGAAGTATCTGCCTTTTGCGCCGATGGCCATCGGTCCGTACTGCTCGGAGTGGACCATGACTAATCCCACTCCTTCGTGCTCCGCAAGCCCAGAGATCACCGCCGGAAACGCTTGATCGATCTGCTCCATGGTCATGCGGTCGGGCCACTCAGTGAACGAAATCAGCCCAAGATTGCCCGAGGCCAACACGACCACGGCCGGCCGGGCATCCTCCGCCGAAAGTTCCGCGCGAGCCAAATCCTCGCCCGGCGGCCCGAGAGCCACGTGTCCGTCGGCCATCCGTCCCTTAAGCGCCCGACCGACGACTTTGGAAGCACCCGAGTTCTCATTTTCAAGAGTGTCAGTAAGGAACACATTGAGGTTTCCCCAATGTTCGCCCCGGCTTATGCCGCCGACAACCTCCGCTCCGTCGGCCATAAGCTGTTGGACATGATCGTGAAGAGTCAGACCATACCGCTGCTTGAACGTGGCGCCGCCGGTCTGGCCGTGGTCGGAGAGAATCACAAAGTGGTACGGTCGCGGTGCTTCCGTAACGGCGCTCTCCAGCCGCGCGAACTGCTGATCGAGTCTAAACAAGATGTCGAATGCGCCAGGATCTAGCACGCCTGAATGGTGAGCGATCTCGTCATACCCAACAAACGTAGCATATACGGCGGACCGTCCGGCGAAGATATCTCCGAGAATCGTGTAGATGTTCAGCTCGCGCATCACCACCGTCATAAAACCACGCAGAACAGGGTAGATCCCGCCCCGATGATGCTTGCCCAAGATGGGCTGCACGTTGTTCTTGCGGGCGTTGCGATATTGGCGCCACTCAAGGATCATGTCCCAGACGAGCAGAATGACCGTCCGAGCTGCGTTATAGGGGTTGACGAAATAGGCTTGAAACTCTGATGTGTGAAACCTACTCGGGTCGCGAATCACACTTGCGGTAGCCGTCACATAGGGCGCGTCGCCCGAAAAAAGATTCCCGCGGCTTGCGCCGTCGTTGCTTAGCAACCCTTTGCCGTTCGAACGCTCCCTCTCGATGTCCGGAAGAATCTTTGCGTCACTCGAGGCAACGATCTGGCCTCGGGCCTTGTCATACCAGCGAAAGGCTGGAATATTGGAGTTGTCGCCGTGCAAGATTCCGGCCTGGGCCGCCGATGTCTGCGAGGAGGTATCCGGCTCCCATCCGGTCACCTCGTGGCTACCACTCTCCAACCACCGCTGCAACGTGGGCATGTAGCCATTGGCGACGGCCATCTCGAGAACGGGTTTCGCCAGGCCATCGATCTCCAGAAAGAGCACTCCCGCAACGTCCGTTTGCTTTGGATCGGCCACTCGCTTCATCCTCCGGCGGACTTGATTGCGATACCAGGATCCGTCGTCATCGATGGTGAGCAAGGTGCTTAGGGTGATATTGATGACGGACATGCCGAGAGCCAGCCAGAAGGCGGCCCAAAAGCCGGTCACCTCAAAACCGTCGACCAGGGTAGTGGCGATCCAGACCACGAATCCGTTGATCAGCAGCGATCCGATGCCGAGCGTCAGGACTGCGAAGGGCACGATAATGAAGCTGAGCAGCGGCCACAGCAGTGCGTTCAACAGTCCGATAGCGGCCGCGGCCAGGATGGCGGTTCCCAGGTCAGCAATATTTACGCCGCGAAAGAGCACGGCCATGATGACCAAGGCTGATGTTTGAATGGCCCAGATTACGAGTATTCGCCTTATCGAATGTGCTCCGCTCGGCGCGTTGAGTACCTTAGTCAAGGGTGACTTCCGTGTGAATCTGGACTGCCAATCGTCTTAATCACAAAGCTGCGGACTGACTGTGGGGTGCGCGGACAAAGCGCGGAAACAGGAACGGGCGGTTCATCCCGAGACCCGCTCGCCCTCCAGCATTTGGCTCAAGCTTTCCCACCAGAGAGGTTTACGCAATTCGAGCTCGGACCGCTCGGCCGCAATGTCATATTCGACCCGCATGATCTCGACCTGCCAGCCGTCTGGCGCCTTCCAATCCAACACTCCATACTTCGCATGGGTGTCGCCGTCCATAGGATTGCTTGCGGAACTAATATTGGCGAGAGTCAAACCGCTGAATTCGCGCACATAAAGATGGTGAATATGTCCAAAGGCGACTACTGCGCCTTGAGTCCCCATCAGTAGCGCCCCCAGCTCATCCCTTGTGTGCTTGCTGCACTTTCTCGATACGCAGCTCACGCTTCCGCGGCTGCGCGCGTCGGTTGTCACGAATATCGGTCGTCAGTGGAAAATCCCCGGGCCTGAGGCTGACTGCTCGGCCGCAAGAATCATTTGCGTGAAGCGGCCGTACTCATCGGATGCACCCTCCACTTGAAAGACGATAATCCTCTACACGCTCCCTGTCATCGTTAAAAATACGGATTAATCTCAGCTATCGGGCGGGGAGGCAGGAAGGGGATCAAAGCCCGAACTAATGCCGCCGGGATGGCGCCAAGGACTTAATTCAAAGCCGCGAGGAAGATGATTTGTGGCAGAAACGACCGCTGAAGCCAGCACAGCGGAGAAGCAGGTACTCTGGGGGCTCGTCCTAGTTCAGGGTATTGCGGCCATCATTATAGGTGGCCTAACCGCCGGCATTGGCAATCTTGGGTAGGAGGCGCCGTTCGATGCTCGCTACGAGGTAACCGAGCATCGCCATGCTCTCAGCCGCCTACCAAAGGGACTTAGTCGCCAATGCTCGGCGACTTTGTGCCGATCATCGGCATCTGGATTCCGTGCGTTTGGGCTGCACGAATGGCCTCTTCATTTCCGGCGTCAGCATGTCGGACGATGGCCAATCTTGGGTCGGTAGTAAGTACCCTTTCGAGTCGGCGGGCGGCCTCCGGCGATCCGTCAGCCACAATAACCTGGCCCGCGTGTTGTGAGAACCCGATCCCCACTCCACCTCCATGGTGGAACGACACCCAGGTCGCACCCCCCACCGCGTTCAGCATGGCGTTGAGTATGGGCCAGTCTGAGACCGCATCGGTGCCGTCCTTCATGTCTTCGGTCTCACGGTTCGGGCTGGCCACTGAGCCACCGTCGAGGTGATCGCGACCGATGACGATCGGCGCACCGAGCTCGCCCGCTGCAACCATCTCATTGAACTTGAGCCCAGCCTGCGCGCGCTCCCCATAGCCCAGCCAGCAGATTCTTGCAGGGAGACCCTGAAAATGAACCTTTTCGCGCGCCAGTTCCAGCCAACGATGCAGTTGTTGATTGTGGGGGAAGAGCGCACGGAGCGCTTCATCCGTCCGATAGATATCTTCCGGATCGCCGGAAAGGGCTACCCACCGAAAGGGGCCCTTTCCTTCACAGAATAGCGGGCGAATATAGGCCGGAACGAAGCCAGGATAGGCGAATGCCTGCTCCACCCCTGCGTCGTACGCCCGCTGTCTAAGATTGTTGCCGTAATCAAACACGATTGCGCCGCGATCCTTGAAGGCCAGCATGGCCTCCACCTGCTGTGCCATCGAATTCGCGCTCCTTCGAGCGTACTCATCCGGATCTCCGGCCCGCAGTTGATCGGCGTCCGCTACGGATAACCCCTGCGGGATGTACGCTAGCGGATCGTGAGCGGGTGTCTGATCCGTCACGACGTCCGGCGTGACCCCGCGGATCATAAGCTCCCAATAAATAGCTGCCGCGTTTCCGATGAGCCCAACCGACCATGGCTGGCCCCGATCGCGCGCCTGCTCGATGATCGTCACGGCCTCTTCTAATGTGTCGACCACCTGATCCACATAGCCGCTTTCTTGACGACGGCGAGCTCGAACCGGATCGACCTCGACCACGAGTGCCACTCCTTCGTTCATCGTGACCGCCAGCGGCTGCGCGCCCCCCATCCCGCCCAAGCCGGCGGTCAGAATAAACTTGCCTTTGAGGCTCTCCCAGCCTTGCTGGCTGGCCAGCGAGCCTAGCGTCTCATAAGTGCCCTGCAGGATGCCCTGCGTTCCGATGTACATCCAGCTGCCGGCGGTCATCTGTCCATACATCATCAGGCCCTTGGAATCCAGCTCTTCGAAGTGCTCCTGTGTCGCCCAATGCGGGACCAGATTGGAATTCGCCAGCAACACGCGCGGCGCGTCGGGGTGGGTTCGAAAAACTGCCACCGGCTTGCCCGACTGGATCAGCAGGGTCTCGTCGTTCTCCAGCGCCTGCAGCGACGACACAATGGCCGCATACGCATTCCAATCACGCGCCGCCTTGCCCCTGCCTCCATACACCACGAGCTCCTCGGGTTTTTCGGCGACCTCTGGATCGAGATTGTTCATAAGCATGCGCAACGCGGCTTCCTGCTGCCAGCCTTTGCAGCTCAGCTGGGTGCCTCTGGGTGCGCGCACCGCCTGCGGTGAATGGGTCACAGCTCTCCCCCAATCGCCTGCTCTGCCGCTTCGATCACGGTATCCGAATCAATCAACTGCGCCAGGGCTTCCATATCCGGGCTCAAGGGCCGGTCGTGGTCCACTCTTGAGACACGTTTTCGGATCTCTCGATAGGCGGCCGCCGTACCTTTTCCGAGGCGAGTTGGGCCATCGGGTCGGAGATCAATCGCCTGCGCCGCAGTCAGCAATTCGATAGCGATCACTTGCCGCACGTTTTCAAGGATTTCCATCGCATGCCGGGCGGCGTTTGCACCCATGCTTACATGGTCCTCCTGGTTCCCGCTGGAGGGGATCGTATCCACCGAATCGGGGTGGGCCAGGGTCTTGTTGTCGGAAACCAATGCCGCTGCCGTGTACTGCGGCATCATGAGGCCGCTATCTATTCCGCTGGTTTCCACCAGCATGGATGGCAATCCCTCACTCAGCTCAGGGGTCGTCATGCGGAATACGCGGCGTTCAGAGATCGTTCCCAGCTGGGCGATCGAGATCGACAGCGTATCCAGCCACAGCGCAGGACCCTGGCCATGGAAATTACCGCCCGAGATGACCTGGCCTTCTCCAAATAAGAGCGGATTATCTGTAGCGGCGTTCAAAGCATCGGTTACGCGCTGCTCCAGGAATGTCAGCATATCGCGGATCGGTCCGATGACTTGCGGTGTGCAGCGCAGGCTGTAGGCGTCCTGCACCCGCTCAGGCATGGAGTCAACCAGCCGGCTGCCGGCCAGCAGACGTCGCAGGTTATTCGCGGTTTGGATCTGGCCGGGCTGGCCGTTTGCCTGTTGGAGGCGCTCATCCAGCGCGGCCGTCAGTCCCAGCAGCGCTTCAAAGCTCGTGGCGGCCGCGATCTCTGCGTGCCGCAGCAGCCTCTGCGCATCTCGCAATCCTAAAGCGGCGGCAGCAACCATGAAATTTGTGCCGTTGGTCAGTCCTAAGCCCTCTTTTGCCTCCAGCACCAGGCGTGGGATCCCGGCGCGATCCATGGCCTCCTGGCCGGAGACCAGCTCGCCCTGGTACCAAGCTCGACCGCTGTAATCTTCATCCTCCGGATGCTCCCCCTTAGACAGAACGGCGGCGATGCTTGCTAAGGGAGCCAGGTCTCCGCTCGCCCCGAGTGAGCCCTTGGCGGGTACATAGGGCGTCACCCCTTTGTTGAGCATGTCCCGAAGCGTGTCCACGAGTTCGAGCCTGACTCCGGAGAAGCCCTTGGCAAAGGTGTTGACCCGGATCAGCATCATGGCCCGAACAATGTCCTCGCCCAGCGGCGGTCCAACCCCCACCACTGAAGAAAGCACCAGGTTGCGCGAGAGCTGGCGCGTTTGATCCGGCGCGATCCGAACCTGCGCCAGCGGTCCAAAGCCGGTCGTTACGCCATAGACCGGTGCTGCGTCCTCGGCCAGCGCGCGATCGACCCACGACCGACTCGCTTTCAGCCGTGAGACGACCTCCGCATCTAAGCGATCGACTTCCTCGCCCCTTCTAGCGACCGCTTCAACCCGCTCGATTGTCAGGTTCTCTCCCGTCACACTAACCATTCAGCACTC
The DNA here is from genome assembly GCA_027298025.1 of Chloroflexota bacterium. Lineage (GTDB taxonomy): Bacteria > Chloroflexota > Anaerolineae > Anaerolineales > E44-bin32 > JADFRG01. Next base: position 1,097 of record JAPUGV010000072.1, on the reverse strand, counting down.
CCTCGCTTTGGGTCACCATGCTCTCCCGATTGAAACCTCCGTCTATCCACCCCACCCTCGCATCTCAGCATAGACCGCTTGCTCCACCTCGAGCATCTTCTCGCGCTCCTCGGGTGCCCAGTCGTAGTGGAACGGCCGCACGCTGACACCGATCCACGACTGATCTCGTACTTCTTGGATTTCCATCTCCATGAGCGCGAGCTTGAATGGAGCGGATTGAATGAGCGAGCTCGCCATAGTCACGTTTCCCTTGATCAGGTACGGCTGACCTTCATCGGTGATGATCTGCACCGACGCTATGCCGGAGCGCTCGATATTGGCCAGCGTCGTACCTCCGTGGTCCGCGCCGAAGCGCAACCGATCGGAAGATGTGGCCACGATCCAGGTGAAGGAGCTGTGAGGGAAGCCGCCGTCGTCGATCGTGAGAAGCATGCCAGGTGTTCCGAGTAAGGCGTATTCTGTAACCCTGTGGGAAAGGGTCGGCTTAACGCGTGAGCTCAATTTGGGTCGTTCTCCTCGCAGGCCGAGAGTTGCTCTTCAGCCTGCCGGATAGATGGAGTTGGCTGGTCCAGGGCTCGATCCTGAACGCGGCTTAGGTCGGGCCGATGGTGTTCTTCCGAAGATCGTCCGTCGGCTCAAGTCTGCTGTAGATGCCGGCGACCCCAACATCAGGCATAGATTCCAGATCGGGCGTATTGAATGGGGAGCTTCACCTCGGCACGGAGCTCGCTGGCCGCGTGGTGGGGCCAGTAGGGAGACCAGAGCGCCATGCGTCCAATGACGATGAGATCAGCCTTCTCGTCTGCCAATATCTCCTCTGCCTGTACCGGCTCGCTGATAAGACCGACGGCGGCAGACTTGATGTGCGCGCCCTCGCGGACCGCGTGGGCCAAAGGCACTTGATATCCAGGATGGATGGGAATCTGCTGCTCTGGAACCGCTAGCCCACTCGAACAGTCAATGAGATCGACTTCCATCTTGCCCAGCGGCTGTGCGAGTTCGTCGCTGTCCGCCACCTCCGAGCCCCCATCGACCCAGTCCTTGACCGAAAGCCGTACGAACAACGGAAGCTCGGCTGGCCAGGCTTCGCGGATCGT
>JAPUGV010000071.1 GCA_027298025.1 Chloroflexota bacterium | reverse complement strand
TGATGCCGGGGGACAGCGTGAACCTGACGGTGGAGCTGATCCTACCGGTGGCACTGGAGAAGGGCAGCAAGTTTGCCATCCGGGAAGGCGGCCTGACGGTGGGCGCCGGAGTGATCACCGAGATCATCGAGTAAGGATGGTCTGACGACTCATGGCGAGGAAAGGCTCACGACCCATCATCACGCTCGAGTGTACGGAGTGCTCGGAGCGCAACTATACGACGGAGAAGAACCGGACGAATGATCCGGGGCGGATCGAGCTAATGAAGTACTGCCCGGGGCAAAGGAAACACACGCTTCACCGCGAAACGAAGTAGCGTCCTAGGCCAGTAGCTCAATTTGGCAGAGCACCGGTCTCCAAAACCGGGGGTTGAGGGTTCAAGTCCTTCCTGGCCTGCCTGATCAAGCGGTCGCAGTTCTGAGGAGGTTTTATTGGCCAAGGCCCAGATTGTCAGGAGAAGAAGGGGCAACCCGGTCACCCGCTACCTTCGCGAAACGAACGCGGAGCTCAAGAAGGTGACATGGCCGGCACGACAGGACGCGTTGCAACTTACCGGGTTGGTGTTGGTAGTGGTCGTGATTTCAAGTGCGGTTCTAGGTCTGCTGGACTTTGTGTTCGCGCGAGTGGTGGGCTTCGTAATATCACTGGGATGATTCGGAAAAAATTAATGGGAGATCAATAAGCATCGACGATGGAAAGCGAAGAAGCAGGTACCGCGGGCCCCGATGTGGAAAACCAGTCGCCGGAGGAGCAGATCTTGGAAGTCGATACTGCGTTAGAAGCCGAGAAGGCCGACCCCGAGCTAGAAGGCGATGGTGAAGAAGTGTCCCTTGAGCAAGTCGATCTTGAGAGCGAAGACGGAGGGGACGAGCAAGCGGATGCGGAAGAGGGCCAAGATTCGGATAGCGAAGTGATTGAAGAGTCCACGCCCCCAATTGCTGATTCAGCAGCAACCTCCGATGAAAAGGGGGAACCGATCGAGTCGCCAGTTGAAGAGCTGGAACTTGATGCTGAGGCACCCGTGCAGGAATCCGAGGCCGAATCAACGGCCGAGTCGGAAGAGCAGGTGCTCACCGAGGCCCAGCCTGAGCCCAACGGCAATGAGGGCCAATCTCCCACTATTGCGGAGGAACCTGCCGCGGAGGTCGAGGCAGAGGTCCCCGGAAGCAAAATTGCAGAGCCTGATGACGGACGGGAGTGGTATGTGGTGCACTGCTACTCCGGGTATGAGAACAAGGTTCAGCACAACCTAGAACAACGTATTGAGACCATGGATATGAAGGGAAAGATCTTTGATGTCGTGGTCCCGACCGAGGAAGAAATGGAAGTGCGGGATGGCAAGCGACGTACAGTAGAGCGACGCGTCTTTCCCGGCTACATTCTGGTCCAGATGATCATGGATGAAGATTCGTGGTACGTGGTTCGGAACACACCCGGCGTTACTGGCTTTGTGGGTATGGGGAATGAGCCCACTCCGTTAAGACCTGAAGAGGTCAGCCAAATCGTGAAAAGAATGGAGGCTGATGCGCCACGAATTAAGGTCACCTATGACGTGGGCCAGAAAGTGCGCATCATCGACGGACCGTTTAACGATTTCATCGGAACGGTTGACGATATCGACATGGACAAGGCTAAAGTGCGGGTTATGGTTTCATTCTTTGGTAGGGAGACGCCGGTGGAGCTGGATTTCCTGCAGGTTGAAAAAGCCTAACCAAGGGTCCGGAATATCTGGCTGTGCTGTTAGACAATAAGCGAGTGAGATAGTGGCAAAGAAGATTAAGGTAGTAACGAAATTACATATCGAAGCAGGAAAGGCCAATCCCGCGCCACCTATCGGGCCGGCACTGGCGCCGCATGGCATCAACTTGATGGCATTCTGCAAAGAATACAATGCGCGCACGTCCAGCCAGACCGGTGAGATCATTCCGGCTGAGATTACGATCTATACCGACGGAAGTTTCAGTTTCATATTAAAGACCCCGCCTGCTGCGGTCTTGCTACTCAAGGCAGCGGGTGTCGAAAAAGGCTCGGCCGAGCCCAACCGCGAAAAGGTTGGGACGGTCACCCGCAATCAGGTACGACAAATCGCGGAAACCAAGATGAAGGATCTAAACGCCATAGACATCGAAGGTGCCATGAGGCAAATCGAAGGAACCGCGCGCAATATGGGCATCGAGGTCGAGGGATAAAGAATTGGCAAGACACGGAAAAAACTACAGAGCGGCGGCAGAGAAGATCGATCGGGATCAGGCCTACGAGCCCCGCGAGGCGCTCGACCTGGCGCGTGAGACTTCATTCACGAAATTCGATGGAACGATCGAAGTTCACTTTCGGCTCGGCGTCGATCCGCGTCACGCGGAGCAGCAGATTCGCGAAACAGTTATGTTGCCGCACGGATTGGGCAAGTCGGTGAAGATTGTGGTCTTTGCGGAAGGCGACGATGCCAGGTTGGCATCCGAGGCCGGCGCTGACCATATCATGGATGACGAATTGCTGGAAAAGATCAAGAACGGTTGGACTGATTTTGATGCTACGGTAGCCACCCCTTCCATGATGGGCAAGGTTGGCAAATTGGGCAAGATACTTGGCCCGCGCGGCCTGATGCCGAATCCAAAGGCAGGGACGGTTGTTCCGGGAGAAGACCTGCCGCGCCTGATCGATGAGCTGAAGGCAGGCCGGGTCGAGTTTCGGCTGGACCGCACTGCAAATTTGCACGTCCCAATCGGCAAGGCCTCCTTCGATACGGACAAGCTGTACGACAACATGGCGGCCTTGATGGAAGTGATAATGCGAGCGCGTCCTGCTTCGGCGAAGGGGACATTTTTCCGGAAGATTGTCGTTACGAGTACCATGGGTCCTGGAGTAAAAGTAGACGCGACCGCGGCACAGGCGATGTAACAACCTGAGATTCTCTACTCTCACCACAGACAGCAGGCGCCCGGATTGGGGCTTAATTTCCTGCCAAGGTGAAGGTTTCAGCCGTGCTTCGCAGCAAGCTCAGCCTTTGCCTCTGACGCAAAGGCTAATTTCATTAAAGGAGGATGGGTGACTTGGCAATAACAAAGGCGCGCAAGGTAGCACTGGTAAATCAGTACAAAGAACTGGCAGAAAAATCCAGTGGCATAATCCTAGCCTCCTTCTCCGGGGCAACCGTCAAGGACCTGGAAGAGCTGAGGGGCCAGATCCGGGAAGTGGGCGGCGAGTTTCACATCGTGAAGAATAGCTTGATGGAGCTGGCTTTCAAAGAGCTCGATCTTCCGCTGCCTGAAGGGGCCACGAATGGTACTACTGCGATCGGATTTGCCGCGGAGGAAATTCCAGCTGTGGCTAAGGCGATCGTCGATCTCGGCAGAGAGACGGATACCCTTCAGATCAAGGGAGGTCTGATCGAAGGCAAGCTTATCGATCCAGCCAGAATTCTGCGGCTGGCCGATCTACCAGCTATGCCGGTTGTTCGGGCGCAGCTTCTGGGGCTCATCACGGCGCCTGCCGGGCAGGTGGCGGGCGTGCTGGCGGCAGCACTACGGCAGCTGGCAGGAGTGATGCATGCGTACTCGGAGAGCGAGGGCGCGGAGGCGGTCTAGCTCAAAAGAAGATTTAGAAAGAGAAATGAGGAGATAGAAGATGGCAGAACTTAAGAAGTTGGCAGATCAGCTCGGCAAACTCACGGTGCTCGAGGCCGCCGAGCTGACCAAGATGCTCGAGGAAGAGTGGGGAGTATCCGCGGCCGCGCCGGTCGCGGTGGCAGCCGCACCGGCCGCAGATGGCGCAGACGGGGCGGCGGATGAAAAGACCGAGTTCGATGTGGTGCTCAAGGATGTCGGGCCGAAGAAGATCGATGTCATCAAGGCCATTCGCCAGATCACGACACTGGGTCTCAAGGACGCCAAGGACTTGGCCGAGACGCCTGAGGCGAAGGTCATGGAAGGCACCGGCAAGGAAGCAGCACAGGACGCTAAGTCTAAGTTAGAGGCCGCGGGCGCTACGGTCGATCTGGTGTAAGCAACAGAAAACAAACGGCCGCGCAGCTCTGGCCACCGTTGCGCGCCTCGATCACGCAGCAACCGATCGTAAACTGTGCGCGCCTAATGCTTCCCATGCCTCTCCGCGAGCCCCATGGACCGCGGTAGTATATCTCCGATGCGAGAACACATCCTTGTAATCGAAGACGACGCTCGTATCCTGCAGCTCCTGCGGCGCGGACTTACCTACGAAGGTTACACAGTCGAGACTGCCGCGGATGGGCCAGAAGGTCTGGTGCTGGCCAGAGAGCGACCGCCGAACCTAGTTGTCTTGGATTGGATGCTGCCGGGACTAGACGGGCTGGAGGTCTGTCGCCGGCTGAGGGCGGCAGGAGCAGTTCCAATCCTCATGCTGACCGCAAAGGATGCAGTTGCCGACCGGGTGGAGGGCCTCGATGCAGGAGCCGACGACTATCTCGTCAAGCCGTTTGACTTTGACGAGCTCCTTGCGCGCATCCGCGCGCTACTTCGTAGAGCGAAGCCTGAGGACTCGCCGGAAGTGCTGTCGTTTGCAGATCTGCGGTTGGATACCGGGACGCATCAATCCTACCGAGGCGAACGTGAAATCGAATTGACGGCCAAGGAGTACGAGCTGCTTGAGCTGTTCTTGCGGCATCCACGTCAGGTCCTGACACGGGATGTCATCTACGATCGAGTCTGGGGATATGACTTCGGCGGGGAGAGCAACATTATCGAAGTCTACGTCCGATATCTTCGGCAGAAGACCGAGGCCGCTGAGGAGCCGAGGCTGATCCACACGGTGCGCGGTGTTGGCTATGTGCTGAGGGAGGAAACTTGACACTGCGCGCCCGGCTGACCCTCTGGTACACAGGACTGCTGGCAGGTGTCTTGATCCTATTCGGCACGGCGGTATATCTGCTGCTCTCATTCCTCCTTACGCAGCAGATCAATGACACGCTGCTGCGTACAGCGGAGGATATCCGCTCAACCGCCATTCGATCGGTGGATGGGGAGGTGATCGCCTTCCCTCCCCAGGCGCTGGCGCTTACTGCCGGCGTCGGCGTGCAATTGAGACGAAACAACGGCGAGGTGGCCTTCCAAGACCCAGGTATGGATGAGCTCAGCCTGGCTCCGGTCAACCCGGATGACCGGTCAGCGGTTTTTCGCACCGAAACGATTGGAAATGACAACTACCGTGTCTTGACCTACCCCCTTCTATTGCAGCCAGAAGACGAAGTGATCGGATTCCTCCAGCTGGCCAGTTCATTGGAGGCCTCCCAACAGGCGTTGCAGAACCTACTGGTTCTCATGGTGGTTGGGGGTGTTATGGCCGTAGGGGTGGCGGGAATCGTGGGCTGGTCGACAGCAGGTGCGGCCCTGCGTCCATTGGATGAGGTGACTGAAACGGCGCTTCACATCACGCGGGCCGACGATCTCTCGCGCCGGATTCCAACCTCCGGCCCTCCTCGCGACGAGGTGGGTCGGCTCACGTTGGCCTTCAACGAGACGCTCGAGCGCCTTGAGACTTTATTTGAAACACAACGACGATTCTTGGCCGACGTATCACATGAGCTGAGAACGCCGCTGACCACGATCCGCGGCAACGTAGACTTAATCACTCGCATGGGGCAGCTGGATCGGGAATCCTTGGAGGCTATCCAGGCCGAAGTCGATCGTATGACGCGCATGGTGAACGATCTCTTACTGTTGGCTAAGGCTGAGACCGGCAGGCTGCCTCTGGCATTGGAAGAGATCGAGCTTGATACGTTGATGCTGGAGGTTTACAAGCAAGCAAATATGCTGGCCAGTGAAGGGGTGGAAGTCGAAATTGGCAGAGAGGATCAGGTTCGGGTGATCGGAGATCGAGATCGGTTGCGGCAGGTCTTATTAAATCTCATCGCCAACGCGCTCGACCACACTCCATCGGGAGGTACGGTTACGCTTGCCCTGGCCTGCGTTGAGGACTGGGCGCGATTGACCGTGACGGACACAGGTTCCGGGATCCCAAGCGACGAGTTGCCTCACATTTTCGAACGTTTCTACCGCATCGATCGGTCGAGGCAGCGAAACCATACCGGCGGCGTGGGGCTCGGTCTTTCGATTGCCTACTGGATCACGCGCAGCCACAATGGGCGAATTGAAGTGGCCTCCGAGGAGGGCAGGGGGACGATATTTTCCGTCTGGCTACCTCGGCTTGAAGGCGACTGTGTGTCCTCTACTGAGCCTTTATTGCAGACTGAAGGTGCGCGGACGCCCGCCTAAAAGAAGGCGATCCCGGTCCGCACGCACAACCCCATCCATCAGAGAACGCCCCTGCATTCGCTCGCATATTCCGACTCTAGCCCAGTCAGTGAACCCAAGCGCGTCAGCTTGATCCCTGCGCTTGGGCCGCCCGCCGACACAGGCTTGCGCCTCCAGCCTGGAGCCACGAAGAAATTCCCGGGCTGGGAACGGAACCACGCTGTATGTCGCTCAGGATTGCCGTCCCCCAATGTACATAACGCTGGGTTTCGGCAGGCCAGAGGCTGGGGGCCCGCGTGATCTGGCCATGCCCTCCGTTATAGCCGGCCAGTGCTAGAGCCGCGTCACCATCCGCTAGTTCGAGGCTGCGCGCAAGATAGCTGAGGCCGCGCAAAGCATTGGTCTCAGGCTCCAATGGATCCTCGCCAGCACCAAAGTGAAAGGGCATGACTTGAAATAGGCCGGCCGCTCCAGCATTAGAATAGATCGACGGATGCCCACAAGATTCGATCTGCATTACGGTTGCAACTAACTCGGTTGGAAGACCATACTCGACTGACCAACGCAGTATGTCGGGTGCCCAATGCTTCACCTCCGCGGTAAATGCTTCTGGAATCGAAAAGGTGAGCTGCTGCGAAGAAGCCGGATGCTCGCGGGAAATCGACCGCGAGACCTCAGGCGCCGGGCGGCCGCTCGCCAGGGCGGCGACGGTCACCAGAGGGAAGCTGGCCGCCAGCAGAACTGGCAGCGAGCGGAATATTCGACCGAGGCTAGCGCTGGCTGATCGGCTGCGCCACGAGCGTGCGCTTTGTGCCTTTGCCAGGTTTTCTAGCATTCAATGGTCTCCCCGATTGGACTGCGGAACGTGAATGGGACAACCGGCGTTGGCCGGCGAGCGTAAAAGTTCCGATCAGAAGCACGCGAAGCAGCCAGACGAGCGCAGCCACAAAAATCGGTGCACCGGATAAGAGTGAGTCCCGCGCAATGACTTCATTGCCCAGGGCAGGGTGATTCAGGAGCGCGAGCGAGACGGACCACCAGGTCAGGATGGCGTTCATGGTGGCCGCCAATAGCCACGCACCGATCAGATACCATACTTCGAAGCGGACCTTCTTCTTGGGTGTGAATAGCCAAGAGAGGCCCGCAAAATCCATGGCGCTGAAGGCCAATGCCAGAATGGTCGCCCAGCGTACGACACCCAGGCTGAGATCGCCGAGCAAATCCGTTAGAGCGAATTCAGTTGTACCGAAGTTGAACAGCTCGAATGCGATCAGGGCGCCCGCCATAATGGTCGCGAATACGAGATCGCGTTCGCGGCCCAACCTGGAGAGCCGCAACCGAAACGGAATTGCTTCCGGCCGTGCTACCTCTGCGTAGATTGACATCTCTGACCTCCTATGGAACACTTGTTCGATTGTGCAACTATAGAACGTATGTGCTGATGAGTCAAGCACCGGTTGGAGTAAGTCGAATTACAGCGTCGCCAGGTGAATCACGGGAAACTTGAGTCGACATGAGTCTTAGAGTTGGAGTCTTTGCCTTCATGGCCGTTGCGGCGATCCTGGCGGGCTGCGCTTCAAGCTCCGAACCGGTAGCAACAGGCCAGGAGCCGGAATATGACATCGTCACTCTACTGCCGAAGGATGCCATTCCCTCCATCGATCGCCCGCGCTTCTACAGCGTCCAGGAGGCGGATGCTGAATACGAACCGGATGAGGTCGTAATTGGCGTAGAGTTTAGTGGCGATGCCCGGGCCTATCCGGTGGGTCTGCTTTCCAGCCACGAGATCGTGAACGACACGGTGGGTGGACGGCCAATTGCGGTGACCTGGTGACCGCTCTGCTATACGGGGATCGTGTATTCCCGAGAAGTCGGTAACGAGATCCTGGAGTTCGGGGTTAGCGGAAAGCTGATCATGAATGTGATGGTCATGTACGACCGTAAGACAAACAGCCTTTGGTCCCAGCTGCTGGGGAGGGCGGTCCGGGGCCCGCTTGAAGGGACGGAGCTTGAGTACTTACCTGCCTGGCAGACGACCTGGAGCGACTGGAAGTCGCGCCACCCGGAAACCCAGGCGCTCGTGAAGGGATACTCGGGCGACTACGATCCCTACACCAGCTATTACTCCTCTGGCTCTGCGGGGGTCATCGGCGAGACTCGCACCGACGATCGCTTGCGGACCAAGCAATACGTGATCGGTGTCGACACAGGCCAGGCGACCATGGCATTTCCCTTCAGCGAGCTCAGCCAGGAGCCAGTCGTAAACGCGAATGTCGGAGAGTTGCCAGTCTTGGTCTTGTTCGACGCGGACAACGCAAATGGCGTGGCCTACAGCCGGCTATCTGGGGACCGCGTTCTCACGTTTGAATCAGCAGCAGTTGATCAGCTACGCGATCTCGAGACGGGATCCTTGTGGAACTCGTTCGAGGGACAGGCCATTGAGGGCCCGCTTGCTGGCGAAAAACTGGACCGCGTCAAGAGCACCACGATCTTCTGGTTCGGATGGAAGGATTTCCATCCCGATACCGGGGTCTATGGAGCAGATGCCTGATCTGTGACCGTTTTGCGCCCGCGCGTATAAAGCCAGATCAGCGCAGATCCTAGGGCAATCAGTGGAAACACGATTAGCCCGGCCTCCGGCCCAAAGTCTCCGCCGGTAAGCAGTTCTGGCCCCTCGATGGTATGCACCACAATGGATGGGGTTGGACTGCCACTCACCGCAAAACCGAAGACTGGGCCCTGAAAGAAATTCCACCCAATATGCAGGCCTATCGGTAGCCAAAGCGCCCGCGTGCGCAGCCACCCGTAGGCCAGAAAGTAGCCCGCGCCAAAAATCCCGAGGGTGGAAGCGATCGAGGCGGAGAAGTTTCCCGAGTGCGCCAACCCGAAAATTGAGGAGCTCAAGAACAGAGCCAGGGCTACACTTGTGCCGTCCCTGAGATTCTGTAAGTAGTAACCCCGAAACAATAGCTCCTCATAGAATCCCACCGCAATGAAAGCCGCTAATCCCAGCACCACCCACAGCACGGTCAGCCCTAGGCTTCCATCCGCCCAGCCCCATCCCTCGATCTCGAGCCAGCCCAGTCCCCATTGGGCAAGGAAGACCAGGGCAAAAAGCGGCGCCGGAATGAGGAAGCCAATCAACAAGTCCCGCAGGGTAAGCGCTCCCCACTCAATCCCCAGAGAGCTAAAAGGACGGCGGTCCAAAGCGCGGCGTGCGATCCAGACGGATAGGGTCACCGCGGGAAGGGCGACGACGACGGAGAGTGCGAGGAGCAGCGATTCGGGCGTCCCGCCTTCGGCCACAAGTTCGGGATTGATGAAGGCCAGCGCGGCGACAAAGAACGAGAGCGCGATCGAGATGGCGCCCGCAATAACGAGCATGATCCCGATCTGGCCCAGCAGCCGCCAGCCAGCCCGCAAGCGTCGTTCGTCAGGAGACAGGAAAATGCGCGCGCCCAGGCCCGGTTGCGAGGTCGCGCGGTCAGAGGTTGGAGTGGCCAAGATTGGATTTATCCGACTGCGCGGATGAGGTACGCAGGTGCTCTCAATTGGTTATCGAATCAGGGTGTGAAGGTGCTCGTGCATATGAAGCACCGAGCGGAGCTCGGCACTTCCGACGAAATGAGCCCGGCCGACCGGCGCAAGGTTCACTTGATGAGCGTGTGGATTTGCTCGTGCATATACAGCTGCAGGTAATAATGCCCACCCGCGTTCTTTCCGGAGGATCCGGATCCTTTCCAGCCACCGAAGGGCTGGAAGCCGGGCCAGGCACCGGTGGTGGAGCCCTGGGGTCGATTGGCAAAGGTGACGCCGGCCTCGATGTTCTCGAAGAACCATTCTGCCTCCTCCTCACTGCCATAGAAGCCCGCAGTAAGCCCATAGCTGCTGCTGTTTGCCAGCTCAATCGCTTGATCCAGGTTCTGATAAGAGTGCACCATAGTGAGTGGCAGGAACATCTCATGTTGCCACAGGCGGTGATCCGTCTTGACATCAGCGACGATGGTCGGCTCGCAGAAGAAGCCTTTGTCCAGACCACCTTCCGTGACGACCTTGCCTCCGGTTAGGAACTCGCCCGCCTCAGATAGTTCTTTACTGTAGTCCTTGAAATCCTGGTAGGCGCTGCGGTTAATCACCGGGCCCATGAACACCGCCCGATCGGTAGGATCTCCCACTTGGATCTCCTGCACAGCCTCGATGAGTTTCGGCACGAACTCGCTGTAGATTTCTTTATCCACGTAGATCCTCGAATTGGCAGAGCACTTCTGACCTTGCAGGCCGAAGGCTGAACGCAGGGTACCGGAAACGGCCCGATCGAGGTCGGCGTTGCGCGTGATCAAGGAGGGATTCTTGCCGCCCATCTCCAGGATGATCGGGCGCGGGTATTGGCCCTCTGCAAATGTGCGGTAGATATGCATACCGACGTCGAATGAACCCGTAAACGTGATGCCATCTACCCTAGGGCTGTTTACGAGCGCTTCACCCAAAGTGCTTCCGGGTCCGGTCACGTAGTTGAACGCGCCGTCCGGCAATCCAGCGTCCCGGAAGCATTCCGCCAGCAAACGCACGGTCCATGGGGTATCGGTAGCTGGCTTCATCACGATGGTATTTCCCGCGACAAGCGCCGCGCCGGCGGGTCCACCGGTTAGGGCAGCCGGGAAGTTGAAGGGGCTGATGACAACCCAGACACCGTAGGGCCGAAGCACTGAGATATTTTGTGCCTGATACCCCTTAAGCGGATCCTCGCTCATGCGGACCACGAAACCGTCGTTGGATTCCATCTGATCACAGGCATAGCGAATCAGGTCGGCGGTCTCCGCGGCATCTGCCAATGCCTCCATGCGATTCTTTCCTACTTCAAGCGAAATCACTGCCGCGATCTCATAGACCCGGGCATCGATCTGAGCGGCGGCCCTGCGCATGATTTCCACCCGTTCCTTCCATGGCATTTGAGCCCACGCAGGAACCGCTAGCTGAGCAGCTTCGAGCGCGCGGTGAGCGTCCTCTTCGGTACCGCTCTGAAACGATCCCAAGACCCACTCATGGTTGATTGGCGATCGATCCTCAAATTTCTGGGCAGCATGTGCCTCCTGCCCGCCGATGATCATCGCGTGCTCGGCACCCAGCGCGGCCCTGACCTCTTCCAGAGCCGCCTCGTAGTTCTGATGGAGCTCCTCAGGCGGGTCAAACATCGTCGCGTACGTGAGTCGGAAATCACCGTCTACTTTCTCAGCCATTGATTTCAACTCCTTAGCAAGAGCGCGGGTCTCAGCATTCCGGCATGGTCAAGCTAGTGCGGATCTTCGATCAAAGTATACCGTCCGGGGATGTATACTCGAATTCAGCCATGCCCAAGTCCGCAGAATGGATCAAGATCTTCTTGGCGATCTCGATCACGCTGTTCTTCTTCCAGGGGCTGCGGACCGTATTTTCCTCTCTGTTCGGAATCATCTACGACCAGGTCCTCGAGGGACCCGTCACCCTTTGGCTTGGCACCAGCAGTCTGCTCCTGCTCGTGGCGCTCACCGCCCCCTCCTTCATTCCTGGGCGATTCGAAAGGGGACTGCTCCCGCTTGCGATCGCGATTTGCGCCCTGGCTCGCCTGGCCATGACCCTCTCCAGGACCGATATCCGCTACTGGAGCGCCCTGCTGGTCGTGTTCGCCGGCGCCTTCTTCCTAAGGATTTACCTGGAACGCATTCCGCGCGAGGCGATGATCGCCATCTTCGGAGCACTCGTGGCCGGACAGCTGCTTAGAAACCTGGGAACAACGTACGATCTCAGCCTGCGCCCCGGCTGGCTGGCCGTTCAAATCCTATGGACTGTGCTTCTCGCAGCCGCGCTCATTTGGGGAAGAGAGGATATACCGGCGGAGGCACGATCTCCGGGCTGGCTGGTGGGATTGGCGTTCGGCGCCTTCCTGTTTTTGGAGATCTCGCTGCTATCTTTGCCCAATGCCATCTCCCGCTGGAGCGACGGGTCCTATTTTGTTCTTGTGCCGGCGCTGCTGGCAGTCACCGTCCTGCCCCTCGTGCCGGGCGTGTGGGAGGGAACTCAGATCTGGCTGGGGACCAATCTGGCGCCAAGAGTCCTCGTAGCTCTGGCAATGGTGGCTGGGCTCGCCGTGGGGTATTTCCGGTTTGGCCCGCTGGCTGGGCTCGCGCTGCTGCTTGTGCAGGCCGTGCTCCTCCTCTCCATGGTGGTCTTGTTCGGAGTGGAGCGATCCGATGGACCGGGCCGCCTGTGGCTTCCGATGGGGTTCGTATTCTTCCTGCTGCTCAACTACTTCAATACCTTTGCCTTCACTTACCCGTACACACTGCCCGCGATGCGGGGAATGGGGTGGGCGCTCTACCTCATCGCCGGAGCTGTCATTTCTGGGACACTGATGATCGCTCCTCGAGCAGTAGAGCTGATGCGACCGCCGGTGGCCTCGCTCGCAATCCTGGGTGGGATAGTTCTCGTGGTGAGCGCAGCCGCGGCCTTCCCGCGCTCGACCGGAATCCTACCTTCAGGTGATAGTCTGTCGATCGCTACCTACAACATTCATTACGGCTATGACGGCGAATGGAATTTCACACTTGACCAGCAAGCGGAGACCATTCGGGAAAGCGGAGCCGATGTGGTCGCATTGCAGGAGGTTGACACCGGGAGACTCACCAGCTATTCCGTGGACGACGCCCTGTATTTGGCGCAGCGTTTGGGAATGCAGGAAGCCTATCTTCCAACCATCGAGCACCTCACCGGGATCGCCGTGCTCTATCGGGGTCCGCGAGCCCCGGTAACTTCACGCCTGCTGCCCAGCAATGAGGAGCAGACTGGGATTATTGGCGTCAGCTTATCGTTGGGCGAGGTGGAGGTCGGTGCCTATGGCGTGTGGATTGGCCTCGAATCCTCCGAGGCTGCGCGTCAAGTCGAGCGGGCCTTGGAGTTCATTGGAGACCAATCGGTGGTCGCCTTCGCGGGAGACTTCAATCTTGAGCATGGGGAACCGCCGATCGAGCGAATCGGGGGAGCGGGTTTCATTGATCCATTCCAGGCGTTGGGAATGGACCCGCCTCCTCCCACTGCTCCCGCAATCGAACCGACCAGGCAGATTGATTTCGTGTGGCTGCGCGGCCTGTTTCCTAGCAGCGCCGAGATTTCTGCCTCCCTGGCCTCCGATCATCGTTTAGTCTCCACGATGGCCGGTCGGCTACCATAGGTCTTCCGAGCATGACTGCTGTGTTGCAGGCCCGCTCAACCGAAAGCCCGGTCTTGCTGAGTCACGAGATCCACGGATCTCACGGTCCGCTAGTGCTTATGCTGCATGGATTGGGATCGCGCGGTGAGGACTGGGGATTCCAGATCGAGGCTCTGCAAGATAGGTACCGGGTACTCACGCTTGACCTGCGCGGTCATGGCATCTCTCCGTCAGCCCCCGGATGGCCTACCCTCAGAGATCTGGCGGCGGATGTCGCTAGCCTGCTGCAGCAGATCGGCGAACAACGCGCACATATTGTGGGGCTGTCGCTGGGGGGAGGAGTTGCGCTTCAGATGAGCATTGATTTTCCGGGACAAGTGGAGTCCCTAACCATCGTGAATGCGGCCGCCACCCTGCGAGTACCCTTTCGACGGTTCCCCAGTGCCTTCATGCGACTGGCACTGCTGTTAACCGGTCACAGGCGCAGGCTGGGCAAACGGGTCGCAGTAGGCCTATTTCCCAGGGCTGACCAGCTACAGCTCCGAGAAGTAACCGCAGAGCGCATCGCCGAGAACACGCGGATTAACTACCTCAAGGCGATCCTCGCGATCCTACGTTTTGACCTTCGGAAAGAAGTTCACCTCATCGAGGTGCCCACGCTGGTCGTCGCGGGCAGGCTCGACCCCACGGTGCCATTGCGTTCGAAAGTTGCGCTTGCACAGGCTGTACCCGGTGCGCGCCTGGAGGTCATCGAGAACTCGGGGCATGCGACCCCGCTCGACGCGCCGGATGAGTTCAACCGCATTCTGCTTGAATTCATCAGCGAACCAACGGCCAGGTGAGAGTAGTCGCTCAGTTGCGAGAATCCTGCTGACTGCGAACGACCACGAGCACGCCCGCCAACACACCCAGCCCCCCCAGTATTTGAGACGAGCCGAGAGTTTCGCCGAGCAATGCTCCGGCCAAGATGGCGGTGATCACCGGTTGACCCAGCAACGTAGGAGCTACAACAGAAGCTGGAAGGTAGCCCAATGCGAAGCTGATCGCGAAGTAGCCGATGATCTGAGTGGTCAAGGCCATGGCAACGAAGGTCAGATAGGTGGTCGGGGGATAGCCACTTAATGGCTGATCCAGGCCCCAGCTGAGGAGCAGCAGCACCGCCGCCGAACTCATGGCTGCGAACCAGAAGTAACTGAGCGAATCCAGCTTTTCCCTGCCTAGCTGCGTAACCAGGAAGTAGCCCGCGTAGAACACCGCTGCCAGGAGACCAAGCAGCGACCCAATGACTTGCCCTTCTTGCTCCAGCCCTAAGACCAGCGCCGCACCCACAATCGCGATGACTATTCCGACCCAGAACGCCGGGCTCAGTCGCTGACGAAATAGCACCATGGCTCCCAGGCCGACCCAGACCGGCGCAGTGTTCGCCATCAAGGTGGGGTTCGTGGCGCCGGACAGGACGACGCCGGTGGCCCAAGCGGCCAAGTCGGCGGCAAAGAAAATTCCCCCTAGAAGCGCGAGCCGAAGCGCGCTCCAAGGGGGCCAATACCCTTTGTACATTCGAATGGCGAACGGTGCGCCGACCGCAACGGTTGCGATGGCCATTCGGTAAAAGCTGCTGACCACCCCCGGTGCTTGCGCCCACCGCACGAAGATGGCCGAAAGGCCCAAACTAAGAACTCCTGCCCCAAGCGCCAGGTAGGCAAGGCGCTTGGGGCGGGAGTGTAAAGCTACTTTAGCGATGCTTGGGCTTAGCCCTCAAAACCCTCGAAGTCCTCTAGAAATCGGCACGGTTCGTCGCCGCACAGGAAGCCAAAGTCGAAGCCCTCCGTAAGCTCTCCCTGGAACTGAAAACGAGGGATCGTCTGGCCTAGGAAGGGCATGATCTCGCTGAGGTAATCTCCCTCGAGTGAGCTTCCGCCCGGCCGAGCGCCGAGCTCCACGTCTACATGGATGCGGCGTCCATCGCGGATGATCGTCAATTCGATCTGTTCGC
>JAPUGV010000070.1 GCA_027298025.1 Chloroflexota bacterium | reverse complement strand
GGGGTAAGGGATTCCCCGCCTGATAGGCGGCCGTGACGACAGGTTTGCCCAGTCCGACGAGGACGACGTACGTCATCATGCCTGTGGCGAGCAAGGGCAGAAGGCCTACAACGACCGGTCCGAACACCGGCAGCTTGGCCTCATATCGCCGCTCCGTCGCCGGCGCACCGTCCTCATCGTCTGCCATCAGGGCGGTATTGGTGACCTTTGCTCCGGTGACCAAGAGGCCGACGATGCGACCGAGCTGCGCCACCAATGTGCCCGGGAGCAGGGCAACGTTCACCGCTTTGGGCCTGATGATCCAGCTCCACAGTTCGTGGACGGCCCATGCCATCAAGACGATCGCAACTAACCAGAAGGAGAAGGCCGCGTAGATCATGGGTCGGGCACTCGCGCAGGAATTGCGCATCCATTGGAGCTAGGCTGGGCGCTGGCCTAGACCCTCATCGGCCGATTCCGAGCTTTCGGTTGAGGCCCGGGTGCTCGTCCCGGTACGGCCTGCCGCTCTAATGGGTAGAGCAGGCAGCCGGCGACGGGTACTTCCCACGGATAGCCGCATCTGGTAGAATCCTGCTAAGTCTCGTTCGCTGGAGTCTCGACGCTACGGTATGTCTGACAGGTCGTTCTGACATTGCAGGCTACCGATCGTGGAACGGTCTGAGGATCAACCCTCATGGCGCTGTTGGTCAGTTGCCCCTGTGGCAATCCGCTCGATTGCGACCACCTCGAACTCGTGGTGGCGTTGTCCTGCCCAAAGTGCGAACGCGAACTGACCATCGAAGCGGAGGATGACAATGACCGAAGCTACCACGCGGTCTTGACCGTCGTGGAAGGCCCCTACTGGGTCGGTGAGCAGTTCGTCATGCCGCTCGGCGAGGACCTGACGCTCGGCAAGGGACAGGGGAACTGGCTGTCCCTTGAGAGCGACGTGCTGGCGGAGAAGCATTGTCGACTTCGGTTTTCCCCGCCCGGCGGCGTGGAGATCGAGGATCTTTCGACGGAATCGGGCACATGGGTCGGTCAGTCATCGGTGGTGAAGTCCCGCCTTGATCCTGACCAATTTTTCAGGGTGGGCGAGTACCGCTTCAAGCTCGAGTTTCAAGATGCCTTCGACAACAAGGCTTTATCTCAAGCATCTGCCACGCCGAGCAAGCCGGCACGATTACCTGCCCTGGCTCGAATCGAAACCGGGACATCACTTACGGATCGGCTGGTCACAAACAGATTCCAGATCGCTCGCCGGCTGGTGCTGAGCTTTGCCTGGATTTCCGCGGTCTATCACTTCTGTGTGCTCCAGCTCTCGTCGGATGATGCATTGAGAGGCTACGAGGCGTTTTTCGTGGGACTCGCGATTCTTGGTGCGCTCTCCTACTCCGGCCGCCATGTCACTCTGGCACACCGCTATCTGAAGTTTCTCTCGCTCGCGGTGCTTGTTACGCTGGCGATCACGGACATCGTCGGGGCTCGACCCCTACCGGCGATCTGCGCATTGGTCCTCGCTTCGATCCTGCCGCTCTTCACGACCTTGGTGCCTTCCAGGGTCCTGGCCGTCTTCGCCGTCCTTCTGGGAACGGGCTCCACCATGGTCCTGGCGATCCTGGCACTGAACAGCACACTTGCCCTCGTTGCCCAATAGCCGATTTGTCGCAATCTGTTGCCACGGGCTTGTGGTCCGAAAAGACTCCTTGTCGCCGTGCCGGTCTTGCGCTGTTGAAGATTCGATCCGCCGTCGTTATCCATGCAGTGAAGGGTTTGAACCAAGAGTCTGCTTCCCGCTATACTGGGAAGGACATGTCTTTTGATGTTGGCGGCGTGGTTCGCATGTAGGCTGCGGTTTTCTCGCTCGGGACCACGACGCACGGTTTTTCGCGAAGCTCGCCGGTCTGAAAGAGGAGGACGAGACCATGCCTCATCGTGCAAAGAAGAATTGCCAGGGCTGCGCCACGGAGATCACCGCGGAACAGATCGTTCAACGAGAGGCCGGACTTGTGGGCGGCGTCCTGCTCTGCCCCGCTTGCGTGAATCGCAAACGCGAGGAGTTGCTCCAGGCTCGCCAGGCCGGGTCCGGGGCGGGCGCCTCGCAACCGGCTCAACAGGCTGCCGCCGCCAGCCCCGTCAGTGAGTCGCAAGGGAGTGTATACCTGCCGCCCGACAAGAAGGTCCCGGACGTGACCGATCAGACGCTTTCGCTGGTGAGCGAGGAGGAGGTGCCCTCCAGCGGCCACTCGAAGATTCGCACTTTTGCCCGGGGCGACGCGTTTGCTGATGCCCATGCGGAGACAGACTTCAAACGCCCCTTGGCCGGCATGAATGAGCCGGCCACGCGCTGTCGTACCTTTCACGGCAAGCTGACCCAACCGGGGCTCTCCCACATGGACGAGCAAATCAACGAGTGGCTGGACTCTCATCCAGAGCTCTACATCAAGACGTGCGCGTCCACCGTCGGCATGTTCGAGGGCAAGTCTAAGGAGCCGCATCTGTTGGTGACCATGTTCTATTGATCCGCGAAACGACGCGCTTGGGGGCCCCGCCTCGGCTGTGGCTTTGGGGTTCGCACGGTCAAAGCCCCGCCCACAAAGAAACCAAGACCCCACAACCAATAGACGTGAAAGGCTATGCCCCACGTGTCAACACCAATAATGCCAACCGACGTGGCTACAATCCACGGTTCGCTGAGCCGGGAACTGTTGCTCCTCTATACAAAATGGAACGACTACAAAACGCTCTCTTGCAGGGCATCGGAACTGATGATGCCGATGCGGCTCTGAGAAACATCGCGGAGGTCTTGAATGCGGTTGAGCAGCATTACGACATTAACAAGCAGTCATACGATCAGGGAATCTACGGTTCCGGCCAAGGAAGCGAACTCATCAGGTTCATAGAACACGAAAAAAAACTCCAGGAATACGTCAACAACAAGAGATTTGGTGATCCAACATAGGTTCGTTGTCTGGGTGCCCCGCCCCTCCGGGGAGTGCGCAGGCCCGAATTTGTTCGCAGGGACTGGGGCTGAAGCCCGCGGTTCTTCTATTCAGGCCGCGGGGGTGTCGAGCAGGGACCAGAGGATGGTCTTGGCGTTGAAGACGGCGTGGATCAGGATCACGAGTGTCAGCGACCGCGTCTTGGCATAGGCGTAGCCCAGGACGATGCCGAAGAAGATCAGGGCCGGCATCGTTTGATATAGCGGCACGTGGATGATCCCAAAGAACAGGCCGGTCAAGAGAATCGCCTTCCACTGCGAGCCCAGCTTCCGTGCGAGCGACGGTTGGATCAGGCCGCGAAAGAGCAACTCCTCAACGCAGGGAGCGAGCACCACTGCGCTGAGGACGGTGAAGACCATGACCCAGGCCGGGCTTCCGACATCATGCAGTGCCCGCAGCGCGTCATGCTCCGCCGGCACGTAGCCCGGAATGAATAGCAGCAGCCACGTGGTCAGCACGAGGAGCCCGGTACACACCGGCCAGAGGGCGACATAGGCAACGACTGCCCGGATGATGTGGGTGCCTGTCCGGTGAAGCGTCAGGCCCCAGCCGGCGAGGCCCTGTTGGAATCGGGCACGGCCCAGCAAGATGAAGATGACCACGTTGGTAAGTTGGGCAGCGGCCATCGCCAGCACCCGCTGGGGATCGAAGCTGCCTTCGGGCGTCGGGGC
>JAPUGV010000007.1 GCA_027298025.1 Chloroflexota bacterium | reverse complement strand
CCAGCAGCTCTAAGTCGCACAAGGAGCGGGCGGAAAGCTGAAGCGAAGGCAGACCAGCCGCTACCGCACTCAGCTCCTCCTGTTCGAGGCCGTGGATGGTCAGGTCCACCAGGGTGCCGCCGAATGGCTGGATCAGCCCGAGGCTTTTGACACTCTTCGTCCGATTAGGCATCTATTGCGTGTCGCCAGCTTGGAGTTCTGGCGCTCACTTCTCCTTCGTCGAGGCTTGAAGCCAAATTCCCACATCAAGTCTGCGCGGACGCGGGGCGTGGCTCGCCCTCTTGGATACCCACTATCTCCCGTCGGCCCTTAACTTAGACTGGGCCCAATGCTTCCGAGCACCCGTCGAATCCGCACTCCGAAGTAAGTCAGCGAATCGACCGGATGCATCACCATCCTGAACAATCGAGCAAGGGCTCCGGGGCCCAGCCTCGCGATGGCGGCGGCCTCGAGCCAACGGGAGAGTCCCACCTCCCTCGGGCGAATGGGGCTTAGCCCCAACTTACCCAACCGCAGCGTGCTATCGCGCAGCGTGAACATCGCTTCACGTCCGCCCGCCAGGTCTAGGTTTCGATAGCTCTCGGGGAGGGAATGATGCGGGAGGCCGCCAGGCAAGTGGTCATATCGATGATCTTGGTGGACGACGGTGACTGTCGCTGAAGCGTCAACAACCGGTACTCTTTCTACCCGTGCGGCAAAAATCATCCAGTTGTCCCATGCCGCCCGGCCTAGGGCGAAATCCGGCACATTCAGTCGCAGCGCACGCGGAAACACGAAATAGTCGCTGCCGGCCGGCGGGTGCAGGCGCCCGTTCTGTTTCAGCCAGACCCTAAGCCGCGCATCCCAGCCGGCTGAGAACTCGAGGGGTTCGCCAACTGCCAGATTCCATCGCTGGCCCACCATGAGGAATTTGTCTAGTTGCGAGCGGAGCGCCTCCACCGCGGTCAAGAAATCTGGCAGCAGGATAATGTCGGCGTTGACGTAGCACAAGATCGGGCTGACGCTCTCTCCCCTGGCGAGTTCGAATATTGAGCTGACTAGCGGTGTGCTTTCACGATTGCGAGCCACTTCCCGCGGATTGAGGATCCCGAATTCCTCTGCGATATCCGCAACGCCGGTTTCATCCCCTATCAGGAGCACCTCTACGCTCGCTCCCAGCTGCAGCCATGAGCGGATCGCGTTGCGCTGGATCAAAGCAATGTGCTCATCCGCGAATGACTTTGGACAGGTGAACAGAGCCACGATAGGCATCAGTCGATCCTGCGCGCATTTTCTGGGGCCCCGCGCTCGTCCACCTCCCGAAAATTCTTGTGCCTCACCCTAGCGTTGATCCGCGCCAGATCGGGCTCGCTCTCCATCAGGGCGATTACTTCTCGCCATGAAAAATCATCGCGTCCGTCGAAGCGTGCATAGACCTCCCGGATCATCTCGAGGTCCTCAGGATAGTCCACTGCCCAGCGGAAGCTTCCGTAGTCGCGATCGTTATCTACATGCAAGATACGAAATCGCCCCGGCTCATCATAGAAATAGGGCATGACGTGTTCGCGTTGATACGGTTGTTCGGCCTCCTTCCAAGCAAGCTCGAGAGCCTGTGCCGTGCACACTTCGGTGTCCAGTCCGATCGGATAAGTGCGATGCTCCGGAAAGCGATTGGCGGCGTAGTCGACGCGCGGATCCGCGGAAAGGAAAGCCTCCACAATCGTATCAATGACCTCAGCATCGATCAGGGGACAATCGGCCGTGATCCTCACGATAATCTCGGCGCCAAAACTGCGGGCGGCGTTCCGGTACCGATCGAGCACATCGGTGGGATGTCCTTGAAAGAAGTCGTACGCTCTTTGGGCGCATAATTCCACGATACTGACGTCGTTTTCATTGTAGGAGGTGGCCACCACGATCTGATCGAGCGTCGCGGCCCGGCTGGCCCGTTCCACGACTCGAACCAGCATTGGGGACCCTGCGATGTCCAACATGACCTTCGCAGGCAGTCGCTCCGACTCCATCCGGGCTTGAACGATCCCCACGATCTTTGGGCGCGAGGCTGCAGTCACTTCCCAGAAGCCGCCGAGGTGGCAAGCTCGTACGCCTCCATGAGTCGCTTGGAATTTCGCCGCCAATCGGCCCGCTTCACTGCGACCTCCCGTCCAGCCCTACCCATTTGATCCAACTCTACAGGGTCGCTCGCCAATCGAACGATCGCCTCGGCCAGTGCCTTGTCGTCCCCGGTGGGAAAGAGCCAGCCATTGCGACCTGGTACAACCCATTCACGATTGCCAGGGATGTCGCTTACCAGAGCCGGAATTCCACAAGACATGGCCTCCAATAGGGACACAGACGAACCGTCCACTATGGATGCACTAAGGTACAGATGAGCCACCCGGTAGTATTTCGGCAAGTCCACATAATCCACCTGCCCGGCGAAATGCACCTTGTCCTCCAGGCCCGATTCGCGAACCATCGAACGAAGCTTCGATTCCAGTGAGCCTTGGCCCAGAACCAACAATCTCAAAATGGGTGCTCGGCGAAAGGCGATGGTGAAAGCCCGAACCACCGCTTCGACACCATAATCTCGTTCAAATGCTCTCGTTGAGAGCAACACAAAATCGCGGTCCCAGCCAAGCCGGGTCTTCAATTCTCCGCTACCGCCAGGCGAGAAATGGCTGAGGTCTGCTCCCCAAGGAAAGACCACGATCCGATCCTCTGGCATCCCCAGTCCAATTGCGGCGCTGCGTACCGCCTGACAATCGCCCACGAGAACCTGGCTGCGCCGCAAGGTGTAGGCAGCCATCCAGCGTCCAAACCCTTGCCGCGCGCGCATCAGCAGATCCGATCCCCATGACATGCTAACCAGCGGCCGAAAGCCCAGCACGGCGGTCATAAATGCGCTCTGCTGCACCGGGCCTGCATGGACCAGGTCCGGTTGGAGATTGCCTAATACATTGCGCAGCCCGATCAACAGCCTCGGGTAGTCCATCCGCGCCGTTGGTCGGCTCCCTCCCTTCCAATCGATTCGACTGATTCCGGAAGGAAGGGCTCGCTTCTCCGATACGGGCCCGGCTTCAAGCCGAAGGTAAAACACGTCATGCTCCGTGCTTGCCAGCGCCTCCAGAAACCGATAGTCGTGGGACGTGTAGTCCCGCGAGAAGTACAGGATGCGCACTAATTCCGGAACATCTTCCACTCGAGCGCTTCGTGGGCCGGGACGTCTACCAATGCCGTAGACCCAACCACATCCTCGATTTCATGCGGTTCGATCGCGCCCGCTTGAGCTGGCCTAAGGACGGTGATCATTTCACGCGTGAGCGTTGAGCCCGTTTCGATCTTCTGGACGGCTCTTAGACAGCGGCGCTGGATTGCGACGGTTTCAGTCTCATTGCTGGCGATCTTTTTTTCCGGCGAGCCCAGGGCACGCTCCAATTCGCGAGTCCGGTCCACCATTTCCCTCCATGAATCTGGGTCCATCGAGAAGAGATGATCGGGTCCCTCGCGGTTTGTGTCGTCGGTGAAATGCTTTTCAATTACCCTGGCTCCAAGCGCGACCGCTCCCAAGACCGTTGCGTGCCCTGCCGTATGGTCTGAAAGGCCCAGCACGACCTGCGGGTAGAGCTCCGCGTAGGTCTTGAGAACATTCAGATGAATGTGATCGAAGTTATCAGGGCTGGCGGTGTAACTGGTGTTGCATTGCATCAGCACCAGCTCAGGATTGAGCTCCAAGATCGCCTCCACGGCGCGCTGAACCTCTTCCAGCGTCGACGCACCGGTGGCAAGAATTACCGGTTTCCCCTTTGATGCGATCAGGCGAATGATCTCGAGCCAAGTAATGTCCCCCGAACCGATCTTTATCGCCGCAAAGAACGCTTCCAGCTCATTAACGGCTTCGAAATCGTACGGTGAAGAGAAATAGTGAACCCCTGCCTCTTCGCATTCCTCACTGAGCTCAGGCGCCCACTCAAAGGGGATGGAGGCCGCCTGGTAGACCTCAAATACCGACATCCTCCAACTGGATTGATGCGAGAGCTGACCTGCCAAACTGCGAAAGCCATGATCGCTCACGATCTTTGAAGCCCGAAAGTTCTGAAATTTCGCCGCATCGGCCCCTGCATGCGCGGCCAGTCGGATTAGCTTTTTGGCCCGCTCTAGATCGCCATCGTGGTTGGCTGAAATATCGGCGATGAAATATATGGGCTCGTCGCATCCTACTGAGCGCTCGCCAATCGTAGTTTTCTTCATTGCCTATTCATCTACTCTCATGGAAGTCTTGGTCAGGCCTAACCAGCCATCGGAACTTATTCTCGCCTAGGCAGGTCCCGGCCGCAGGTCCGCTGGAATAGCGTGAGCCGTCGGCGATCTCAGCATGGCCTTCAAATGCTCCGGGTAGTTGAGCTCGCGCTGGCTCTTTAAGCGGCCCAAACCCTCTTCCAAGCCTGGGAGCCTGATCCCCAATGTCTTCTCGATCTTTTCTCCGCTCAAGCATAGGCGAGGTGGCCGAGGTGCCGCCAAGCCAGCAATCTCGACGCTCGCGCTGCGAATCACATCCGGTTGGAGGGTGAATGTCTTCGCGAGCTTGACGCCGAATTCGTATTTGCTTACGCATTCCCCACCGACGACGTGATAATGTCCATGCAGATTTTCTCCCAACATCTGAAGCAGCAGGTCGGCCAGATCGGTGGCCAAGATCGGCGCAATCGAGATATCGGCGAAACCGTAGCATGGATTGCCGCTCTCAAGGTTCGCGAGAAACCACTCAGCCAGGCTTTTCTTGGGCTGAGCGCTCCAGCCGTATAAGTTTGTGCGGACCACCAGCGCGTCGGGGTCCGCCTCCAAAACAGCTTGCTCTCCTTCCAGCTTGCTGTGGCCATAGACATTGATCGGATTCGGTGCATCCCTCTCCGTATAGTCGCCTCGCATTCCATCGAAAACTGCGTCGGTCGAGATATGAACGAACCGAGCTCCACTGGCATGAGCCGCTTCCGCGACTAGGCGGGCCATGTCTCGGTTGAGGCGGAAAGCCGTTTCGGGGTCGCGCTCGCAATCGTCCACATTAGTAGCCGCGGCGCAATGCACAATCCAATCCGGGTTGCTCTTGCCCACAATTTGGACGGCTTCACCTGGCCGGCTGAGATCTCCCCCCACGATGTCTACTCCCTCCAGCTGCAGCGGGTGGCTATGATAGAGGGCGGTCACGAGATGCTGTTCCCGGGCTTGCATTAGTAAATTGCCACCCAGCAGTCCGCTTGCGCCAGTGATCAGAAGGTGGGCCATCTAGACTTGGGCCTCTGACTTGGCTGCCGCTTCGAAAGGCTCGACGATCTCCCGGATCTCATCTGCCGTCAGCCATCGCTCGTTCTGATCACTGGAGAAACGGAAGCCCTCAGGGAGTTGCTTGCCCTGCTCCCTCCAGCTATGCCCGAACCACAACGCGCCAGGGGGTTCCACCACGTACATATCTTCTAGCTCGACGCTATGGCGCGCCTCGTCTTCTGAAATGAGCACCTCGTGGAGTTTCTCGCCAGGACGAATGCCGATGATCTCGAACTCGGCCTGCGGAGCGATCGTTCGAGCCAAATCCACCACGCGAAGACTGGGGATCTTAGGAACAAACACTTCTCCACCCTGCATCTGCTCTATGCAGCGGATCGTAAACCGCACTCCTTGTTCCACAGAGAGCCAGAAGCGCGTCATTCGGTCGTCCGTGAGGGTAACCACACCGCTCTCCCTCTGACGCATGAACACGGCCAGCACGCTTCCGCGGCTTCCGACCACATTGCCATACCGAACGCACGCGAAGCGTGTGCCCGCCCCTCCGGCGTATGCGTTGGATTGTACGAAGAGCTTCTCGGCCGCCAGCTTGGTGGCTCCGTAAAGGTTGATGGGATTGACCGCCTTGTCCGTACTCAGCGCCATCACCCGCTCGACGCCCATATCCAGAGCGGCCTCGATCACGTATCGTCCGCCCATGATGTTGGTCAGGATGGCCTCGATCGGGTTGTACTCGCACGCGGGGACCTGCTTAAGGGCGGCTGCGTGAACCACGAGGTCGACTCCGTCCATGGCCCTCCTCAGCCGCATGTGATCGCGGACATCCCCGATGAAGTAGCGCAGGTTTGGATAGTCCATTCCGGCCTCTCGCATTTCATGCTGCTTGAGCTCATCGCGGCTGAAGACGATGAGCTTGCCGGGCTGGTAGTCATTCCGCATGATCTCGACGAACTTCCGACCAAATGTCCCGGTGCCCCCGGTCACCAGCACCACCTTGTCCGACCAATTCATCTAAGCCACCCCTCCACGTTTGTTGCTCCTTGTACCGGCCTATTGAACAGGATCATGGGATGCTGCCCAAGTCGGCCGAGGGTGTGAGGGGCGCGCTCCTCCAGCCAAAATAAGAGCTTTAGCCAAATCGATCCGAGCAACCTCCGATGGATAAAGGCTCGCAGAAAGCTGCTCCCGACCGATCTCCAAACTCGCACTTCCAACCCCGGAAGAAAAGCCAATTCCCGCTTCGCCCAAGCGAAGCCCCCCTGATGTGTATAGGTCCCGGGGAGTTTGAGAAGTTCACTCGTTTCGATGCCTTCCCCAGAGACAGGCACGACCGAGACCTGTTCGATGCCCCACAATCGCCGGTAGGCTCGCAGTAGCCAGAATGCGACGGCGATGGGGCCGCGAGAGATCCTCATCAGCAGCGATCGCTTTCCCCAACTCGATACAACCACGGTGTGACCTCCTGGCTCGAGCACTCGGTACAGCTCTTCGAACGCACTCCGCTGCTGGTTTGCCGGCAGATGATGAACCGTGTGGAGAGAGACCGCTCCCGTGAAGATCTCTGGCCGGAACGGCAACCGGGCGATGTCGCCAACGACAAAAAGCCCGTGCTCGCCAACCCGCTCTCGTGCGCCTTTCAGAGCGCGCCTCGAGAGATCCAAGCAGACACGGAAGCGGTACCCGCGCGAGTATTCCAGATACTCGGGATACTGAATTGGACCCGAGCCCGCATCCAAGAAATATTCGCCCTCCAATGGAAGGTGGCGGCTTACACGCATGTGACAGCGGCGGATATACTCCCGAGTGACAGGCCTTAGATCCTCGAAGCGCGCGTTCTGATATACTCCGGCGCTGATCTCCTGCCAGCCGATGGAGTCATAAAACTCGCGAACTTGTCGCTGGACTTCCACTTCCGAGTTCAACAGCGCTTCCTCAAATCCCGCCCCCATCCCCCAGGCTCAGTTCAGGCTGATGGGGAGACCTACGAGAGCCCGGACCGTCCTTGTGTAGGGCATATCTCCTCCATCTTTGACTAGGTCCTCGAATGGACGCTTTGCCATGTCGTCCCAGAAGCGGATCAGGTGCCAAGGAAATGAAAACGGAAATTCAAAGAAGAATCGGTAGGCGTACCGCCAGGCCAACTCAACCTGGCTTGCATCCAAGCGATGGCTCTCAGGATCCGTTAACAGTTGGTCCAAGGTGTCCAGATAGTCGTGTCGAGCTTCGGGATCATAAGTGAAACCTTTGCCTCGATAATGGGTCCGGCCCGCGACGATGACTGGAATGCCCTTCATCGCCATCTCCAAACCTACGGTGGTCGTATACACCAGGCCAACGTCGGCCAACTCGATTAGGTCATACGTGTTAATGTCGGATCCGGGAGGGACTGCTCGCACCTGATCTGGCAGCTCCGGATAGGCGGCACGCAGGATGTCCATCGAGGGATGTCCAGCGCCCAGCAGCTCCCCAGGATGTACTCGCACCACTAGCTGCACGTCCGGGCGCGCCCCCAAATGCTTGACCGTGAGCGAGAGCCAATCCGCCATCCCGCGAGTAAAGACTTCCCTTCCAAGTGCCAGGCTATCCCCAACTACATTGGTGCAGAGGAGCACCAGCGGCCGAGAGTCGTCCAACTCTAGCTCGCGGCGAACTTTCCCGGCCCCTTTGGCGCTTCTGGCCTGCCACCGACGGGCGAAGTTGGACCATTCTGTCGCCCCTTCCCGGGCCGAATTCATTGTCTGAACCGCCTCAGTCTCAGCCTGCATAAGGGGCAGTTCTCCTCTTGCCTGCCAGAGCCGACTGGTGTCAAGGCGCATGACTTCGTCGTCCTGCGCGAGCCACATGCGTTGGCGCTGCTCCCCGAACTCGTACGTGACGACAGGCACCTCAAGATGACGCGCCGTCCGATACACGGCCCCAAATTCCAGGATGCTGCCGTTTGGGATGACGACCACCTGGTAGTCTTCTCGTCCCAGCAGCTCCACTGCAGCAGCCGCAGCGGCCTGATTGCGGGTTAGGCGCAATCGGTAAAGTGATTCGTCGGCGCCGCCTTTGCCAATCTCGATTTCCTCCCGCTGAACCGTGTATTGCACGTCAATTCTGCTGAGCAACTCCAGCTCACGCTGCAACTCGGCGGGAAGCTATCTTGGGGGCGCGGTGGACAGGTCGTGTAATCGCAGGAGCGACCCTGCCCGGCCAAGTACACGCAACATATAGGCCCGCTGCCTGCGTAAATCGAAGGGTTGTACCTCGCCCGTCCAGCGCCGGTAGGGCAGGAACGCAAAGCCCGTCCTGTATCCCATCGCGGCCAGCAAAAGGCTCAAGGCGCAGGCATATTCCACCCACCACTGCAGATACCCCATCACCAATACCCGCCGCGTCTCGGTGAGTGATGCCAAACTTCGAGCTCTCGAGGCCGCTGCCACCCAGCCGGGGAGCGCATCCACCAACCTTTCCAGCTCGAACCCATGGGGTGGCGCCTGGTCGATTGCGACCCAGCGCTGGTAGAGTTCGGCTGTCAGCGGAAGCTGGCCCAGGGCCCGTTTTGCCATGCTGCGGGCGGCGTCACGGTTCACTTGACGGCCTCCACGATCTCCCAGTTCAGGGCCGGCCGGAAGGCGCCGTTGCGCGGCTCCGGCCATT
>JAPUGV010000069.1 GCA_027298025.1 Chloroflexota bacterium | reverse complement strand
CAATGGGCCAGGCGGCGTCCCTTACGGCGCCGGGCGACGGTCGCCCTGGCGGCGGTGGAAATGGTGCGGCGGCAGTGACCTCTAACCTCGACATCTGCCCGCAGCTCCACCATCATGGCAATGGCGGAGCCCTTGTCACAGCTGGCACGGAGCATCGGTCTGGAGCGCCAACCGAAAACAACGTTCCACAGGTCAGAAAACCCTTTTTCGGTAAAACACGGCCTCGCACCGGCAGGCGTCGCCACGGTCGACGCATGCAAAGTCTCCGAGATCGCAACGCATCTTCCAGTAAGTCTCCAACTGGGCCCAAAACTCGAACCCCAGATTTTCCATTAGCCACCCGACTTGGGCCGACGTCGGCCCGCGTTTAAAGGTTCCGATCAAGTTGTCGGCGCCTCGTCCGACGATCTTATCGTGGACAATGCGGAGTAGTTTGGTCCCAATGCCCTTACCCTGATGCTCCGGGGCGACCACAACAGTCTGGATGACTCCTAGCACTCCATTGGCATCAGCCTCATCCAAATCTTCGGGGATATCTGCCAATTTCTGCTCCAGGAAGGGTCGAAGCCCATCTTTGGGGAGCAACTCACCCCGGACGAAACCGACGACCTCATCGTCCTCGGTCACACAAATATAGACACAGACCTCGGCGTTCCTGGCGATCTCGGAGGGGCTTTCGAAAAAGCCTGCTCCAAGAACCTTGTCGGTGAGCGCGCCGACCTCCGTCTGCCAACGCGGACTATATTCCTCGACCCGCATCCTCGCCTTCTCATGGTTTGCCAGGTAAATCAGATCCAGGAGTCAAGCATGCATGCAGCACCGGAGTCACTAGAGATCGAGCCCGAACAAGAATCTGCAAATCCGGCTCAATTTTTTTGAATGGCGTTAGTGGATGAGCTTAGTTGAAAAGCCCTGATCGTCGATTTGGAGCAGGTATTGCTCGTCGTCCAAGATGGTCTCGAGCACAACCCGCCGCCCCCAAAGCTCATGAACGTGGGAAAGTGTCCTCTCCGCGTACTCAAGGTGTAGATCTCGGCCATCGTGTTCGTGGCGAAGGAACAGTTGGCCTTTACGCCCATGATCCGCGTCGATCACGCGGATGACCGGAACGCCGCCCATCCCTACGTTCCTGAGCAGCGTCTCCTTGATTTCGTGCCAGCCCTCTTCATCAGCTACCTTGGTCGCGACCAAGGCATCGCCCTTGATCGCATACTGGAACAGGCCGAACTCGCGGATCAGCTCTTTGGTCAGGAATCGGCGTAGGAAGGAAACATCGCGATCACACTCGCGCACCTCGAATATCTTTTCGGCGCCACTCTTTTGGGGCGGTCCGTAGTTGTCAATCTCATCAGGCGTTGGATCGTCATAGCGGCGCCGAATGTCCGCCCACACCTTAAAACCCAGATGGTAGGGGTTAATTTCGCCGGGAATGGGCCGAACGACCTGGTTGTGACGCACCAGAAATTCCAGGTGGAGGTCCTGCGGGAGCTCGAGGCTATTCATAATTCTCCAATGCCAGTAAGTGGCCCACCCCTCGTTCATGATTTTGGTGTGGATGTGGGGTGCGAGGTATTGGGCCTCTTCGTGTACGATGGTCAGCAGGTCCTTCTCCCAGGCACTGAGTCGAGGATTGTGGTCCCGGATAAACAGTAGCAGGTTCTCCTCCGGTTCAAGCGGATCTTTGTTTAAGTCCGGCTCGATAAATGGAGCGTGCTCGTGGATCCGGCGGTAAGGATCAACTAGCGATTGGGCCGCCGCAATCGTGTGCGCAATCTGCTGCTCGCGCGAAAGTTTGCGAATTTCCAGGTTGCGCTCGCACTGGAAAGACAGGGCGTGTGCAGCATCCAGCACTCCCTCCACTCGCCCGAACCTGATTGAGGGGTCTTCGACGTACCCACGCACCCGGTCAGCGCGCGCCTTGAATGTACTGAAGATCTGGCCGGCGTTGGTATGGCGAAGGGTGATGTTGTTCTTGAAAAAGTCGTTGTGTACATAAACGTGGGCGATCGTTAGGATTTGCAGGCACAGCGAGTTCTTGCGCATGAGGTAGGCGAGACAAGGGTTGGCATTGATGACGAGTTCGTACGGCAAGCCCGTGACGCCATAATCGTACAGCGTTTTCAACCTTTCATAAGCCTTACCGTAGGACCAGTGCGAATAGTGCGACGGCATACCGTGGTACGCCATGTAGCTCAGCATCTGCCCGGAATCGCAAAGCTCGAACTCCTGTGGGTATACTGAAAGGCCGAATTCTTCGACCTTTTCGCGGACGCAAGAGTCCCAGTATTCCAGGTCCTTGATGTCGTAGCCACTCGCCATAGCCGATCTGCCGTGCAGGACGAACCTCTTAGACACCCGCCTCCATGTTCGGCCGCTCCCGCGAGAGCAAGGCCTGAAGGCTCGGCCAGATGTCCTCCTTACTTGCTATTTCAAACGCGCAAAAGTTGACCGCATCCATGCTCTCGAAGATCTTCAGCATCGAGTCGTCGTTATAGACCGGCCCGGATGGCTTGATTTCGCCATAGCCGAAAAGATTGCACACAGCACACAACTCCTGTGCCGCCTTCTCGGCGTCGAGGTTGTCGGAGGGGAAATTGTCACCGTCCGAACAGTGGAAGACGTAAATATTCCATAGCGAGGGATGATACCGATCCTGGGTGATTTCGAGAGCCTTGCGATAACCAGACGAGATCATGGTGCCTCCTGATTCTCCCTTGTGGAAGAACTCGTCCTCGTTCACCTCCCGGGCCTGCGCGTGATGGGCGATGAAGACCAGATCCACGTTCTGATAGCGCGTACGGACAAACTGATAGAGTAGGAAAAAGAAGCTCCGCGCGAGATATTTCTTCATCACATCCATGGACCCAGACGTATCCATGATGCAGATGACCACCGCGTTGGACTCCGGCAGTAAATTGGGAACCCGACGACGGTAGCGCAGGTCGTCCCGGTGGAAGGACAAGCGTGGCTCTTGGGACCAAGAATCCCTCTCGACCCCGCGCGCTGCAACTTGGCGGCGCAGACGCGAACGGACCGTGCGCTTCCTGTCAAGTTGGACTCGAACCCCGACGCGCCGGTAGCCGAGCCGCTGCGTGCCGTGAACGACTAGATTCTCCCGAAGCTTCTTGCGTTCAAGTTCGGGCAGCTTCAGGTCCTCGAACATGATGTCCACCAATTCCTCGATGGTGATGTCGGTCTCGTAGTAGTCGAGCCCAGGGCGGTCGCCAGCCGAGGGTAAGCCGCCTTTTTTATCTGATGCGGTACCAACGATTTGGCCGACCTCGACCTCGGCATTGCCCGCAGCGGCCACGCGCGGCGCGTTTTCCCCAAAGATAAAGCGATATTCTCTGATTCCGCGGATTGGCACCTTGATGACGCGGTCCGGAGCCTTAGTAAGGATGGCCTCTTCAGCGATAATGTCTGCCAAATTGGAGCGGATTGCCTTGCGCACCTTCTGGCGGTGGCGCAATCGATCGCCGGCACTGCGATCGGAACGCAGTCCTTCGGAGGTGGAATATGGCCGAAACACTGTTTTCATGAGCGCATACTGTGAGCAAGTTGTGTGACCACAAGCGCTTTTCCTCGCCGAAATTCCGGCTCGATATGGCTCGTCAGTCCTTCCAAAGGTTGTTGGCGGCGTACTTGAGCACTACATCCGCGGAATAGTCGTTATAGCCCTGCTCCAGAAGGTTTTTGACCAGAGCCTCGTATTTCTCCTTCTGATCCTCGTCGCGGGTGCGCGCTTTAGTGATGATGCGGCTGATTTCACGGACCGAACTTGTTAGCCTTTTTTCGATCGCTTCCTTCATTGGCTCGTAGCTTTTGTAACTGATCTTCTCACCGCGTCGACCCGCGGCCCAGAGGTAGGCTATGACGTCCTGACGGAAGCCCTCAGCACCGGGTCCGATGATCGCGATGTGCTCCTCAACCGACTTGAGGAAGGCTTCGTCCGGCTGCAATTCCTCGCGCGTCTTGCGATCCTTGACCGTTGTCTTGTTAACGAACGCTTCGGCATGGTCCAGGTAGTTTTGGAAGAGAGATTCCGCCTGTTCTTCGTAGGCGTAGACGAACGCCTTTGTGATTTCCTTCTCTAGTATCTCGAGATAGGCCTTGTGGATCGTATCCCGTAGGAACTCGAGATAGCGCTTCTGGATCTTTTCCGGTAGGTCGGCTTCCTTCACCATGTTGATGAGAGCCTCACGCACGTGGATTGGCGTCACCCCAGCGGGACTCTCTGTAAGCGCGTTATCAAGCGCCTTCATGGTAAAGCGCGGCGAGATGCCGCTCATACCCTCCGATTTAAACTCCTCGCGCAACTCGTCGATATCCACCCGCTTCGTGCCCCCTTTTTCAACTACCTCCTCACCGTTGTAGAGCTTTAGCTTGGTCATAAGGTCGCAGGTGTTGGACGGCTCGAGCCGTGAAAGAATAGCGAACATCCCGTTGATCTCGAGCGTGTGGGGCGCGACGTGCGAACGAAATCCTGACGCATGCAACAGCTTCTCATAGATCTTCACCTCCTCCGACAGGCGAAGGTTGTAAGGCACCCTGATTGTAACGATGCGGTCGAGGATGGTTTCGTTGGTTGGATCTGCCTTGAACTTCTGCCACTCGGCTTCGTTCGAATGGGCGACGATGACCGTATCCACATAGACGGTGCCATGCCGGCCGGGCGCAGGGATGAACTTTTCCTGGGTGGCTGTGATGATCGTGTGAAGATATTCGATCTCGTTCTTGAATATCTCGATGAACTCGATCATGCCGCGATTACCTACGTTGAACGCACCGTTGAGCTCAAGCACCCGGGGATCTCCCTCGGAGTAACGGTCGAGTTTTGAAATATCCTCCGAGCCGATTAGAATCGAGGTGTCTTGGTTGTTGGGATCGACAGGTGGCACGATGGCAAGCCCACGGCGAGCCTGTTTGGAGAACGATACGGTTGTGACTGGCATGTCCTCATACCGGCCGTTGTGGTCGTCTTCGAGGCGGAATCGGCAGACTGGGCAAAGGTCTCCTTCAATGGTGACTTCAAGCATCTTCTCAAATTCTCGCCTAAGGTGCCGCGGAATGAGGTGTAGCGGCTCCTCATGCATCGGGCAGCCATCGATTGCGTAGAAAGGTTCGGATTCCTCTAGTCCGCGCCTCAGGGTTTCGATGAGCGAACTTTTGCCCGCACCGACCGGACCTAAAAGATAGAGTGCTTGCCGATATTCCTCGCCCTTTAAGGCGCTTGCGTGCAGGTACCGCACGATTTGGGCGATCGGCCGTTCGATGCCGAAGAATTCTTTCTTGAAATGGTGGAACACCTTCAGAGTTTCATCGCCAAATAGGCGTTTGATTTTCGGATCTTCGGACTGTGTCAGCTCTTCCCACCCCTCGCTGATCACCGTGTCGTAGAGGCGGGCGTGGGCCAATGTTGAGAGCTGCGGATCGTCCTTGACCTTCTGGAGGTATTCCAGAAACGTGCCTCGCCAGGGTTGTCCCCCTCGAGTCTTGCGATCCATCTCGATTAGATCGGTAAACTGGCTGTTGTCTTCCTCCATGCTACCTCCTTCGGAGGTGTAATTACCCCCGCGTTCGTTCTCCCCTCTGATCTACTTTGCCTCCCTATTTGAGCTGGAAACGCAAGGTTCAATCGTCAAGTCAAATTATTCGATCGTGTGCTTCCCTCATTGAACGCGAAGAGGGCCCTTTCGCAAACAGCTCACACTCAACAAGATCACACGGTGGATGAGCGATACGCCCAGAAATTGCCTCAACTTCATGACCTGTGAGTCCCGAATTGTCCTGTCGTTTGATTATGTTGAATAATTTTGGCTACAGAGCCATGCTTTTGCCCTATGAACCGTGTACCTTCTTTCGTGATCAATTTCCTGATGGGCGCGTTCCGCTCCCGACTTTCCCTACAGCTTGAGATCGCTGCGCTCCGTCATCAGCTTTCTCTGTACCAGCGGGCGCAACGGCTGTAGGGCGCAAAAACCTTATCCGCCAACCTTTGCGGTCGAATTTCAGACAACTGGTAGCACGTTGGCTGTACGCATACGCTGAGGCAATTTTCCAACCCATCAAGCCAAAACACTAACTTTTCTGCGGTGGATAGAGTTTTGAGAAGGCACAGGGGATCCGCTGTGTAAACGCGAAATGGGCGCGCCGATCATGCTTAGCTCACGTCGGAGCCATGTGAAAGCCCAGCCCCCCGCTGCCGCCCGCAGCCGTTACGAAAATTCTGACCCGCTCGCCTAGGCGATCCAACCCGCGATCGCCTTGACCTCCAGGAAATCCGCCAGTCCCCAACGGCCACCCTCGCGGCCATTGCCGGACTGCTTGTAGCCGCCGAAGGGGCTGCCGCCGGCAGGCGAAGCGCCGTTCAGCTGGATCACGCCCGCGCGCAAGCGGCGGGCGACACGGCGCAGTCGATCCGGGTCGCCTGACTGCACGTAGGCGGCCAGACCGAAGGGCGTGTCGTTTGCGATACCGATCGCCTCCTCCTCGTCATCGAAGGGGATCATGGCAAGTACCGGTCCGAAGATCTCCTCGCGGGCGATCGTCATATCGGGAGTGACGTCGGCGAAGACGGTCGGGCGTACGAAATAGCCGCGATTGAAGCCTTCAGGCCGTCCGACTCCACCCGCAACGAGGCGTGCGCCCTCGTCGATCCCCGTCTGGATCAGGGCCTGGACCTTGTCGAACTGTGCCTGAGAGACGAGCGGGCCCATATGCCGGCCATCCTCGGCCGGATGGCCGACCTCGGCGTTGTCCGCCACTTGCCCCGCGATGCCCACCGCGTCTTCGTAGATCGGCCGCTCGACTAGCATGCGGCTGGGGGCGTCGCAGGATTGACCAGTGTTGAGAAAGCAGCCGAACACGCCGCCCTTCACCGCCTTGGCCAAATCGGCGTCGGCAAACACAATGTTGGGCGACTTGCCGCCCAGTTCGAGGGTAACGCGCTTCACCGTATCTGCTGCCGCCTTGGCGACTGCAATCCCGGCGCGGGTCGAGCCGGTGAAGGACATCATGTCGATGTCTGGGTGACGCGACATCGCCTCGCCCACCGTCGGACCGTCCCCGTTCACTAGGTTGAAGACACCCGGCGGGAAGCCTGCCTCATCGATCATCTCGGCGAACAACATGGCGGACAGTGGTGCGATCTCCGACGGCTTCAGCACCAGGCTACACCCCACGGCCAGAGCCGGAATCACCTTTAGCGTCACTTGGTTCATGGGCCAGTTCCAGGGCGTGATCAGACCGCAGACCCCGATGGGCTCGTGCACGATATGGTTTTGAGTTATCTCGGGATAGAGCGCGTGCTCGAAACGGAACTCCTTGAGGTCGCGGATAAAGGCCTTGATGTGGTCGAGTCCCGAGGCCGCCTGCGCCTGTCTGGCAATCCTGATCGGCGCACCCATCTCACTCATGATCGTCTCGGCCAACTCGACGAAACGCTTTTCATAGATTTCGGCCAGGTTTTCCAACAGCGCGAGCCGCCCGGCCGTTTCGGTGCGGCTCCAGTTCTCGAAGGCCTGCCGCGCGGCTGCGACGGCCCGGTCGATGTCCGGTACCGTTCCCAGGGAGATGTTGGCGAAGGGCAATTCGTTGGCCGGGTTGATCACCTCAAAATCGTGCGGGGTCTGTGGCGGCACCCAAGCGCCGTTGATGTAGAAGTCTGTCTTGCGAAGCATGGAATGACCTTTTGGTAAGAGTCGGGGAGTTAGGTCCTGTATCACGCGCTGGCCGGCCTGCTCATCCGGACCCGGCATAACCGTTTGATGTCTATTGACATAACCATCGTTCTCCCATTCGCAAGTGGGCCTAATTGGTTAAGACTGATCGGGCGGGCGGCGGGACGGGAGCATAAGTCTTTGGTAGAGAGGAGAAATATAAGACCCTTTCGGCTTCCGAAAACTCAGATTCCCTGATAATTCCCTGATACGGCTTTTATATTCCCGGCCAACAACAGGGCCGAGAACTCGCATCAGCCGGTT
>JAPUGV010000068.1 GCA_027298025.1 Chloroflexota bacterium | reverse complement strand
GCCGGTACTCTAGCCGCACAATGTGATCCCGCTTCAACTGCAACTCGGCAGTATCCTCGATGGTGACGATGCGCTCGTCGGCCGGGATGAACGCCGATACGACGTTCAGGAGCGTCGTCTTGCCAGTGCCGGTCCCGCCAGAAATGATCATGTTGACCCGCGCCTCGACGCTTGCCTTCAGGAAGGAGACCAGCCCCGAACTCAGCGTGCCGTTGGCAATCAGATCCTGGACCGTATAGGGTGTCTGGGCGAATTTGCGGATCGTGAGCGAGGACCCGTCGAGCGCCAGCGGCGGGATGGTGGCGTTGACGCGATAGCCGCTCGGCAGCCGGGCATCCACCATGGGTGAGGACTCGTCCACCCTCCGACCGAGCGGCGAGACGATGCGATCGATGATACGGCGCAGGTGGGCCTCGTCCTCAAACACCACCTCGCTCGGTTCGATCCGTCCGCGACGCTCGACGTAAACTCGTTTCGGCCCGTTGACCATCACTTCCGTGATGGTTTCGTCCTGCAGCAGCGGTTCCAGCGGACCATAGCCGAGGATGTCGGCGATCACCCAGTCCAGCAGGCGGGCCCGGTCGGCCCGCGTGTAAACCAGGTTTTCTTCCGCCAGTACCTGATTGAAATGAGTCTCGATCGACTGTTTCAGGTGCGGTTGATGGTCCGGGTCCGGTTCGCCTTCGGATTCGGCCAGCAGTTTGCGCTGCACTCGTTCCCGAATGTTGTAGACATCAGCCATCACTCCATCCGCGATGGACGGAACGATCGTTGTGCCCTTTTCCAGAACCTCTGGTTCGGATCCATTCAAGACCGGGCGATTAGTGAACATACGGCTCTCTCCCCATGCAAATCATGGAAGGACCGGGATCAGAAGCTCCTGGCCCGCGAAGATCAAGTTGTCGTTTTCGATATCGTTGGCGAGCGCGATGGCCCGCACGGTCGAGCCATACCGGCTGGCTAATAGCGTTAGGTACTCCCCCTCCTGCACGATATGGATCTTCTTGACCTGGTTGGCGTTCGCCAGGCGCACGGCCCGTTGATATCGCTCGTAAGCCACGCCGAAATTCCCATTGGTCGCGTAACGCTCGGCCTCCTGCAGGGCGCTGAGCATGGCCGGGTTGTCTTCGGCACCCCTTGCGCGCAGGTTGCCGAGCTCGGCCGCAGCCCGGTAGTGCAGCACCGCGGCTTCGAAGTTGCCGCTGGCGCCCTGTGCCTCGCCCACCTTGAGCTGCGCCTCATACAGCCGCAACACGGCTCCCGAATCTTGTTCCGCCAGTGCAGCGGCCCGCTCGTAATCGCTTAGCGCGGCATCAAATAGGTGGACCGAGATTTGGAAGTCCCCCCGCGCGACGTAGGCGTCGTAAAGTGTCTGGCGCGCGGTCCCCTGAGCGTAGCTCGGGTCCGCCCCAATCACGAGTTCGAGCGCGCTAATGACCTCATTCCACTGGCTCTGGTCAAAGTCGTCCTGCGCTTTCAGATAGAGCCCCGCTAGCTCCCGCTCCCGCTTGATGTTTGGATCCTGCGGGCGCAACGCCAGCGCCTTGCGAAAATGGCTTTCTGCCACTTGCAGTGCGTCGAGCGAGTCCGCCTGCCCAATCAGTACGCTGCGGGCCGCATTGACGTAGCTTTCAAATAAGCGCGCCTCGATATATTCCGGCTCATGCTGCGGGTGGACCGTACGCATGGTTTCAAAGGCGGCCACCGCCTCCTCCCACCTCCCGTTCGCAAAGCTGACCTCGCCCGCGCCGAGCAGATTGTCCAGCATCGTCCGCCGCTCGATATAGGTCAGCTGAATGTTGATGTCCCGGTAGTTGGGCACCGTGGCCGCGAGTTGCTGCAGGATGGATTGAGCGCCGAGCCAGTCCCCGCTGTTTATCCGTTGCATGGCATCGTCGTATTGATTGGACAGATCCAGAGCCGCGGTCAGTTCAGCCGAGAGCTCCGTGAGCCCCGGAAATGAAGGATCCAATTGGGTGATCTCGTCCACCACCGACTTAGCCTCGGCCAGCCGGCCTGCAACCATCAACGCTGCCACATCGCGCTGCATTGCGGTGACAGTGGCGATCCGGATCTCACGTTCAACCCTTTCGCGTGCCGCAGTCACCTGCTGACCCATCCATTCCGAGTAGGTGCTGAGGGCCAGATACGCCAGGCTCGCGATCACAACGGCCGCGCCCAGCCGCAACACCAGCCTGCGTATCCTGCGCCGCCCTTCGGCCGCGCGATCCCCGATTTCGAAATGGTCCAAACGCGCCTTGAAGTCGAACTCATGCCGCAGCGAGCGAAGCTCCTGCTCCAGCGGATAAAGCTGGACCAGGCGCTCAACCTCTTTCAAGCCGGCCCGCCAATTGCCTTCTTGGAAGTGCTGCATGGCAAGCCCGTAAAGCGGGTGCTGGAAGTAGGACTCGGCTGACATCGCGCCTCCTATGTGCCTCCTATTGAGCGGTGTAACTCATTGCAGAGAAGAAATCCGCCAACACCGGTATCAGCGGCCCCAGGATCACGGCAAAGATCGCGGGGAAGATGAACAGCAGCAGCGGGAACAGCATCTTAAGCGGCATCTTGCGCGCTTGCTCCTGAGCTCGAAATCGGCGTTCGATTCGCATTTGATCGGCTTGGGCGTGCAGCGTGTCCGTGATGCTCATGCCAAGCTGGTCGGACTGAAGAATGATGGCCACAAAGCTCGAAAGCTCCTGAATGCCCGACCGATCGGCCAGATTTCGCAGCGCCTCCCGCCGCGGAATCCCCATCCCAACCTCACTTACCACCCGGCCAAACTCTACAGCCAGGGGTGACTTCCAGTTTTCGCTGACTCGCTGCAGCGACTGATCGAAACCCAATCCGGCGTCTGCGCACACGCTCAACATGTCCAGTGCATCTGGGAGGCCCCTGGCGATGGCATCTCGGCGCTTACGCACCCGCCGGCGCAGCCAGGTCTTGGGGAGGTAGTTGGATATGATCAGAACCAGGGCGGCCGCCCCGAGGTTGATCAAGGCGCCGGAATCGATAGCAGCCTCCGTCCCGATTCCGGTCTGGCTCACGGGCGCACTCGCCAATCCGTTTCGCAGGAAGCCGTAGGCAACCCACAACCCGAACGTCGTAAATCCGATCCGCAGACCGTAGAACTCCCGCGGTCCCATGCCGAGCGGATTGCCGGCCAGGGCGAGCTGTTCTTGTAGCTGGTCGAACATTCCGGCGGGTGTCAGGCTGCCCAGCACCCCGGTCAGTCTGCGAAAGGTTGGGATCAACAGCCGGCTGCGGAACGTGCCGGAGAGCTCCTGCTGCCGGGACCGAAGGAGAGGGTCCGGCGGCTTCCATCCGCCACCCGCCTCATCCACGTATTCATGCAGACGGCGGTTGAAAGTGTTGGCATCTGCACCTCGGAGGCTGACAAATAACAGTATGGCCCCGGTGGCCACCATCGTGATCGCGCAGAGTGAGTAAGCCAGGTATTCCATAGTCAGGAGCTAGCCACCGGCAAGCATCGTTTCACACCTCGATCTGGGCGATCCGGCGGATCACGATGTGCCCCATCACGATCCCAAACAGGGCTCCAATAGGAATGCAGAGGATCGGCCCCGGCTCAAAGAGGCGGCTCATATACTCCGGATTCATGATGAAGAGCATGGCTCCGATGAAGAACGGGAGCACAGAGAGCAGGTAGCCGGTATAACGTTGCTGGGTCGTCAACACCCGCACCTCCCCAAACAGACGCACTCGCTCCCGAATGGTCTCGGTCACAGCCGAGAGCATCGTGGTCAGATTGCCGCCGACCTGATACTGGATTTCAACCGCCGTAACCACCAGATTCAGATCGTCGTTCTCCATGCGCGCCGCCAAATTGCGCAGTGCCTTGGGCAGCGCCACTCCCAGCCCGGTCTCGCGCAGCACCCTCTTGAATTCTTCCGAGGCCGGCGGCTTCATTTCTCGCACCACAACTTCGATGGCCTGAAGCAGACTGAAGCCCGCCCGTACGGCTCCGGTAATGAGCACCAGGACGTCGATCAATTGCCTCTCGAATCCAATCTGACGTTTGCCGATCCTCCTTTGAAGCACGAGGCCCGGCACCAGGTAGGCGATCACCGCCAGCCCCAGCCCGGGCAGCGCGGAGCCGGTGGTCAGCCATCCAATCATTAGGCTGCCAAAAGTTAGCGAAAATCGAATGAGCACGAACTCCGTTACCGTCATCCGCCAGTTCGCTTGCATGAGCTGCAGGCCAATCTTGTCAGAATTCAGCGCCGACAGCATGGCATTGAGTCGAAGGCGCAGATGGGATAGACGCGAGCGCCTCCGGTCGCCGTGAGCGCTCGGCTTGGGCAGTGCGGCATAATCCTGCACCCGCTTCTGGAGTGATCCTCCTCCCCCCAGGAACCGGGTTAAGGCAAACAGAACGAGGGCTGCTCCTAGCAGAACCGCTCCTCCCCCAAGGATCAGAATGAGACTCAATGCTTGCATTTCGCTATCGTCCTAACATTCGCAGGGCCGACTTGTGCTGCTGGGCGTGGGCCGGCTTACCATTGCCATTTCGCTTCAACTGGGCCTTGATCTTGCCTTTCTTCGTCGGACGAAGCTCGGCTCCTGGACGCATCGCGCCCAATTGAAGCGC
>JAPUGV010000067.1 GCA_027298025.1 Chloroflexota bacterium | reverse complement strand
ACGCCAGAATTCCAGGTCCGACTCAGGCACGCCCGCCTTCTCTGCAAGGGCTCCGATCTGCATGAGTTGGCCGCCGATATACGTTCGTTGCGCTGGCTGGAGCGGTGCCCAGATTTCGCTAAGCGTCGCGCGTTGCCAAACGTCGGTCAGCCCTGCCTTCTCGAACCAACGCCGCAGTGACCTCGTACGCAGGCAACCCTGGAAGTTTCGAGCAACCTGGCTTCCAGCCGCCCATGCGCGCCAGAGCAAAGTGGGATCTCCTGGAGAGAACAGAAAGAGACCGGCGTCCCAATCTTTAGTTCCCAACACACCGCCAGGACGAAGCACACGCACGAACTCCTCCAGTGCACGAACCAATTCTTCGTCATCCAGGTACTCCAAGGCGTTGGCGCACCAGACCGCATCGAACTCCTCATCCTGGTAAGGAAGAGAAGTCAACGAGCCAGTTCGAGCCACCACGGGACAGGTAAACTCACCGTTGTTGATCCGCCGCTCGACCGCCGCAACGTTGTCCTGCGCGAGATCGAGGGCCGAAATGGAACCGGACGGTTCCAAAAGCGTCGACATCAGTGGGAGGAAGCTACCCGCCCCGCATGCTGCATCAAGAACACGCCAATTCGGCTGGAGTCCGACCGATCGAAGCATCGCCTCGTATTCCGACCTGCACGCCTCGAAGTGCGCATCCAGGAAGCCTCCTTCCGTCCCTACTTGGCCAGTCGAAGCAACGTTCAAACGCCCCTGTTCATCACTCATTGCCGGGACCTCCCCACTGTCAACCCCGCTCCGGTATTAGTCAGTATAACCGGGCCTGGAATTTCATGTCCGGTTTTCAGTAGATTGGTTCTGCCTCGCTTCCAAGAGCAGACCTTCCTGGCGGTGTCCCCGATGGTAGGCCCAGAGCGGTCATTCGCGCGGCAGTACGCGTCACCTCGACAGATCAATTCATTGGACGTAGGCTTTCAAATATACCATTGCGTTTCATTGCCGTTGCAGGTGGGGAACCGCTAAGGTCGGCGGACGTTGAGGGCGACCACGTTGGGGACGGCGAGATCATGATCGACACCGAGGTTAAGTCGGTATCCTTGCTACCGCTCGGTATGCTGACGTTGGATCAATCGGTCCTGACCCACCGGCAATTTCCGGGCCAGAAGGTGGATTGCCCGGTAATCGCCGCTTTCATCGAGATGGCTGACGGCGAGCACATCCTGTTCGACACCGGCCTGCCGCCAGCGTTCCTGGAGGATGACGATTTTCTGCCGGCGAATCAGGCCAACACCATTTGCGGCTACACGGTGGAAGACGATATCCGCAACCGGCTACGGGCGGTCGGTGCGATGCCCGCGGACGTGAAGATCGTCGTCAACAGCCATTTCCACTGGGACCATTCGGGCGCCAACTATCTCTTTCCCCATGCCCGCTTCCTGGTGCAGGAGAAGGAATACCGCTTCGCCCGTCAACCCGACGCCTTCATCAACCCGGCCTATACGCCGAAGCTCTTCGACATCGGCGCCGAGACCCGGCTGATGCCGGGGGACGAGGTGATCAAGCCGGGCATCCTCGCCATCACCACACCGGGCCACACGCCAGGGCATCAGTCCCTAATGATCATGCTGCCGTCTGAGCGGGCGATGATCCTGACGGGCGACGCCATGATGTGCCCGGCCAATCTCGACCCGGCGCTGCCGCCCGGCAACGCGCATACGACAGAACAGGCCGTCGCCTCGATCCAGCGGCTGAAGGCGCTGGCGGATTTCCACGACGGCGAGCTGGTGATCTGCCACGATCCCGCGCTCTGGGATAAGTGGAAACCGGCCCCCCACGTCTACGCCTGAATCAAGAAACCCCAGTCGCCGCAGATTTGCAATAAAAGCGGCAGGACAGGTGGCAAGGTCACCGATCCTTCCGTCGAAGCGGACGTGGTAGAGAGAGGTTGAGGTGGCGTGGTCTGCGCATCTGGGTGGCTCGCGCCATCGAGAATCCATACTGTGAGAAGATCATGCCATCAGACGAACCAACGACCGCAAGCCGCATAGTGAAGGTGCTGGACCATCTTGGACTCGGTGCCGTGCACGTCGCCGCGTGCATGTCCGGCGACTGGGGCGAATTGGCGTTGAAGTATCAGGATCGCATTTGCTCCTTGACCGTGGTTGCACCCCATCTGAACAAAGGCATTCCCGACCGTCTGGAGGCGTTTGCTGTCCCTACGCTGGTCATCACTGGCGATCAGGGTGCACCGGCTCGGCGAGCGCATGATCTGGCGGTTCGGTTCGGGAACGGTGAACTTCTCGAGCTCAGCAACTACTCCAGTCCCATGTGGGCGGACACAATTGCTGACCGAACGGCGGATATAGCGGAAGCCCTCTGCGACTTCCTTGCACGTGCCGAGTGTGAGCACAGTTTTTCGACTGCACCCTTGCCCCAAGGTGAGGGTGAGATCGCCGGGATCTATTATCGCATCCGCGGTACGGGTCTCCCGCTGGTGTTGCTGCCCCTCTCAATGGCACCATCGCAATGGGAGCCGCTGGTGTCTCGGATTTCGGACCGCTACTGCACGATAACGCTCAGTGGGCCACATCTTGGCGCGATTTCGCTTTTGGAGGCACGCGGAAGCTCGGGCTATGGCGATCTCGTCGCCCAGGTCGTAGATCAAGCAAAACTCATAGCGGGCGAAACCATACTCGAAGTGGGCTGCGGCTCCGGTG
>JAPUGV010000066.1 GCA_027298025.1 Chloroflexota bacterium | reverse complement strand
TGGGCAATGGGGCCCAATAACCTTGGGAGTGTTCCAACTTCGAAGGCCAGAATGCCCAGGACCAGAGCCAATGGAAAAAGCAACAGCGCTAGAATCCAGGCCGGGCCCGGCCTGCGCACGGCGCGGTCTGCCGAGCCCCT
Source organism: Chloroflexota bacterium (assembly GCA_027298025.1). Classification (GTDB taxonomy): domain Bacteria; phylum Chloroflexota; class Anaerolineae; order Anaerolineales; family E44-bin32; genus JADFRG01. Next base: position 8,529 of record JAPUGV010000066.1, on the reverse strand, counting down.
GGCACCCCAATAGATCGCTGGGGCCGCCAACATCCCGACCGCCAAAATCGAGGCGGCCTCCACTCCCAAAGCGACCGGCTGTCTCGCGAAGAGCGATAGCCCTCCAAGAATTGTCGCGGTGAGAAGGCTAAAAACGAGACCAAGCGAACCCGTAATGATCAGGATTCGATCCCATGTGTCTCGTTTTGTAGGCACGACACTCGGGGCGGAAAGTGCTCGTATCGTTTCGTCGATCAGCGCTTTATTCACTCACAAACTCCCGCAAGATTGTAGCAAGAAGGTACCCGGGATGATCGATAGGAAACTCGGTTCATGTAACCCCGCATTCTTGTCAGCGCCTGCACCAGTAAGGTATGCTTGCCGGACAAGGGGGTGGTTGGGCCCCGGTGGGCTCCCCGGTCTTCAAAATCGGTGGCGGGCCGTCAACGGGCCGCGGTGGGTTCGACTCCCATCCACTCCCGACTTGCCGAGATGGAGGTTGGATGGATTCGTCGGTTGAGCGTGTGGATGACTTGGTAACTCGGCTGCTGCCGATTGTCCGAGAAGTGATGGATGTATCGAGGTGGCAACCGGGAGGAGAAGACCGACCCTACAGGGCCCGGTACCAGGGTCATTTGCGAGTGGAGTCCTCCAAAGCCTTCGATCGCCTGGAGCCTCAGTTTGCGAAAGAAGGAGCCGGTCTACTCCTCCGACAGGAGGGAGATTTCCACGTATTCCTGGCAACGGATGAATTTCCTGAGGCGAAGCCTGACCGCCTGTGGCTGCACGGTTTGCTCGCGGTGGCAACCTTTCTAACAGTGCTGTTCATCGGACTCAACTATGGCAGGTCGTATGCACAGGAAAATCCAACTGAGAGCCTCCTGGGTCAGCCGCTTGCGCTGGGACTCATATACGCTGGAACCTTGCTCGGAATACTGGCCACTCACGAATTCGGCCACTACCTGGCGGCACGTTTCCACAACATTGCTGTCTCGTTACCGTTCTTCATCCCATCCCCGCTTTTCCTGGGAACGTTCGGAGCGTTTATCCGGCTAAAGTCGCGTCCCAGGAATCGCAAACATCTGCTGGACATGGGACTAGCGGGGCCTTATGCCGGGCTAATCGTGGCCCTGCCTCTCTTATTCATTGGGCTCAATTTATCCATCGTTCGGGAGATACAGATCCCGCGGGGAGCGTCCGCCACACTCGAGGGGAATTCAATACTGTATTTGGCCGCCAAATACGTCGTGACGGGGGAATTGCTGCCAGCACCTGCCGACTTCGAAGGTCAGAATGAGCTGATTTACTGGCTCCGCAATATCGCAGCAGGTGCAGGGGGACGGTTTGGCGTGCAGTTTCCGTTTGGCGGGCGGGACGTCTTCCTGCACCCTATGGCCTTCGCGGCCTGGGCGGGCCTGCTTGTGACGGGCATCAACATGATCCCAGCGGGCCAGTTGGATGGCGGGCATTCACTTTATTCCTGGCTTGGATCCCGAGCGATCCGACTGTGGCCGTTCATTGTGGTGGGCTTCGTCGTACTAATCATTGTCTACCCGGGCTGGTTCCTGTTCGCCGTTTTAGTCTTCCTCATGGGCAGAACCTACGCTCAGCCTCTCGACGATGTCACCGATCTGGACAACGGTCGCAAGGCCGTAGCTATACTGGCACTCATCATCTTCTTCCTGACCTTTACGCCGGCGCCCCTGATTGTGATCCCCGGTCGCTAGCCCAGCTCAGCCAAAACCTCTCCGGGTCGTTCCAGGTCATAGCCGGCCAGCTCACTCACTTCGCTGGCGAACGCCTCACTTACCAGTGTTTCACGCAGGGGGGCGAGCAGCTCGCTTTCATAATGCTCCTTCGGAATCACAAGGTCGTAGCGTTCGCTAACAAGGGGCACAAAATCAAGCCCCAGGGCGACCGCCGCGGCCTGGATGCCCATGCCGCAGTCGGCGCGTCCGGCAGCAATCGCGGCTGCTACCGCAAGGTGAGTGAACTCCTCACGGCCGTATCCCTGAATCGCATCAGGATCCAGGCCAAGTTGCGATATCTGAAAATCGAACAGCACACGCGTGCCAGCTCCTCGCTGCCGGTTTACATACACAACATCGTCCCGCGCGAGATCTGCGAGCTCCTGGATTCCCTTGGGATTGCCGGGACTAACAATCAATCCCTGCCACCTGCGGACCAGTCCCACCACCATCACCGGAGTCGTAGCTAAGTGTTTGCGAATGTAGGGCAGGTTGTACTCGCCAGTCTCCGGGTCCAGCAGGTGCGAGCCCGCAATGTGGGCCTCCCGACGTCCCAGCGCTACAAGGCCACCTAGGCTCCCCACGCTAGCGGAGCTGAGTCGCGTGCCGCGAAGTGCGAGATGCTGAGCGATTAGGTCCAGGGTCAGATCGTGCGAACCGATGGCGAGAATGGTTCGCTCAATCTCTTCCGGGGTGCGATAGAGGTGAACGAGCACGGGGGTTCCCGCCGCATGGCCCTGTATGCCTGCGGGGATGCGGACGATCCCGTCCGCCCGTACTAGAGAAGTGATAACGCCCGCACCCCTTGACAGGGGCGCGGCGACCGTTCGCTCTCCGACCTTGCCTACTGAGACCCGCAAGTACTCATCGTCTCCAAGCGAGGAATGTACCTTCCGAGTAAGCACCGCCTCGATCTGCCTCTCGCCCGATTCCGTCAGTCCGAGCCAACGGCGAATCAGGGGCTGAACGAATATCTCGCCGGTCAGTGCCGCGGAAACCGGATACCCCGGCACCCCAACGATTGGCACCCCATCGCCCACGATTCCCAGGATCACAGGATGCCCCGGACGAATAGCGACGCCATGAACAAGCAGTTCCCCAAGGGAAGATACAACCTCTGCAGAGTGGTCCTCAGATCCGGCGGAGGAGCCGGCATTGAGCAAGATCAAATCGAAACGACGGGCCGCTTCGTCGACTGCAGATTGGATGGCATCTGGATCATCTCGGACAATAGGAAGTCGCGAGGGTGCCGCGCCCCAATCTTCCAATTGGGCGGCCAACACCAGGCTGTTGTATTCTATGATCTCCCCTGGCCGAGGCAGGGTTCCCGGCGGCACTAGTTCTGATCCAGTGGGGATTACCGCCACCCTCGGCTTCTTGCGCACGACTAAGCTTTCGTGCCCGCTCCCGGCTGCCGCGCCTAGATCCACCGGTCTTAATTGGTGGCCGGCGGGCAGGATCATCTCCGTCGCCACCATGTCTTCGCCCATCGGCCGTACGTTGGACCAAGGGTGAACCGCCGCCCGCAGCAGAATTCCGGGAGATTTGTCCAGATCTTCGACAACTTCCACTACTTCAATCGGGACCACTGCATCTGCCCAGTCTGGCAATGCATCTCCGGTGTCGACGGGTTCGATCCGTTCGTCCATGAGCTGCACCGGCGCGCGGTCGTTCGCGCCATTTGTATCCGAGGCGCGCAGGGCGTATCCATCCATGGCCGCCGCGTGATAGTGAGGAGATGAGATCTTCGCCCAAACTGGTTCGGCCGTCACGCGCCCCAGTGCCTCCCCAAGCGCCACACTTTCACCCTCAATCAGATCCCACCGGTTCGCCCGCTTCAGCGCCGCGCGGAACCTTTCCCAGGCCTCATCGAACGGAACATCCTTGAGGTAAACGGTGCGAGTGGCCATATCAGAAAAGACGTACTTCGACCTTTTCGCCGGCCTTCAATCCGGTCGAGGCGGCGGGGATCCGCACGAGACCGTCCGCCCGAACCAGCGTGAAAATCAAGTTCGATCGGCCGAACACGGGCTCCGCTTCGAGACCATCGGGAGTCACGACCAGGCGGCACGGCAGCCAGTCCTCCCTGCCGGAGACGGATGACACGTTGGTCTTCAAGCTGGCCTGGAGGGTCGCCGACCATTCCGGACCCCGAATGCCTTGGAGTCTTCGGATGGCCGGGAGCACGAAGAGCCCCGCCACGACCACCGCGCTCACCGGATTGCCCGGCAATCCGACTACCGGCACGCCGTCGGAGATACTCAGAATGGTTGGCTTGCCCGGTCGCAGGGCGATGCCGTGCACCAGAATTCCAGGTTCGCCCAGCTTGGCGATCACATCCGCGGTGATGTCGCGCTCACTAACGGATGATCCAGCCGTAATCAACATCATGTGGTGCTCTGAGTGCGCTTGCCTGGCAATCGCCTCCAGATCCACCGCATTATCGGGAATGATGCCGTAACGTACCGGCTTACCTCCCGCCCGCTCCACTAGCGCGCTGAGAGTATACGAATTAATATCCCGAACCTGCCCGGGTACAGGCTCTTCGGCGGGCGGGACGACCTCATCCCCCGTGGAGAGGATGGCGACCCGGGGTGCTTCTGCCACCTCCACTTCGATGAATCCGAGCGCCATCAGCCCCCCGATCTCCTGAACACGGATGCGAGTTCCCGCCTGAATCACGACTTCTCCAGGTTGCACATCCTCGCCTTCCTGCAGCACATTCTGACCGTCGGCCACTGGTTTTAATACCTCGATCTCCTCATCGTCAACGGCCTGCGTATCTTCGATCATGACGACCGCGCTCGCTCCGGGCGGCAGCATTCCACCGGTATGAATCAGAACCGCCTGGCCTTCTCCGACCTCAAGCTCCGGATCGGTGCCCATGAGAATCTCCCCCGCAATTTTGAGGTAGCCGGGCATGCTAGCGGAGGCACCGAAGGTGTCCGAGGCCCGAACGGCGTACCCATCGACAGTTGTTCTGGCGAATGGCGGTAGCGGGGAGGGCGCAACGACGTCGTTCAAAAGGACCCGACCAAGCGCCTCTTCTGTGCGAATTCGCACAGCTTCAGGACTGTGGGGAACCAAGTCCAAAAACGTATTCAGTGCCTTTTCGGGGCTGGCGAGTTCTAGGAATTCGGGCATATCAGATGAGCAGGTACCCTGCGAGTTCCACGTAGGCGGCAACAACAAACAGGGCTAGCGCGCTGAAGGTCAAGCTGGTCCATTTGGGAGGATAGCCCTGTCGGATCCGGTTAAGCTGCCAAACTTGCGCCCCCGCCAGCGGCACCACGATCAGAGCCCCCAGGCTGACTCTGGATGGCAGCCCGAGCGAGAATGCGATTGCGAAACTGATCAAGGCAAAAACAATCGCGACGTCATGCGCTCTCATGGCGGCCGACCAGCCTAGCCGGACCATGAGGTTCCGCTTTCCGTACTTGACGTCCGTGGCGTAGTCCGGGAGCTCAAATACGATGATCATAGCAAAGCAGAGAGCGATCAGCGGAACGGTACTCATGAGCAGAAGCCGGTGAAGCTCTCCAGTCTGAAGTGCGTACGCAAAGGTCGGTGTCAATCCGGCGATTACCAGCGCGGCTGCTAGTTCTCCGTAACCCGTGGACAACAGACGAAGGGGAGGAGTACTGTAAAAGAATGCTCCCATGAATCCGAGAAGGAGCACCGGCCAGGCCAATAGCGGAAATGCCCCCGTGATCAGCGCTGCAGTCGAGATCGTAGTGGCGAGTGCCAGGGAGACAACCGCTGCGTAGAGCGCGACACTCTTCGGCAAACCTTCCGGGCCTATCGCCCCGCTCCCTCCAGTGAGTCGGGTTCGTGAGTCATTCTCCCGATCCGCCTCCGCGTCGAAGTATTCATTGAGATAGTGGGTCATCAGCTGCAGGAGTGTGACAATCGCTTGTCCCACCAGGTATAGCGCGGCATCAATTGGGCGACCCAGATAGGTGGCAATTGCTGCTCCCAGCGCGTAAAGCAGCAGTCCCCCCAGCAGAAAGAGCGGCCTCGAGAGTCGAATGAAAAGACGAAGGTTTGAAAATGAGATCACACTTCGTCGCTCTCATGCGTGGCCAGTCGAAGCAGCTGCGCCGGCCCGTCCACTGCCCGCACCTCAAATTCTACGCCGAACGGCGCCAGAACGAGCGTCGGTCGATCGCAATGCAGCTCATACGTGGCCCCGCGAGTCGGCGAAGATGAACGTTGGTCCTTCCAGCTGAACTGTACATTACCCTCGACCAATGCCCATACTTCATCGGCAACTTCTCTGAGCGTTGCGGGTCGAACTTGGCCCGTCTCGACGAACACAACCTCCGCCAATCCAAATCTGCGCAGCAGATGATCGCTACGTCGGAGCACCCCCAGCCTCGAGCCCTCGAGATCCTGCATCATGTCCAGGGGCCGGATGTACAGATCATGAATGGGATAGGACATCAATTGGCCAATGGGTGGTGAGCCGGAGGAGTGCAAAGGGTAGATGTTTTCAAAGGGATCCTATGAGGTACACAAAGCCGAATTCCAACAGCATCCGATTCGTCTCAAGTCGCTATCTCATGGCGGCTTGCATATCCGTCACATGCTCAAGCCGATGATCGACCATGCGCCGCAGGAAACCCTCTGTCGTTAACATTTCCCCGCTCGAGTGCAATCCCAATTTGTCCAAGTCGCTATCAGCGAGGCCTTCCAGGAAGGCAAGCGCACTGGAATATGAGTCGGCGATCACGCGCATCAATACGGCCGGAGAAGTCTCGGCGGCCCTGCGCACTGCCCCCCGATTCCAACGATCGAGGTCGAAGTCCGGTGGCACGGTCTGCTCCCCGGCGACCAACCGCTTGGCCTGGGCGAGATTCCCACTCTCTCCGTCCGCCAGATGTCCAAGGAGATCTCTTACAGTCCACGTCCCCTCTTCCGCTGAATAAACCTCCACCCCCATATCGCTATCGTTCAACCCCTCTAGTACTGGCCAGGTCTCGGCATGTCGGAGTTCCATATGGCTACGCAGTTCTTCCTTGCGTTCGCTCATCCTTCCCCCTCCATCCTGATTTGTCATTCGCGTTAGGTCAGCAAATCTCCGCCATCCACACGTAGCGAGTGGCCAGTGATGTACTCATTCGTCATCAAGAACACCACCGCCTGAGCAACGTTATGGCTTGGAACGGCCTGCCCTAGTGGGAGTCTACCTGTGACCTCTTTCCATCTCTCATCTGCCATCGAGGGCGGCTTGAGCGTAGGACCGGGAATCACCGCGTTCACCCGGATATCCGGCGCCAGAGCAAAAGCCGCGACTTGCGTGAGCATTTCCAGGCCGGCCTTGCTGATCGAGTGGAGCGGGAACTCCTTCCAGGGTCGATGGCCGGCGGTGTCCGAGATATTCACCACCGCTCCACCGCCCGCGCTCCGCATGCGGCGGGCAGCCTCCTGGAGCACGAAAAAGGCACCTTTCAGATTCAATCCGATCGCTCTGCGCCAGTCTTCCTCATCGACCTCAAGGATATCCCGGCGTTCGAGCGTTGCGGCCGAATTCGCAAGCAAATCGATTCTTCCGTAGGCGGAGTCTATCGCGCGATAGACCTCTTGCACCCCTTCGGTCTGGGAGAGATCGGCCTGCACGATCACCGCCCGTATCCCAACAGACTGCGCCTGTTCCGCGGTTTCGGCCGCGGCTTCCTGAGCCTGGTTGAAGTGGATCATCAGATCGCATCCTTGATCCGCCAAGGCCAGAGCGATCGATTTACCCAGGCGGTGGGCCGCGCCCGTGATTAGAGCAATCTTTCCGTCTAGTTTCATGAGAGCCTCCTGAAGGTTCGAAAGGAGAGCGCGGTATCCGAAGATGAGATCATCGACCCAAGCTTGCATAGAGAGGGGAATAGTCGATGGTTGCTATCGACGGTACAGGTTGGATAATATGAGCCAGAGGTTTGCGGGGCGCTCGGCAAGACGCCTCATCAAATAAGGGTACCACTGCGACCCATAGGGCACGTAGACTCGCACCGGGTACCGACGCTGGTGGAGCGAGATCTGGAGCGCCGAACGGATCCCGTACAGAAATTGAAATTCAAGTGCGCTGCGGGGTAGCCTAATCTTTCTGGCATATTCTTCTCCGAATTTGATCCGGTTCAGGTCGTGTGAGGCGATAGCAATCAGCGGAGGCGTGCGACCATCCGCGGATCCTGAAATCCATCCTTGATTATGCGCTGCTTCCAATGCAATCACGGAGAGACGGTCGAAATTTTCATTCACGTCACCCCGCGACTGGTATGAGATCGACTCAGGCTCCAGATAGGCCCCCTTGACAATCCGTACCGTCGTGCCCGTGGCCACAGCCGAGCGAACGTCATGCTCGCTTCGGAGCAGGGAGGATTGAAAAACCAGACCCACGTTTGTGAGACCTTGCAGGGCCAGATCGCGATGGAGGCTCAGGGTTTGATTGATGCAAGTCGAATCTTCCATATCGATGCGTATGTAGACCTTCTGTGCCGCTCCTTCCCGCGCCACTTGCAGCATGTTGTTCATACATAGCTCATAGTCGAGGCGGAGCCCGAGCTGTGTCAGTTTGATGGAAATATTGGAGGGCAAGTTGCTGCTGCCAATGGCCTGAATCAGCCGAAGGATTTCATCACGAGAATGAGCTGCCTCGTTTTCCGAGTCCACATGCTCGCCCAGGTGAGCGAGGGATGTGGTGAGCCCCCGCGCGCTAAGGGTTCGACTGACCTGCAGCGCCTCCGACAGGGATTCTCCCGCCACGAACCGACGAACCGCCCGGCGGGCTAGGCCCCAATCCTTGACGAGGCTT
>JAPUGV010000065.1 GCA_027298025.1 Chloroflexota bacterium | reverse complement strand
ACAGGCTCCTAGCGCCAGGGCCACCACTGCCAGGCCGCCAAAAATAAAGAGCTTACGATTCATGGGTTTAATCCTCCTCCTCAGGATATCCGATTGTAACTTGGCCAAGTTCTACGTTAAATAGAAATCAAGGGGTCTTATTGAGCTGCGTCTCCTGCTTTGGTCCGGTATTAGGCACGATGGGCGGGCCTGCGGCCGAGGGGGTCTCGGCCGCTTCAACGTTGATGCCACATTCTAATGGTGTATTAAGCTGGCTGTCAACCACTTTCTCTGACAAATAAGCTGCCGTAGCTGTTAAACTTGGCATGCGCTGCGGGGCCAAAGCACTGACCAATTGGAACCCCACTGGGAGTTGGCAAAGGGGATGTTTCAGTATAATTCGCAGGGTCACTTGCGAGTTCGAATGCTCTCCGCCTTAGAGCGGGTGATGCTTAGTCTTTGCAGGAGGAAGAAATGCTAGATATTCCGCTCGGTGCAAAGGTCGAGTGCACAGACGGCGATTGCGGCAAGTCGACCAACATCATCGTCAATCCGGTGGGGCGCAAGGTCACGCACTTTGTGTTAGAGAATGACGAGTTCGTCGGACACAAAGACCGCATCGTGCCCGTCGAGAAGATTGTGGATGCCACTCCAAAAACCATCCAACTCAACTGCACGATCCAGGACGTCGTCACCATGAAGCCGTTCACGGAAACTCGATACATCCACCGAGATGTGGCGCATTACTCGGGCGCCTACTACGGGCACGAGATGTACGCGTATACGGAACCGTATTACTTTCCGGATGAAGGCGCGATCGCCGTGGATGCGGAGGGCGTGCCGGCTGGTGAACTGACTGTCCATCGCGGGATGGTGGTCGAGGCAAGTGACGGCAAGGTCGGAGAAGTAGAAGGGCTGGTGGTGAACCCGGAGAGTGATGCGATAACACACTTCATCCTTCAAGAAGGCCACTTCTGGGGCAAGAAAGACGTCGCCCTACCGATCTCATCCATTGACAAAGTTGCCGACGATACCGTTTACCTAAATCTGGATAAGAAGATGGTAGAGGACCTGCCGGCGGTCCCGGTCCGATCCGACCTCGACTGGGATTTGGGCGAGGCCGAGCAGGACGATTGACCCCAAGCAACGCCAACCGCTTTAGCAAGCCCCCGCAAATCTATTCCGATGCCGAGTGAACTCCCGCCTAAGGAGCTAGGGATGCTCGGCGAATCTCTGGCCGCAAACTACCTGCTGAATCATGGATACCGCATACTGGATCGCAACTGGCGGTGGCGTAAGGGCGAGATTGATCTCATAGTCGAGAAGGACGGAGAGATCATATTTGTGGAGGTCAAGGCCCGTCGAACCCATTCCTACGGCACACCACAGGAGGCGGTCACTCGCGCTAAGCAGAAGAAGCTGATTCAATCGGCCTATGCCTATCTGGAAAGTTCAAACCACGCGCAATCACCTTGGAGAATCGATGTGGTGGCCCTGGACCTCCACTCCGACGGTCAGGTAGATCGGTTGGACCACATTGAGAACGCAGTTCGCGGGCATTGAAGACTGGCTCTGGAATTGCGTACGCGCCCGGCTCGACCAACGCTCCTTGACCAAATCCCACAGCACCTTAACCCGGTGAAAGTCACAACCCCAAGCTTGGTCGCCATCGTCGGGCCCACCGCAGTTGGAAAGACGGAGGTGGGCATTGATGTAGCCGAGGCTCTAGCGGCCGAAATCGTGTCCGCGGACTCGCGCTTGATCTACCGTGGGATGGACATCGGAACGGCAAAGCCGAGTCCGGAACAGCTCGCGCTTATCCCACATTACCTGATAGACATCGCCGAGCCCGAGGAGAGCTGGAGCCTGGCGAAGTTCAAGCGGGCTGCGGACGGTGCGATCGCGAAGGTTCAGCAGCGAGGTAGGCTTCCGCTGCTGGTGGGCGGCACCGGGCAATATGTGACCGCCATCCTGGAGGGCTGGCTCCCGCCTCCGAAGGCTCCAGACAATTCCATCCGGGCCACATTCGAGAGACTGGCAGCGGAGCACGGGCCGTTCTTCCTTCACGCTAAGCTGGAAGAAGTCGATCCCACAACGGCCCAGGAGATCGATCCCGCCAACGTGCGCCGCGTGGCCCGTGCGCTCGAGGTATACGAGCTGACCGGAACTCCGCTCAGCGAACAGCGCCGTGCCAGCCCCCCAGATTACCGGATCCTTCGGCTGGGCCTCCGTCTCCCGAGGCGCGTGCTGTACGCCCGCATCGATGAGCGCATTGATCAGATGCTGGAGCGTGGATTGGTCGACGAAGTGCAGGCCTTATTGGACCGGGGAATCGACCTGGATCATCCGCCGATGTCCGGCATCGGTTACCGTCAGATTGGAAGGGTTCTGCGCGGCGAGCGGAGCCTGGAAGAGGCCGTCGCCGAGATGCGTAGGCTGACGCGACAGTTCGTGCGGCGCCAGGCCAATTGGTTCAAAGCCGACGATCCTAGAATTGAATGGAACGAGGTCAGCGAGCGGCTGACGGGGAGGCTCATCGACCGAATCCGATCCTGGCTTCAGGCGGATTAGCGAATGACCTGCTTCAGCCCCAGGTAGAGGATCCCGGCAAGGATGGCAGTGACGGGAATGGTTAGGATCCACCCGTAGATCATGTCGCGCAGGACGTTCCAGCGGACCTTGTTGACTCGTTCTCCTGCTCCTGCTCCGACGATTGCCGAGCTCATCACTTGGGTGGTGCTCACCGGTCCTCCCCAGATGGAGGCACCAATAATCACACCTGCCCCCGCAACTTGTGAAGTAAAGCCGTGGATCGGCCGTATCTTGTAGATCTTCCCCCCAAGGGTACGGATCAGCCGCCACCCTCCGAGCGCCGTGCCCAGGGCGATTGCCAGCGCGCTGACGAAGATCACCCAGATGGGAATAAAGAACGAGTCGGTGATGCCCGCCGTCAATAACCCCAGCGCGATCACTCCCATCGTCTTCTGCGCGTCGTTTGCCCCATGACTTAGCGACAGTCCCAGAAGCGTAGGAATCTGCAGTCGGCGAAATGCTATGTTCACGTTCGGCGTGGCTCCGCGCACGACCCAAAGAGTAAGGCGCATGATGAGAAAGGCAGTGAGCAGCCCCAGTGGAGGCGAAAGCAACAGGGCCAGGACGATTTTCAGCAGGCCGTCGGCCTTAACGACCGCTACTCCGGCCGCGACTATGGCAGCCCCTAGCAACCCACCCACGAGCGCATGCGAGGAGGACGAAGGGATTCCAAAATACCAGGTCAACAGGTTCCAGACGATGGCTGCTCCCAGGGCGGCGATGACCACCGTTTGGGTAATCGCCTCCGCCACCAGGAGATCATCCCCGATCGTAGTGGCGACTGCAACGCCAAATAGAAAAGGACCCAGAAAATTCGCGATGGCGGCCAGTAGCAGAGCGACCCTCGGCTGGGCGGCCCTTGATGAAATAACGGTGGCCACGATGTTGGAGCTATCGTGCATACCGTTGAGGAAGTCGAAGACCAGAGCCAAGATGAGCAGGACGATGAACATTGGGAGGGAGCATACCAAAACGGAGGCGTGAGCGCCAAACGAATGTGCTTTTCGAACCTATGCGCCCCGAACTTAGATGTGGCTGCTGATTGCCGGTAATGATGAAGCGCTCGAAATTTGGGGGGAGGAGAAGATCCATGGATGAAGTGATTCTATCGATCTAGGGAACGGGTTCCTTACTCGCGATCGCGTGAACTGCTAACACCGTTAGCGTGATCGCCAGAGCGGGAGCGGCCGCGAGCCGAGGGGCGGACTGCAAATGCGAACGACTGCTGTCCAGCAGCGCTCCCCATTCCGGGATAGAGGGATCTCCCGCAAGCCCAAGGAAGGTGAGCGTCGTAACGGCCAGGAAGGCCCATGCAAAATAGGTTCCCGCGTAGGAGGCCAGTTGCGGCAGAGAGTTTGGCAGCAGATGGCGGGAAGTGATCCACAGGCGGTCGCCTCCAATGGCCTGAGCGGCCATGACGTAGCCCTCCTCCAGAAGGCTCTTCGCGATAGACCGCGTTACCCTTCCGAAGCTGGGCGCAAATCCAATCCCGACCGCCAGGATCACCGCCGCGATCCCGGGTCCCCAAGCAGCCACAAACAGCATGGCCAGCAACAATCCAGGAATAGCGAGCAGCACGTTGGAGAGCCAATTGATGGCGACCTCGTAACGCCCTCCGACGATCGCGGCGGAGAATCCGGCCAACCCGCCGACAATCAGCGTGACGGCCGCCGCCAGCCCGGTCAGCAACAGGCTCAAACGGGCGCCAACCATCATCCTCGCCAGAAAGTCTCTGCCGAGCGCATCCGCTCCCAGAGGTAGCCCGGGGCCAGGCGGCGCTAACGGGTCGAATAGGGATTGAGCGGGAGGATTCGGACTCAACCACGGTGCCAATAGCGCGATCCCCAGCATAACCACTAACCAGCCCCACGCCAAGCGTTTCGCTATCAATGGATCCAATCCATGCCAGGGCCGGGAATCATTCAGTGGATCTGGCTTTCAGCCATCGAAGCTCTGGCCGCGTCTGGCCCCAATAGAGATTGAGACCCTTCATCCGGTATCCCGTAGGCGAGGGTCCAGGACCCAGCCCAGTCCATCGGCTAGGATCTGGCTGCCGACGTAGATGAGAGCTGCCAGCGCCACAATGCCCTGCGCGACCGGAAAGTCCGCCTGGAGTATCGAGCGTACGAGCGTCCTCCCCAAGCCGGGGCGGGAGAATACGGTTTCGGTCACCACCGTTCCTGTGAACAGGAAGGCGGCCTCCAGTGCAATCAGAGCGATCGCGGCGGGCAGAGCGGGTCGCAGCGCGTGCCAATACATCCTCCTGCCCCGGCGCAGACCACGAGCCTTGGCGGCCAGGATGAACGGCGAGTTCAGGCTGGATTCAAGCCCAGCGTGCACGGCGCGCGCAAAGGGTCCGGCTGCCGCGTACCCCAGCACAAGCGCCGGCAGCCACAGCTGAACCCCGCTCACCTGCCTGCGAGCTAAGAGACTCACAATCAGCAGGCTAATGACACCTGTAGTCGCCACCGGGAGCGAGGTGGCCAGGCCCGAAAGGGTGGTCGCGGCCCGCTGAGCGGCGGGTCGGGTCTTCCAGCTGCTTATGGATCCTAAAAAGATTCCCAGCGGCAATGCAACGGCCAGGCTGAGCCCAGCGAGTTGAACCGTGCTCGACACTTGGGAACCAATGATGGCGGTTACCGACTGTCCGGAATAGAGCGAAACCCCAAGATCGCCGCGCGCAAAATTCGCAAGGAAGCGGAGGTACTGCCGGAAAAGCGGCAAGTCGTATCCCAGGCTGCGCCGCATGGCCTCCGCTTGTTCCGGGGTCGTGAGTCCTTGGGAAAGCAGGCTGGCCACTGGATCTCCCGCTGCGAGGCGCAGCGCAAAGAAGGTCAGCGAGACAGCCGCTACCGCGGTTAGCAGCCCTACACTCAGTCGGCGCGCCAGCGGGACTAAGGCTGTAATTCTAGGTCGTTCAGATAGGGGAACCATCCCTGAGGAGAAAAGCGGAGTCCTTCCACTCTTTGGCTGGATCCCACCAGATTCACATAATCGCGTACGGGAAGGATCAACCACTGGTCGCGCACTTGCTCTGCGAATTCCTTATAAAGTGCCTCTCGACGATCCGGAGAGTCGAAGGCGGCCGCGGCTTCCTCTAGAAGCGCGTCAAGCTCCGGATCTCGAAAGCCGCTCCAATTGAAGAATCCCTCCGAGTCGTAGAATGGGCGCAGCAGATCCGGATCGGTGCCGAACGAATTCATCCCGATTGCGCTGTATTCGCCTTGCGCGCGGGCCTCATTGAGCGGTCCGAACCCGGGTGCCACGGTTAGCGTAACTTCCGCGCCAAGCTGCTCCCACGCGGCTGCGACCAGTTGGCCGACTTCCGGGTTTGAGCCCCAGGGGGGTACTACGAGGCCTAGTTGAAGCTCGGCATCCCCCATCCGCCGGGGACCGCCGCCATCAGAAAGAGCCCAGCCCGCTTGCTCAAGCAGCTCGGCCGCAACTTCCGGATCGTACGGTGGGAATGCGGGATCCGCCGCGAAGCCGAAAGTGCTCGCCGACAGCGGGCCAACCGCAGCCGCGGAATACCCGCCGAAAACGGTATCGACGATTCTGGATCGATCCACTCCGAGCACCAGCGCCCGCCGAACTCTGGGGTCGTCGGTCGGGGTGCGTTCGGTATTGAAAATTAACTGCAGGGGCTGACCCGGGATTAGCACCGGATCAACTTTGAACTCAGATGATTCGGCCAGTCGATCCGCCTCGAGGTGAGGCAGCTCCCCGATGATATCCACCTGACCGCCTTCCAGCGCCAGGGCACGCGTAGCCGGATCCTCGAAGAAGCGGAACGTGATCCGATCGATTGCAGGCGCATCCCTGCGGTAGATTTCCGGAGCCCACGCGTAGTCTGGATTGCGCTCGAGGACGAGCCGATCGTTGGGAAGGTACTCGATGAATCGGAACGGGCCGGTTCCGACTTGATGGAATTGGTACTCTGCAGGTCCCCAGGTTTCCAGCGCGCTCGGCGAAGCCATGCCCAGGTAGACCTGCGAGAGGGAATCGAGCATCGGCGCATAAGGTCGATCCAGATGGAACGCCACCTCGTAGCTGCCGAGTACTTCTACTTCATGGAGCGGTCCCAACATTGCAGCCGCCTTCTGGGATCGGTGATCCGGATCCAACACGTAGTCGATATTGGCCTTGACGGCGTCCGCATCAAACCGCGTGCCATCGTGGAATACGACCTGCTCGCGCAACACGAACGAGTAGGTCAGCCCGTCGGCCGAAATTGACCAATCCGTCGCCAGTCCCGGCACATAGGCACCGGTGTCTGGATCCTGGAAAACCAAGGTATCGTAAACCGAGCTCAGGGGAATCCCAAGCTCAACGGAGGCGTTAATGTGGGGATCGATCCCGGTCGGCGCCAGCGTGAGCCCGTAGCTTAGCTCGCGTCCCGGACTGGGGTCGGAGGCGCAGGCGGCCACTAGTCCTAGAAGGAAAGGCGCGCACGCAAGGCCTAGTCGCCAGGCGCCACGTCGTTTTGGAAACTGCATTGTCGCAGAGGGTGATTGCACGATCGGGTCGAAATCGCCTCCCAGAGCGCGGCGAATCTTATCACGGTCAGTTCAGAGAGATTAGAATGTTGGCTGATGAAAGTCACGCCGGTTCGCAAGCAGTATTTGGAAATCAAGCGTCAGTATCCGGACGCGATCTTGTTCTTTCGGCTTGGGGATTTTTACGAGACGTTTGACCACGACGCAGAAATTGCAGCTCAAGAACTAGATATCGTGCTTACCTCCCGCAACATCGCGAAGGGCAATCGCATCCCCATGGCAGGCATCCCCTATCACGCGGCCGAGAACTATCTCATGCGGCTCATCGACAAGGGGTATCACGTGGCGATCTGTGAGCAGATCGGTGATGGTCCGGTGGAGGGTCTGTTCCCCCGGGAGGTCATCCGAGTCGTCACCCCCGGCACCGTTCTGGAGCCTGGTCTGCTACCCGGCGATGCCAATAACTACCTGGCTGCGGTAGTCCAGGACCGCGCGCAAGTGGGAATTGCGTATGTGGATGTGAGCACGGGTGAATTTGCCGCTACTCAAATAGAGGCGCAAGATCCGGCGAGTGTTATGCGCCAGGAATTGGACCGGCTTGCTCCCGCCGAGATCATCCACCCAGAATCTCTATCTATCGGAGATTCGCTCACCGGCCATCTCACGCCGCTCTCCGAATGGCATTTTTCCCCCGACTCCACAGAAGAGGACCTCAAGGCCCATCTGGGCGTCAGCCACCTCGCCGGATACGGTCTGGAAGGCATGCCTCTCGCCGTCCGTGCAGCGGGGGGAATCATTCATTATTTGAAGGAAACGCAGGCCGCGGCACTCGCCTTGCTGATCCGTCTCTCAATCTACTCGACCGCAGATTTCATGGTGCTGGATGCGGCGACGCGACGCAACCTTGAATTGACCCAGACCATCCGCACTGGCCAGGTCGATGGCTCGCTCCTGGGGGTGCTGGATGCGACCGTCTCCCCGATGGGTCGTCGGACGCTCCGCCGTTGGGTCGATCGCCCGCTGGTCGATCGCTCACGCATCGAGTCGCGATTGACACAGGTTCAAGCCTTGTTCGAGAACGGCCTGCAGAGAGGGGAGCTGCGAAGTGCCCTCAAGGGATTGCCCGATATCGAGCGGATCACCAACCGTGCCGTTGCAGGCGTCGCTACGCCGAGGGATTTGGACGCCTTACGGCAGGCGTTGAGCACGATCCCAGAGCTCAAAGAGCGGCTCGCCGATGAGCCGTTGGAGGAGCTTGGAAACCGCCTTGACTACTGCCGCGAGGTGCTGGACGTATTGGAAGCGGCTCTAGTCGACGCTCCTCCTGCTACGCTGAACAAGATTGGGATCTTCAGGGCTGGCTACTCGGATGAACTGGATGCCGTGCTGGAGGCCTCGCGCGAAGCACGCGATTGGATCGCGGACCTTGAATCCCATGAGCGCGATCGCACCGGAATCGGTAGCCTCAAGGTCGGATACAACAAGGTCTTTGGCTATTACATCGAGGTCACTAAAGCTAACTCCGAGCGTGTGCCGGAAACCTACATTCGAAAACAGACCCTGGTCAATGCCGAGCGGTACATCACGCCGGAGATGAAGGACTATGAATCCCGGGTGCTCTCGGCGGAGGAGGAAATTCGCCGGCTCGAGAAGTCTCTGTTCAACGCGCTCTGCAGCAGGGTCGGTGAGAGCGCCCCACGGCTGCTGGAAACCGCGCGCACAATCGGTGAGCTCGATACATTCGCCGGGCTGGCAGAGACCGCTGCCAGGAGGGGTTGGGTGCAGCCGGAAGTAGTGGAAGGGCAGGCGCTTGAGATCCGAGACGGTCGGCATCCCGTGGTCGAGCAGTTCACCCCGCGCTTCGTGCCCAATGACGCGGTGCTCGAGGAAGGCGAGCGTATCCGGGTCATCACCGGCCCCAACATGTCGGGGAAGTCCACCTATCTTCGTCAGGTGGCGTTGATGGTGCTGATGGCCCAGATGGGCAGCTTTGTGCCTGCAAGCTCGGCGAAGATCGGATTGACGGACCGCATCTTCTCCCGAATTGGCGCCCAGGACGAAATTCACGCCGGGCAGTCGACCTTTATGGTCGAAATGCTCGAGACCGCCAACTTACTGCACAATGCTACGGACCGCAGCCTGCTCATCCTGGACGAGATCGGCCGAGGAACGAGCACCTACGACGGCTTATCGATTGCGTGGGCGGTGGTTGAGTTCATCCACAGCCATCCGCGCCTGCGATCGCGGGCACTGGTGGCCACCCACTACAACGAGCTGACGCGGCTGGCGCAGAGCCTCCCTGGAGTGCGAAACTACAACGTCGCTGTGAGCGAAGAGAGGGGAAAGGTCGTTTTCCTGCACAAGATCGTCCCCGGTGGAGCCGACAAATCATATGGAATTCACGTAGCAGAGTTGGCGGGCCTGCCGCGCGGCGTTATTCAGCGCGCCCAGGAATTGCTGCTAGAGCTGGAGGAGCAGGGGGGAGGCGATCGAGAAACGGTCTCGGTGCAAATGCCGCTCTTTGCCAACAACAACTCCATGCTCGACGATCTCGAGGCTCTCTCGGTCGATGAACTCACGCCGCTGGAGGCGCTAAACCTCCTTTATGAGTGGCAACAGAGGTTGAGGAAGACGTAATAGAGCAGTCAGCCCCCCAATGATCGCGGACGCCCTATGATGTGGTTTCCAAAACGAGATCCGGGTATTCCTGCGTGACTTCCTGCGCGCCCTCTAGACCTAGCGATTCGAGCAGTGCCAGGATGAGGCCAGCTTTCTCCTCCGCGTCCCTACGAGACCAGGTTCGGGTCTTAATCTCGAGGAAATAACCTTCAATCTCGGGTACCAGCAGCCGGTCAATGTTGATGAAGAATTCTTTCTCCCGGAAGCGAACCAGCCACCGCAATCGATCTTTATGTATCGCAAATTCATGGTTCGGGTTGAAGTACTCGCGATAGAAGCGTTCGCTGTGAGTAGCTGGGGCAAAGTATCGCGATCGAGAAAGCAGCACCGACTGTGCGAATTCGCGTTCGGCCGCGGGGCCAATCAAGGTCAGACGATTGCGATCGTTGTAAACCTCTCCGGCCTCGTCGATGTACTCGTCCTCTCGATACCGCAACCTTCCTTGTCCGGGATCGTCAAAAGTGTAGTAGGTGTCATATTCGCGGTAGTGCACCGATCGAACGATGTCCAGATCGCCGGAATCGAGAAGCTCGATAAGGGCGGCGGGCTCCGGAAGGCGCACTTTGATCTGTACCTCGTAGCTCTCTTCCTGCTCGGCACCGCCAATGGCGACCAGTTTCGAAACCACCGAGTCCTCCCGCTCGATAAGAAAAGCGTCTATCCGCTTAGCGTATTCCGCCGCGGCCCGGAGGGACGGCTCGGGTTCGATCGTTTGGAGTTGGCGGTCTCTCAGCAGCCAGCGACCCTCTACCATGACGTCGGTAACGTCGGTCGACTTCGTAGCATAGACGAGCCGTGAATAAATCGCGTCGGGGTCGTGGTCGAAGTGCGGCCGAGAATGCAGAGTATTCAGATCGACGAGCACCAGATCCGCGCGCTTACCCGCTTCCAGCGAGCCGGTCAGATGATCCAAATACAGCGCCTTCGCTCCGATGCGGGTAGCCATGGCCATGATCTGACGTGCGGGAGCTGCGGTGGGGTCGTGGGTCGTGGCCTTCGCCACGAAGCTTGCCAGCCGAAGCTCCTCAAACATGTCCAAGTCATTGTTAGAAGCCGCGCCGTCTGTGCCGATGCCCAC
This sequence comes from Chloroflexota bacterium, assembly GCA_027298025.1. Lineage (GTDB taxonomy): Bacteria > Chloroflexota > Anaerolineae > Anaerolineales > E44-bin32 > JADFRG01. Next base: position 4,202 of record JAPUGV010000065.1, on the reverse strand, counting down.
GTGAACTCCATGCTCAAGCATCTCCGTGACGGGCGCAAACCCAGAAGCGATCTTCAAGTTGCTCGAAGGATTGTGGGAGACCCCTGCGCCTGCGTGCTGCAAGGTGTGGATCTCACTTTCATCGATGTGAACGCAGTGGGCCGCCAATACCTTGGCCTCGAAAAGCCCAAGCTTCTTGACCCACGGGATCACCAGCATGTCGTAGGTTTCGCGCCAGTCCTCGACCTCCTGCAGGGTTTCAGAGATGTGAATGTGAAGCGGCACGTCAAACTCCACCGCTAAGTCGGTGCAGTCTCGGAGGATTTGCTCGGTGCAGGTGTAAGGTGCATGCGGCGCGACGGATGGAACGATCAACGGGTGTCCTCGCCAGCGCTTTATGAACTCGCGAGCTGCGGCCAACGAATCCTCATATGATTCGGCGTCGGGTGAAGGAAACTTCATCACCGTCTGCCCCAATACGCCCCGCATCCCAACCTCTGCGACGGCTTCCGCAACCGTGTCCTCGAAGTAATACATGTCCGCAAAGCATGTAATTCCGCTATGGATCATCTCGGCGCATGCGATCAGGGTGCCCAGTCGGCAGAATTCAGGAGTCACGAATTCCCGCTCGACGGGCATGATGTAACCAAGGAGCCATACGTCCAGTCGGCGGTCGTCGGCCAATCCACGCAGCAGAGTCATGGCGGCGTGCGTGTGCGCATTGATCAGTCCCGGTATCAGTACCTTGCCATCGCAGTCGAGGATTTCCTCCGGCTGGTATTCCGCCAGTAGATCCCGCGTCGGCCCGACGGAAACAATTTCGCCGTCGTTAATGGCCACGGCTCCATCGGGGAACAGGTGGAACGAATCGTCCATGGTGACGACATGTGCATTCTTGAGGAGTAAGTCCGTCTTCTTCATTGAGGAGGATTATAGCAAGCAGCAGGTTGATTCTTTGCCCGGTCGATGGGGCTATCTCTCTGCCCGAGCACGACTCGTTTGTGGACCCAAGCTCGAATTGTATAATCGCCGTGTCATGCGTGCCGTAGACGTAATCACCAAGAAGCGCGATGGTGGCGAACTCAGCAGGGAAGAAATTGAGTTCTTCGTGTCCGGATATGCGCGTGACGAAATCCCAGACTACCAGGCTTCCGCGTGGGCTATGGCGGTTCTGCTCAAGGGAATGTCCCCGCGCGAAAGCACTGACCTGACCTTGGCCATGGTAGCTTCCGGCGAGCAACTGGACCTAACGAGTGTAGTGCCGCTGGCGGTTGACAAGCACTCGACGGGCGGGGTGGGGGATAAGACAACGCTGGTGGTGGAGCCGATCGTGGCCGCATGCGGCGTGCCGGTGGGTAAGATGTCGGGCCGCGGGCTCGGCTTCTCCGGGGGAACGCTCGACAAAATGGAATCCATCCCCGGATTTCGAGTGGATCTCTCCACAAAGCAGTTTATGCGACAACTGAGAGAAGTAGGCCTCGTGCTGAGTGGACAAACCGCCGATCTAACTCCCGCGGACGGGAAACTCTACGCCTTACGAGATGTGTCTGGGACCGTTCCCTCCGTCCCGTTGATCGCCTCTTCTGTGATGAGCAAGAAGATCGCGGCGGGCGCGCAGGCGATCGTGCTCGACGTAAAGGTCGGTGTGGGGGCCTTTATGAAAACCCTCGAACAAGCAAAGGAGCTCGCCGGGTTGATGGTTGAAATCGGCGATCGTGCGGAGCTTCGTGTCGTGGCGCTGATCGCCGACATGAATCAGCCGCTAGGGAACGCGGTCGGAAATTCACTCGAAGTGCGAGAGGCCATCGATACCCTGCGCGGGGAGGGTCCGCCGGATTTTAAGGAGCATTGTCTGGAAGTGGCGGGACATATGTTACGCCTTGCGGGCAAGGTGGAAGACCTGTCAGCGGCTAAGGAGCGTGCCGCAGCCGCATTAGCCGATGGATCCGCGCTCGCGAAATTCCGGGATCTGGTGGAGGCACAGGGTGGCGATCCGAGTTACGTGGACGAACCGGAGCAGTTGCCAGGTGCCGAATATATCAAAATCGTAGTGGCTCCCACGTCAGGCTATGTGGCGGGCATCCACGCGGCGGAGATCGGACACACGGCAGCCGGGCTGGGCGGCGGACGCAGTCTGAAGGGTGATGCCATCGACCATGCGGTGGGCCTCGTCGTTTACCATAAGGTCGGGGATGAAATTGCTGCGGGTGACGAGCTCTTTGCGGTCCATGCCAATCGTCAGGACGATTTGACGCTGGCCGAGGTCCGGGCCCTGGCGGCACACCTCATCGGGCCAGAGCCTGTGGAACCTCTCCCCCTGTTTTACAAGACTATCGAGAACGACCGCTCATAACTGCGTGAGAACGCAACTCGCTCGGTCGGCGGATCGGAGCGTCGTTCACTGGATACTGAGGGGTCTAGCTCGCCAAATTCTGGATCGTCACCGGCTCGATCGCATCCCCCAATTCGAAACCAAAGATCCTGGAGTAGAAGTAGAGCTCTGCCTCTAGGGCGCGCTTGATGTTAGCCGAATCGCGAAAACCATGCCCCTCTTCCTCGAATCTCAGATAAGCGTAGGGTAGGCCTTTTTTCTCCAAGGCTTCCACCATCAACTCTGCCTGGGAAGGAGGCACGACCTTGTCCTTGCCTCCCTGCAGGAGGATCAATGGCGACGAGATTCGGTTGACGTAATGGATCGGCGATCGCTCACGGTAGAGTTCGATCTCCTCTGGATACGGTCCGATCATGCTATCCAGGTAGCGTGCTTCGAATTTATGGGTGTCACGTGCGAGCGCTTCGGCATCCGCCACGCCGTAGTAACTCGCTCCGGCAGAGAAGACCTCGTGGAACACTAAAGCGGAAAGCGTCGTGTATCCGCCCGAGCTCCCGCCACGAATAATCAGTCGCTCGCCGTCCACTTCTCCCCGCTCGATCAGATGGCGCGCAGCGTGGATGCAGTCCTCGACATCCGCAACGCCCCATTCGCCGTTGAGCAGCTGTCGATAGGCCCTGCCATAGCCCGTGCTGCCGCGGTAGTTGACATCCACCACCGCGAATCCGCGGGATGTCCAATACTGGAGTGCAGGGGTGAACTCTGAGTTGGTGTGGCTGGTCGGCCCTCCGTGGCTCACGACGACCAGCGGCGGGAGTTCACCTTCGGGCGCAGAGTATTTCGTATTCTTGGGCGCATAGTAGAACGCGTGCGCCTCATGACCGCCAGAGGTAGGGAACCTGACTGGGATGGGGTGCGAGATGTCCTCCGCGTGCGGGAGATTGTCAGGCGGGGGGCTCAGCGGCTCGGGTTCTCCTCCGTCGACAGCCAGGCTGTAGACGCGGGCGGGATGGTCGGCACTCCCTCCGACGAAGACGAGGCGGTTGGAAGCCGGTTCAAAGTGCAGGCTGCGCGGGCTGAAAGTCGTGAGCCCGACATCCAGGCGGGTGAGCTCCTCGTGGATCACGGCCAGGGAATCCACTCCGTCCTGGCTGTAGATGCTGGCGATTCGCCCGTCCGATAGAAATGCGTATTGCGAGAGGCCGAAGATCCACATGGGCGAACCAAACTCGGCCTCCATAGCAGCTATCGCCTGAGCTTTTTCGCCCTGCCAGCGGTAGAGGTTCCACCAGCCGCTTCGATCGCTCACGAAGTGCAGCGTAGCGTCGGGGCTCCAGTCCGGTTGGAATATCGATTCGTCGGGTCCGCCGACGATCTTTTGTGCCTCCTCTAGGGCTCCGCCCGATCCGATCCCGGCCACCCAGAGCTCGGTTCCGTCCCATGGCATGCTGGGTTGGTCCCACTCCAGCCAGGCCAGTCGCTTCCCGTCGGGGCTGAGGCGAGGGTAAGCATAGAAGTCACGACCGGAGGCGATGACGTTCGGCTCGCGATCCACCGAGAGTTCAACGAGTTCATTCTCGACGTTGCCATCGGGTTCATGGCGTTCCCTAACGCAGTAGATCCGTTTTCGATCGGGAGAAAGGCGGCCGTCCGCATACCGCAGTCCCGCCGGAAGCTCTGGCTCAGGAGAAATGGCAACCGGATCTGCGCCGGGTTCGATTTTGTAAAGGCGCTGGTCCTCGAAATTCGAGGCGTAGAGCGTCTTGCCATCCGCAAAGAAGGCACCGCCGCCATACTCGTGCACGCGCGTGCGGCAATTGAAGTCTTTCGGCGTGGCCTGCTCCACTTCGCCATTCCGCAGCCGACGCATGATGGCCACGCGGCCCGCCTC
>JAPUGV010000064.1 GCA_027298025.1 Chloroflexota bacterium | reverse complement strand
CTGGGAAATAACTTTCTCACCAGCTAACAGCCGTCAGAGGCCCTTCTCCGAGGCGTAGTGAGAGCTAAACCCCGCCCCAACCAAAGAGTTAGAATGGGCTGAGCCAGATAGCTGGTGGTATGGCTTGTAATCACCAGGTATCCGGTAGCGGTACAATCCCCTTATCGATGGTCGGCCAAACGATCTCCCACTACAAGGTCACCGCCGAACTCGGCCGGGGCAGCATGGGTGTCGTCTACAAAGCCGAGGATCTCAAGTTGGACCGCACCGTCGCTCTAAAGTTTTTGGCCCCGCACCTACTTAGCAGCGAGGAGGCACAGCGGCGATTCATTCGAGAGGCGAAGGCCGCGGCGGCTCTCGATCACCCCAACATTTGCACGGTTTATGAGATCGACGATTTCGGTGGGCAAATGTTTATCGCGATGGCCTTCATCGAGGGTCAGCGCTTAGACGACAGCGTGAAAGCCGGACTACTGAAACTGTCAGCAGTGCTCGATATTGCCATCCAAGTCGGTGAGGGCCTGAAGCATGCGCACAAGAGAAACGTCGTTCATCGTGACATCAAAAGCGCCAACATCATTTTGAGCGCCGAAGGCCCAGCCAAAATCTTGGACTTTGGCTTGGCTCGATTGGCTCAGGCCTCACGGCTGACCAAGGACGACAGTCAAATGGGAACCCCGGCCTACATGTCGCCGGAGCAGGCCAGCGGCAACGAGGGTGACCGGCGCTCCGACATCTGGTCGCTCGGAGTCGTTCTCTATGAAACGGTCAGTGGACGACTGCCCTTCCCCGGCGAGTACCACCAGGCAGTTCTTTACTCAGTCCTCAACGAAGACCCTGAGCCGCTGAGCGCTCTCAGAGCCGGTGTACCCAGAGAGCTTGATCAAATCATCTCGAAGGCATTGACCAAGGATCCTGATGAACGCTACCAGCACATGGACGACCTGCTCGTGGATCTGCGGGCGCTTCACAAGCGCTTGGAAGCAGGAGCAGCGCGAGAGGTTCCTGGCCGCGCGGAGAAGAAGATTAAGTCCTTTGTTGCGGCCGAAAAGGCGGGGAGGCGTCGATGGAGCGTGGGGGTGATCCTCGCCACGGCACTGGTTTTGTTTGCGGCCGGCACTGCCATGTGGTTAACACGCCCCTCAGCCGACCGTTTGAGACCTGTGATGAGGCGTCTGACCTCTGATGCGGACCTGACGTTTGAGCCGACCATCTCGCCCGACGGCAAATTAGTCGCCTACGCATCCGATCGCAGCGGTGAGGGTAACCTGGATCTTTGGATGCGCCAGGTCGATGGAGGGCCGCCTATCCGGCTAACGGATCATGAAACGGATGACCACTCGCCGCATTTCTCTCCGGACGGCACGAGGATCGCGTTCCGTTCAGAGCGGGATGGCGGAGGGATCTACGTGGTGTCCACTCTGGGTGGCGATGCGCAACTGATCGCCGTGGACGGCCGCAACCCGCAATTCTCCCCGGATGGTCAGCACATCGCCTATTGGGTCGGGGTAGCGGGTGATTACTTCGTTGGCAAGACGTACATTGCCGCCGCCGGCGGCGGAACCCCCCAACAACTGCGCAGTGATTTCAGCTACGCCACGCATCCGATCTGGCATCCAGATGGAGAAGTTCTGCTGTTCCGGGGAAGACAATCCAGCAGTCAAAGCGCATGGTGGGTGACGCCGTTGGATGGAGGGCCGGCAGTGGATATCAGGATGTTTCGCTGCTCCGGACTAGCTGCCCCAGAGTTGATCGATTTTTGGATTCCCAGCGGATGGACACCCGATGGAAGTCATATCCTTTTCTCCGCCCGCTTGGGAGACAGTACCAACATCTGGAGACTCCCAATCTCGACAAAAAGCTGGCAGGTTTCCTGCGACGCCGAGAGACTCACCTCCGGCATAGGGGAATTTCAACCTTCGATGGCCGCGGACGGCCGGCTGGCCTTTGCAAGTGTGGTCCGCAACGTCGATGTTTGGAGCCTGCCGGTCGATGCGGACAGCGCCACAGTCATCGGGGAGATAGAACAAGTGACCCACGACGGAGCGATGGATTCGACCGCCTCTGTTTCCGCCGACGGGAAGATCATATCCTTCGTTTCCAACCGGTCGGGGCATTTCGACGTCTGGATCAAGAACCTCGAAACCGGCAAGTTAGCCGCCCTTGGCACTTCTATTCGGTCCGCCGCTTCGTTTCCCGTGCTCAGCGCCGACGGTTCCATGCTGGCTTACACAATGTATGGGGGCAATAAGTCCCCCATATATTCCGTAGCTGCGGGCGGAGGCTTGCCCCAGAAGATCTGCGACGATTGTGGCCCGTCTCGAGGTTGGTCCTCGGACGGGAAGAGAATCCTTTATCAGCGCTACGCGCCCGGAGGATTGTCGCAAGGCTCCACAATCGGCGTGCTGAACGCTGAAACCGGAGAAGACAGAGAGTTGCTCCGAAGTGCCGAGCGCAAGCTGTTTCACCCGAATTTTTCTCCCGACGATTCCTGGATCACCTTGCACGGAAGGCTGGGGCCGGAGCGCACGAGGCTGCTCGTCATACCTCTCCGCGGGGGCGAGCCTGCCCCCGAAGGTCAATGGATCAAGGTTACCAATCGCGAAGGCAGAGACGATAAGCCCTGCTGGTCTCCGAACGGCAGCGTGCTTTACTTTATCTCAGAACGGGATGGTTACCGTTGCATTTGGGCCCGGCGTCTGAATCCGAAAACAAAGCAACCCGTTGGTGAATCATTTGCGATACATCATTTCCATCACGCGAGGCTTTCGATGATGAATCTCCGAACCACCCAATTTGACCTCGCGGTGGCTCGCGACAAACTGGTGTTCACTCTAAGCGAAACCTCGGGCAACATTTGGCTCCGAGAGCCACCCGACCGAGAGTCACTGGGAATCCATACAAGCTGACGCGGGTTCAGTCTGGCATAATCCCCTGTGGACCTATGACGTATTGGCCAATGGCGGCAGTTTGTCACAATCGAAACACGCGGTGAAGCCCCCAAGCCTGTCACCCGCGTCGTGCAGGACTGGTTCCGAAGAGTTCCGCGACCGAGAGCACTAACTCTCCCGAAACGAACTAGATAGCGCCTGTGGGCCGATAACTGTTGATTAATCGCGTTCGCACCATCAATCCGCGGCCTGATGTCCTTCAGAAGCTCATCAGAGAGCAGAACACCTCTGGAATCAAGAGCGTGGCAGTGCTACGATCGAATAGCTCAACTCAAGGCCTTGTTCTCGACAGGTATCGGGCGAAAGCGGATGCCGTTGCGGGCAACTAGGCGGAATGGCAGTGGATACCTGCGTCATTTGTAAGCGAGAGACTCCTGATCCTCTGCTTTGGCCGCCCAACGCGAAAAGCAGGATCGTCGCCTGTAATCAGGAGTCTCTCGCCTACAAATGACGCAGGTGTCCACTGCCATTCCGCCTAGTTACCCGCAACGGCATCCGCTTTCGCACCGCGAAGATACGTCGCTTGCTCCTCTCCTCGAACAGCCAGGTGATGAGCGCGGAAACAGCTTCCGTCGCGTATCCTCTGCCCCATTATGCGTGGATCAGCTACCCGCTGTCCCGCAACGCGATGCGGGGTTTAGCTCTTCCGACGACGCGGAAGAGGCCTCAGGCAGGCGTTAGCTGGTGATTAAGGGATTAATCAACAGTAATCCGCTGACGAGCGCTATGTAGTTCGTTTCGGGGGGCTTAGTCGTGCTCAGAGAGCCGGATGCCCTCTCACGAGAAGCAGCGAAATACGCTGAGTGGCTTCTTACTGGAGCGCAGCGTTTCCCACCACGCTGGCCATCTTGCTGAAGATGATGCTGATGTTGTCGGCAATAGGGGGCAGGATCGCACCAGCCGCGACAGCGATGAAGCCGGCCAGAAGAGCGTATTCCACCATGTCCTGACCGCGCTCGTCACGGGCCAGTTTCAGAATCAAACTGTACAGGTTCTTCAATCCCTTTTCCTTTCCTGTGATCTTGGAAATCTGGCTGTGCGGTACCACAACCTTCGAGTCAATCATGC
>JAPUGV010000063.1 GCA_027298025.1 Chloroflexota bacterium | reverse complement strand
GCCGAGGTTCATCACATCGTAAAAATCGCCCCCCACGGCTTCAAAGGAAGAGAACTGGACCCCGAATTCCCAGCCTGTATCCAGCGTCAGCTCTCGTGGAAGCATTCTGAGATGGATAACTCTGGCCACTTCTAGCTCACGCTCCAACCGCTCCTTTTCGACTATCTGCACCTGGGCGGCCTTGAGTTCGTCAAAGGCCTGCTGCAGCTGAAGGTTTTTCTCCCGAAGATCACTAATGGTGTGATTCTCAGATTCTTCCAGCCGGCGACTCAACGTCGCCACAAGGTTAAATGCAAGGTCAGGCTGCATGCGGAGCAGGTCTTCCAGATCATCCCGTTTCATCACTAGCAGCTTCAGCGGGGTTCTGGCACGAACGCTGGCCGTCCGTTGGTGATCCTTGCTGAAGAGGCTCATCTCACCAATCGTTTCTCCCGGCTCGCGCACTCCCAATAGACGCTCGTCGGGAGTGCCCAAAGACTTGATGATTTCAACCTGCCCTTCAACAACGATGTAGCACTCTCTACCCTTGTCTCCCTCACGGAACACGAGGCTTCCCTGCTCCATCTCCATGGGGAGCAGTCCGCCAGCCAATTCTCGCAATTCGCTTTCAGGCAGCGAATGAAACAGCGGAACGCGCCGGAGGGCCTCTTCGTGGTTCAGCATCTAGAGGATCGGGATCTCAGCATGCTCAATGTCAGAACCGAAACAACCAGCTAGATTCCGGCCCACCGTCGCCTGAACTGCGAGTTGATCCCTCCGATATTTGCAGGAGGCAGCGAACTCGCCCGTTTAGTCAGCAGAGCCAGTAAACGTTCGCGGTTTTGTTTGCATTCAGGGTTTGGCCGGAGTTGTCCCTCAATATGAGCGAATATTGAATATCAAAACTGCCGCAACGGCCCCCTGGCGGGTTGTCGGTAAGCTTCCCTGACTGGCCCTGTACCTTGTAGGTTTGATAGGGTGAGCCTTCCCCGTTATAAGTAGCGGTGATGGTTCCATCGATGGGTCCGCATCCGCCTTCCGAGCCCCACGTCAAGGTCACCGCGTTGGTTCCGATATTTACAGAAGCGTCCAGGGTCGCGTTCGTTAACTTGGGGCATGGTGTGATTGTAGGCGATGGTGTGTAGGTAGGAGTTGGAGTTAACGTTGGCGCCTGTGTCGACGTGTTCGTCGGAGTTGGCGTCGGCGGGATCTGTCCCTGGGGCAGGCTGGATGGATCGAAGCTGCAGCTGATGAATTGTCCATCCGCGCTGACCCAACCGGTCGTCGATTCGCCCTGCAGCTGGACTTCGAGCCAGGAGCCGTCGCCATTCTTGGCAAATGGGATGAGCACGGTTCCGGACGTGAGCGTTTGCAGTGGCGGCTCGTACACGACTCCCGGTCCGTCGCGCAAGTTGAGAAAATTTGAGACCACTAGGCAGTTGGAAAGCTCCGTGGGGACCTCCCTGGGCACCCCGGAGGTATCGGTCGGCGTAGGGGAGGGCCCAGCAGGGACAGGAGTGTCGCTCGGTCTTGCCGCCGCGGTCATCTCGCCTTCGGCCACCAAAGTCGCAACGACCACCGTCTCGATCTCCTCCAGAGTGAGAGGCCGTGGAGTCGACGTGGGAGACTCGCTCAGCAGGTCTGGCCGGTTGCATGCGACAAGTAGGAGCGCGAGGCCCCAGAATCCATGTGAATTTCGCGGGAGCATGAGCCACATTCTAATCCGATAGACCCCGACGCTGACAGACTGATGCGCATCGAGGCGGGGGACACCATCCCCCGACCGCGGCAAGGGGCTGCACGGCCACAAGCTGGAGGCGTTTGCGGCTTTGCATGGAAAGAACAGAGACGATCGATTAAAAGAGGCCGAACGACCGCGCGCAGGTACGAAGCGCGTTATCCCATGCCTATTCCTGGTGATTAGGTGAAGGTGCGGCCGTGGTAGCCGTGGATTGACCCTTACTTAGAACGGGGGAAGGATTTCTTCGGGAATGCGGGAGAGCTCGCGGTGGACCTCCGTGAGCCGTTCTGAAACATCCTCCAGGACCTTCTTGGGTTCAGGATCTTGAACCGTAATCTCAAGCCCGGTCACAATGCCTTGAATGGCATCGATTTCCAGCATGATCTTCCAGCGGCGACTGGAAATCTCGTCCCTCAACGAGTTTAGAAGTTCGACCTGAGCGTCGGAGAACTCTTGCCAGATTTCGCGCCGTAGGCGGGTTAGATCCTCTGACCCCATTGCTCACCTCTCGCTGGCCTCCGGCTGCATTCCCATGATTCATCCTAGCATCCCTGCTGGGAGACACGTATTAGTCGTTGGTCCTAGCGAGTGGAGCCAAGGCTGAATCGATCGCTGTGCTATACTGCGCGCCCTCATGACGAGACGCGCCAAAATCGTCGCCACCATCGGACCCGCCAGCCAATCTCCCGATCAGATTCGATCCCTTTTCCACGCGGGGATGGACGTAGCACGGCTCAATTTCTCTCATGGAACCCACGAGACCCATCTAGATGCGATAGAGACGATACGGGCGATCTCAGAAGAGGTCGGTCGGCCTATCGGCATCCTTCAGGACCTGCAAGGACCCCGCCTGCGGACCGGCCCACTCTCGGGAGGAGGTCCCGTTCACCTCCAATCGGGAGCAACACTGAACCTCTGCGTGAACCCCGTGCCAGGGGATGCTGAAAGCGTCCAGATCAGCTATCCCGCACTGCCGCAAGAGGTGCGACCGGGGAACACGATACTCGTGGATGGCGGAAAGATCGAACTGCAAGTCGCGGAGATAGAACCGGATCGAGTACGCACCCGAGTCATTAATGGCGGCGAACTGGGAGAAAACCGCGGATTGAATCTCCCGGGCATCGCGCTCTCCGCCCCGCCTCTGACGGAGAAGGACCGAGAGGATCTCGCTCTAGGGCTAGAGGCCGGCGTGGATTGGGTAGCGCTGTCATTTGTGCACAGCGCCGAGCCAATATTCGAGCTGCGGAAAGCACTTGAGGGTTCGGGGGCTGCGGTCCCCATCATCGCCAAGCTCGAGCGCCCGGAAGCGGTTGAAGATCTGGAAAACATACTGGCTGCGGCGGACGGGGTCATGGTGGCGCGCGGCGATCTCGGTGTGGAAATCTCCGCGGAGCGAGTACCGTCCATCCAGAAACAGATCATTCAGCGCGCGAACGAGGCCAACAAGCTCGTCATCACAGCCACAGAGATGCTCGATTCGATGATCCGTAACCCGCGGCCCACCCGGGCGGAGGCCTCCGACGTAGCCAATGCGATATTCGACGGGAGCGACGCGCTGATGCTTTCGGGGGAGACCGCCGTTGGAACTTATCCGCAGGAATCGGTGGAGACCATGGTCCGCATCATCGTCGATGCTGAGGCGCACTCACACGAGTGGGGCGAACCCCTCAAGCCGGCTCGGCCGGAGCTCCGAGATGACGCGGTCGCAACCACGCGCGCGGCCCGCAAGTTGGCAGAAGACCGAACGGTTGCCGCGGTCGCCGTGTTCACCCGCACGGGAAGAACGGCGCAGCTCATGTCGAAGGCGCGCCCCTCCGCGCGCATCGTGGCCTTCACGCCAGACCTGACGACCTACACGCGGATGACGGTCCTTTGGGGAGTGGAGCCCAGATTGTGCCGGACTGTCTCGAGCGTGGAGGAGATAATCAACATTGTTGATGAGGATCTCAAAGGCACGCTCATGGGGCAGCAAGTGGTGATCGTGGCCAGGCTGCCGGTTGGGCAGAAAGGCCCACCTAACTTCGTTTACCTGAGGATGCTCGGAGAGTGAGCTAGGGAAATGCCGCTCTATTTTGCCAAGTGGAGAGCAAGGGACAAGGCCTAGAGACGCTGGGAGGCTGAGAGGGAAGCGGCCCGGCGATCCAAATAGATCCCCAACACAAGCATCACCAGCCCGAACCCAACGATCAGCAATCCCAAAAAGAATAGCTGACCAGAAACAGCATCCAGCAGCCGATCGATTACGTCTTGGGCGACATCTGCAAATGGCCCTGGGAACGCGGTTCTGACGGGTCCGGAATTTCGTGCTCGTTCAACCGTGCCTTCAACGATCCCCAGCATCAGAAACGTGCCAACTCCAGCGGCAAGAATTGAGCCACCCCACCAGCGCAAGAGCTGAGGCCAGGACCGAACGGCCACTGCCACGATGAGCCCCAGCATGCTCAGCGGCAGCAGCCAACC
>JAPUGV010000062.1 GCA_027298025.1 Chloroflexota bacterium | reverse complement strand
GTCTCGATTTAGGTAATATGTATTTTGGTTTTAGGTCAGATCGGAAATTATTACCTGAGCAATAAAAAACCTCCCTAAATTCGACGGACAAAATGAGATTCAGTAAATTCTACTCTAGCGGTCCCATTCGCTAGGGACGAGCGCATTCGCCAAAATAGGGCATAAGCCCTGGTTTGGCTGGACCTGCAGGGCTGAGGCGGAGCGATGAACCGCCTCCCCCCTCGGTGAGCTGCTTCTAGAAAAGCTACGCTGTAGGGCGATCCGCTTCCTTCCGTCAACTCGTCCGCCAGTATCTCGAAGGCCCGCTTGAATTCTGTAGCAGCCTCAAAAACTGAAACGAACGCACTCTCTAGGCCCTGTCGTGGCGATCCCAGGCTATCTAGCTGGTCCAAGATATCGTCGATCCCAGCTCGGCTCTCTTGCAGTTTATCTGCACCGGGCGCACGCCCGGCCGCGAAGGCGTCGACAATGGGCTCGTTCAATTGGATCACCTTATCCATCAGGAGCGACAGCTGATCCCGATACCTACTGGATGCCGCCGTCCCAAGCATGCAGAAAAGCAGTAAACCACCTGCGACCAAGCCAATCGCTGCTCCCAGCCATATCGCGAGCTTGCCCCCGGTCACTCTTCACGGGTGGAGGAATCAACTGAGCTCGTCACCGCCTCACTATAATGGCTGCCCGGCGTCGATTGGGTACACCCCGAAAGGCCACATCGCCGTCGATAAGGGTCGTGGGAGTAGAGAAGATGTTGTGTTTCGCAGCGAGTGACCGGCCTTTTCCGGAATTGATATCCACTTTGCGGTAGCGAAAGCCATTTCGACCTCGAAGACCACTCCAAAGTTCATCGGCTTCCTTACAGGAGGTGCAGGTGCTCGACACTACCAGAATCACCTCCGCGGGCGCCGACCCACCTCTGGCCGGAACGCGAGCCGGCCTGCCGCTCCATTTGAGTGCCAGCATCAGCGCGCCGACGAAAATCACCGTTGCCGCGCCGCCGATGATGAGGAAGTTGTTTTGCAGCCAGGCGCTGAAGGCAGTACCGGCGGTAACCGCCACAAGCAGAGGCAGGCTGATCGGCAGGTGACAGGGGCAGGCGATAAAGGCTAAGGCGCCCATCACATAACCCTTGATCGCGCTCCAGGTCTGCGACATATGATTCCCCTCGCCGGTACTTAGTTAAGGGCCGCTAAGACCGCTGTCTCCAACATCTTGTAGGAGCTGGCAGCTTCATCGCGATAGACCAACTGCCCCTCACGGTCGATGATAATCGTCGTGCCTAGCGACTGAACGTTATAGGTCTGTACCGCACGCTGGTCGAACGTATCAGCGGCCCATACGAAATCGACCGCCCCAAATTCCTCGAGAAAGGCTTGCCACTCTTCAAGGGTGTTATATTGCGGTACAAGATTGATCGCCACGACCTCCACGCCGAACTCATCTTGAATTCGATTGAGCGCTGGAACCTCCAGCGCACAGGTCGGTCAACCCACGAAGGAGAAGTAGAGTGCGACCACCTCTCCCTTCTGCTCGGATAGACGGTATTCCCCGTGTTGTGTCGTCAGCGTAATGTCCGGAGCCGCCTCGGCCACAAAGAACTGCCCGTTGTTAGCAGTCGGCAACGGGTTAGAAATCACCAGCCAGGCCACGAATAACCCCAGACCGCCTACCACAGCCCACAACACGCGTCTTCGACGAGCCACCTGTCGCCTGCGCTCTCGTTGTCTACTCAATCCCGTCATGTATCAAGCTCCTGTCAAAAGGTGGCTAGGAAAAGTGGCAGGTAGCGGGCCTGATACCAGATCAGGTATAGCCCGGCGACTACCAGCAGGCCGGCGCCGATCCGGTGCACATACGGAAGCACGGCCTGCAACTGCTGCACGATCGCCCCCTTGACGAGCGCAATGCTAATGACCACTGCCATCAAGACCATAGCCATTCCGGCCGCAAAGCTCCCAAACATGGCCGCCGCCTCGCCCGGACTGCCGGTCGCAAGGCTACTGCCAATCACGATCATGAAAATAGGTAAGGTGCAGCTGAGCGAGGCAAATCCGTAGGCTGCCCCGTACAAGAACACCGATTTCGGGTTACGCGCCTGCGCGTTAATCCTGGGGGTCGGGATGGAAAGCCGCAGCGAGCCTCCGAAAAGCAACCACAGGCCGAGGCCTACCAGCCCTACCCCGACCAGGATGGCAAGGAACGGCATGGCCTGCACCAGAATCCTTAGACCGAGCGAGATAACCGCCCCCACAATGCTGAATACGACCAGAAAGCCGGCCGTCATCAGCAACCCCAGGCGCAATCCCTCCGCTCCGCGGCCAATCAGCGGCCGATGCTCGTAACCTGCCTCGCGCGAGCCAAGGTAGAAGGCCGCGTAGGAGGGCAGCATGGCCCATCCACAGGGATTGACCGTGGCTAGCGTGCCGGCTGAGAAGGCCCAGGCCAGAGGCAGCGCCGTCAGGTTTCCCCGCCCGATAATCAACGAGATCAGGCCTACGGCTGCAATACCCAGCAGCACGGTAATTGGAAGCACCCAGCCCAAAGCGGCGGTCTTCGATTCTTGATCTTCCAGATCCTTGGTGGTCATGCAGGATCTTCTTTCAAGGGGGCAAGCGAGCCTATCTGGATATTGTCGGAGCGCTGATTTGGTATGGGACAACTCCGTGCCTGGCGAATGGATAGCCAAACGTCCAACCCGGTTGCGAAGAATAGCACGCCCAAGCCGCTATACAGCAACCCCAACCATAAGCTGACTTCGAGTCCATGATACATGGGCCAGATTAGCAACCCTGCACCCACCACGGCCGCGGCTAAGGGCCAGGGCCGGCGGTGCCGAAGAAAGGACAGCGTTAGCGCAATGGCAGTGATAGCCAGTGAAATCCAAATGAATTTGAGCGCGACGGTGAAACGAACCAGGAAGCCGAGTCCGACAAGCGGCAGAAAACTCGCCAGCCCGGTCCAGCCAAAACAGCACAACATCGCAAATCCACCGAAGGCCGAACCGGTCGATCCAAGCCAAGGGAGGAGGCGGGATATGGGTTTCTCGAATTTACTTAATATCATCTGCCTCTACGATCCGCGGTCGGCTATGCTCCCGGTCCTTTATGAGGAAAGGTGTCCCCCTTTCGAGATCCCCAACGCGAGCGCTTGGTCCTGCGGCCTTTCTACCCATCCACATCTTCTGAGTATCCATCAACTGATAATCAAAGAGAAGAGCTGGCGAAATTCCTCTTCCCCGAGCGAGTAATTACGACGATAAACGAGCCTTCCATCGGGATCTATTAGGAGGATCGTTCCAAGCGATCGAACCTCGTAATCCACGACGAAATCGATCCCATTGATCACTGCCCAGATTGCGTCCAGCTCCGGATACAGGTCGATATATTCTCCCCAGGTTTCGGGGACATCCTCTGGGTAAATATTCAGAAGCACAAGTTTCAGGTTCGCATCTTGGTAATCCGAATAGGCGGCCGCCAGCTGACCCATCGTAAAGACGCAATCGCCACAGCCAATTACGGTTGGAAAGACGAGCACATAAGAGCCCCGCGATGCAGAGAGCGTAAACGTCCGGTTTTCGAGCGCGCGAACGTCGAAATCGGGCGCCGCCTGACCGGTTGCGATATTGTCCGGCATCGTAGCAAAGACGCCGATATCGGCTGCGACTACGGGATCTTCAGGTGCCTCCGGCTCATCGGATACAACCACAGGAGCGAGCAGGGTTGGAATTGGAGGAGCAGTCGGGCTGAGAATTATCTCGTTCGGAATCGACGTAGGCCCGCTAGCGGGCACATTTCCCGCCTGGGAAACCTCCGAAGCCTGGTACTCCTCTTCAGGCGGCGCCTGGACCTGAACCTCTGGATCCGCGGCATCCCCGCTGGGTTGGAAGCGGGAGCCGCACGCCGTTGCCATCAATACAAGCACTAAAGCGGACAAGATTGGCTTCATCGATCTTCCTCGTCGGAACGGTCGATGGATGGCTCCCTCTCCCAGAGTAGAATCAGCGGTAGCAGGCAACACGCAATGAATGCGATCCCGACCAGAAGTGCTTCCAATCGTGCCTCTCTAGGTTAACCCGCGCAACAGCTCAGCATAGCGACATCTTTATCGAAGGCCAACGCCGCTAATTTCAGGCCCTCGGCGTTCGTGAGATACGGAAACATCATGCTTCGCATTTCACTCACAGTGATGCCGAAGCGGATGGCCATCACTGCGATCTGAATCATCTCTCCCGCCTCTGGCGCAAGGATGTGCGCTCCAAGCAGGCGATCTGTGGCAGCGTCCGCAACAAGCTTGATCAAACCGCGGGTGTCGCGCGCAGCCAGGGCACGCGGGACGTGTTGCATCTCCAGCGAGCTCACCTTGACTTCATAGCCTCGTTCTCGGGCCTGTACCTCTGTCAGCCCTGCAGAGGCAATCTGCGGATCTGTAAATGTGATACGGGCTATGTAGTCGGCGTCGTAGACTCGGCCGGCTTGTGTAAGCGCATTTTCGGCCGCCAGAATTCCGTCATAGGCCGCAACATACACGAACATATCTCGCCCGAGAATATCGCCGATGGCGTAGATATCTGGATTGTCGGTCGCAAGATGCTCGTCAACCAAAATTTCGCCGCGCTTCCCGAGCTTGACTCCTGCTTCTTCCAAACCGAGACCGTCCGTGTTTGGACGTCGCCCGGTGGCCACCAGGAGCTCCTGAGCGTCGAAAGTCAACTCGACCTCATCCTGGGTTCCGCGCAGCAAGTAGCGCCCGTCCGCTTTCTCCACCGATTTGGTCTCGAAATCGGTGACAATTCTCAGGCCTTCGTCCTGTAGGTATTGTGAAAGGGCGGCGCTGATCTCCTCGTCTTCGAAGGGCGCGATACGGGGCAGCAATTCGAGCACCGTCACATCGGTTCCCGCTCTAGAATAAATCTGCGCGATCTCCAAGCCCACCGCGTTCGCACCCAGCACGATCATCGATTCGGGGAGTTCCTTCAAATCCAGGGCAGCTTCGCTGTCCAGGTATCCTGTTTCAACTAGCCCGGCGATCGGGGGCGCCCACGGGCTTGCGCCAGTGGCAAGGATAATCTTGACCGGGGCGTATGCTTCGCCGTCGACCTCAAGGTTATTGCCGCCGAGAAGCGTTGCCTTGCCCTCGATGTAAGTGATCTCGGGATAAGCCTCCAGTACATCCGAGTACTTCGCCTTCCGCATATCGCGGACCAGCTCATCCTTGTGATCGATAACCTGGGGCCAGTCGATCGGTCCCTGGGACGTGTTGATCCCTCTGAATCGCGGCTGCCCGGCCAGATGAGACAGCTCCACAGACCGGATGAGCGTCTTGGACGGCACGCAACCTACGTTCACACAAGTGCCGCCGATTTCGGCCGCCTCTACCAACCCTACCTTGAACCCGAGTTCGGCGCCCTTAATGGCGGCGGCAAAGCCGCCCGATCCTCCCCCGATGACCATCAGGTCGAACCGGCCATCGCCTTTGCCGTTGGTCCTGCCCTGCTGCATGTCAATTGGCCTGCGCGCCCTGACGTTTGCCCCGTAGCCAGCTTCTCGGACCGCCTCTGAGAATGCTTCGGAGTCAATACCTTGTCTGGCGACGACTTGCGCCTCGGCAGATTCCCACCCGGGAATCTCGACCGACTCCACGCCCTCAACGCTCTTAAGGGCGTTCGCAACGTGCACTTCGCACGAGGGGCAGGTCATGCCCCGCACGTCGAATTCAAGTTTCTCTAGTTCTGTCATATTCGTCTCCACTTCTTCCATGTCCCGTCGTGAGAGGACTTCCCATTCAGTTAAGAGCTGGTGCCAGGATTGCGCCCCTAGCCTTTAAGGCTCTGCTGCAGATGCAAAATTTCCTGCTCGGCCGCTCAAGCGGACACCACTACAGCTTTACTTGGAGCAGCCGCCGCCTTTTATCAGCTCGCTCTCGGACCGGAGCCAGCTCATATGCCGATGCCCCCATGGGGCATCCTGCGAATTCTAAACTGCTATTTGGCCAACTGTCAATAGACCTTCGATCGGAGGCGCGAGAGCGGATTCGATCCTGGGGCAAATTGATCAGCAAATTCACGTGCATCGACCTGCGGGTGTCTTTCGGGAGAGCCTATTATTCATCGTGCGCTCGTTGGGTGGGCCTCAGGTGCTTGGTGCATGGCCACATCCTTGCTTGGGTCTACGCTGAACCACGAAAGAGAGCTCTCCTAATTTGCCCATATCCGCCATCGGTAGACTTCGATGAAAAATGGGGAGGCGGGCAGGAATCGCGTTGCAGTTCCTGCCACGCCCAGCCCATGAGCAGTTTTACGCCTTGCTCGGGGCTTGCGATGACAGCCCTCGCTGCAGTGCGCAACCGCGCGGAGCGTCCATCGCGGCATCGTTTGACCTTTGGTGTTCACTTTGGTTCTCCTTTCGCAGGTTAATTTCCCTCTATCTCGACTGCGTGGGATCGGCTTTTCTTACATCCCTATGCCCCCCATGGGTATAATAGATCGAGCCAAATTTCTTGTCAAGGGGATCTGGCTGCTCATACCGGTCAGTATTACGCGGGCTGCGCGGAGGTTAATAATTGGGTCGTCGGCTAATCTTTCTCATGAGGTTGAATGAGGAAAGGTCTGCCGCGGCGAGGGGGCGGCAGCTTGGAGCTCGATAACGTTCAGGATGAGATGCTCTATCGTGCCAATCTCACTCTGCCGCCAGATAGCAGCGAGACCAGCGGCCTATCGGAGTAGATTGCGCGTTGTGGGTGCTTCAAACTCTCCCTGATTTGATGACCTAGGGGAGAGGCAAGTATGATTGGACTGCGGCTCGCCAAAGGAAGCCAACGTGTCAGATGAACTTGTAACGACAAAAATGCATGCGCCACCTGCTAGGAAAAATCTGGTACTTCGGCCCCGCCTCGGACAGAAGTTGAATGCGGGACTGGAACGCAAACTGACCCTCGTTTCGGCGCCGGCGGGATTTGGCAAGACCACCTTGGTGGCTCATTGGATTCATCAGCTTGATATCCCAAGCGCATGGATTTCGCTGGATGAAACGGACAATGAGCTCTTCCGATTTCTCTCCTACTTCGTAGCCGCTCTGCGAACGCTGGAACCGGGATTTGGTGGGGGCCTCCTAGGACGCCTCGAATCTGCCCAATTACCCACTCTTGAGCCAATTCTCACGAGCCTGTTGAATGAGATTTCCGCGCTCGAAGGCGACCATGTCCTGGTTCTCGACGATGTCCATCACATTTCAGATGACCAGATCCATTCCGCTCTCGCGCACATCCTGGATCAGCTTCCAGAGCATTTTCACCTGATTGCGATCACCAGAACCGATCCCCCCTTGCCGCTCTCACGATTGCGTGCCAAGGATCAACTAATAGAAATTCGCGCCGGCGATCTCCGCTTCAAACCCCAGGAAGCGGCCTCCTTCCTCAATGAAATCATGGGCCTGGGGTTATCCCCCGCTGAAATCTCCACCCTAGAGCAACGCACGGAGGGATGGATCGTTGGGCTTCAGCTGGCGGCCCTGACGCTGCAAGGCCGCACGGACACCCGCGGCTTCATTCGCGAATTTGCCGGTCACGATCGCTTCATCGTGGACTATCTGGGTGAGGAGGTTTTGCAGAGGCAGTCGCAACAGACCCAGGATTTTCTCCTGCGAACCTCGATCCTGAGAAGATTGACCGGGCCCCTATGTAATGCAGTTGTGGGGCGTGACGATGGTCAGGCCATGTTGGAGGAGTTGGAAGAGGCTAATCTCTTTGTCTTTCCACTTGACAACGCGCGGCGCTGGTACCGCTACCATCCCCTATTTGCCGATTTCCTCAAGGACCGTCTCGAGAACCTGTACCCGGAGCTCATTCCCTCTTTGCATCGGAGCGCGAGCGCGTGGTTGGAATCAGCTGACCTGAAAGAAGAGGCGTTAGGCCACGCCCTCTCAGGCAACGACCTAAACAGAGCTGCAATCCTGATCGAAGATCTAGCGAGTCGGCTCGCGATCGCCGGCCCAGCGAAAGTCATCGGTTGGCACGGTGCACTACCAGAGAATCTTGCGCGGTCTCGGCCGCTATTGACCCTCTCCTACGCGATGGCGCTGGTCTCCGTTGGTCGACTGGACGCTGTCGAACCTCAGCTGAAGGTGGTCGAGCAGTGGGTCGAGCTCCATTCGGAGGGCGCTGGAGTTCCTTCAGTTTCGACGCGCGAAGCTCCGCCACCCGAATCTGAAGTCCCGGGCGGACCTAGTCAGGAGGAATTGGAGAGTTATCGGGGGCAAGCGAAGGCTATTCGTTCGGTCGTCGCCTGCTATCGTGGAGACGTGTCAGAGGCAGTTGAGCTTTCCCACCAGGCCCTTGAGCACCTACCGGAGAGCGATTACTTCTGGCGAGGGGTGTTGGCCATTAACATCGCACTGAACTTGAGTGACACGTATCGCTCTCAGGACGATGTGATGAGAGGGGTGCGGGTGTTGGCCGATACGACCGCATCCAGCCGGGCCAGCGGAGACTACCAGGCTGCTTTGTTTACCGGAAGCCGGCTGGCTTACATGCAGGGTTTGCAAGGTCGGTTGACGGAAGCATCGGAAACCTATCATGAGGCAATACAACTCGCTTCCGAATATGACGAGCGTAGGATGCTGGCCGCGACTGGGCTGGCGTACGTAGGCTTGGGGGGCTTGCTCTACGAGTGGAATCAATTGGAACAGGCGAGGCAACGATTTCTGGAGGGTGTGAGAGTCGGCGAGCAAGGGGGAGACCCTGACGTAGCTGTGGAAGCCTACATCGGCCTATTGCGCGTCGATATGGCCCTCGGCGAATTGAAGTCGGCGGCCGACTGGGGCCGGAAGGCTCAGCACATAGCGCAAAGTGCAGACATTGCGTGGATCGACGCACAGGTCGCTGCGTCCCAGGCCCTGCTTCGCATGGCGGAGGGGAATACGAGTGCTGCAGCCGAATGGGCGCTGGACCGGGCTGCGAGCGCCGGCAATGAGCTTGGCTTCAAGCGCGAGCTTGAGTATCAATTCTTGGCACAGATACTAGTCGGTCTGAATCAGCATGGTCTGGCGCTCGAGCTTGTGGAGTGGCTCGGGCAGGTCAGCCGAGAGGCAGGACTTACAGGTATCCGGATTGTATGCTCGGCGCTCAGGTCACTGGCTCTTGATGCATTGGGCCAAAGAAATAGGGCCATGATTTCTCTTGAGCAGGCCTTAACTTCGGCCGAGCCCGAGCGCTACGTTCGAACCTTTATCGATGGAGGCGCACCGATGGCGGCCTTGCTGCATGAGGCAGTGAGAAGAAGGATCGCCGCAGAATACCCAGCTCAGTTGCTCGATGCCATCGGCGAGACGGTTGGATCCGAATTCCCTCCCCGAATGCCCGCCGTGCCCCTCCCAGGCATCGATGGCAGTTTTCCTTCTCTCGACGAGCCCCTGTCGGAACGCGAGCTACAGGTGTTGCGCCTGATCAGTGCCGGCCTCCCCAACCGCCAGATTGGACAGGAACTGGTGATCACCGAAGGAACGGTCAAGACCCACGCACACAGTATTTACAGCAAGCTCGCCGTCCACAATCGGACCGAGGCGGTTGCGAGAGCGCGGGAGCTGGAGTTGCTGAACTGAATCCATTCCCCCTCCTGAAGCAATCCTCCCTTACATCCCCCATCTCCACATCCGGTCCCACACGTAACCGTTTCAGGCCAACCTATCCCGCCCGCATTCCCTCCGCTCGAAAGAAGGGCTCTCGAATATATCTTTCGATAGATGACGGCGCCCGGGCGCGATCGTTATAGTCAGGGTCGACCATCTGGTCCATTCGATATAGCGAGGTGAAACCGTGATCGAAGCAACGAAGGAAATTTCCGTACCCCAAATCGTCGAACGGCTGCGAGAAGACAGCGGAGGTTTGAACTTTGAGCCCGCCGAGGCCCGGCTCTTCATCAAAACC
>JAPUGV010000061.1 GCA_027298025.1 Chloroflexota bacterium | reverse complement strand
CCAGGAACCATGATAGGAACTCGGCATCCTGCTCGAAGATATTCCGCTTCTGCACGGGCACGCCGGGAGGGATCCCCTCGAACTCTCCCGGCCCCATCACCTTGGCGCCGATGAGCTTGTTCTCATACTCGATCGAACCCGAGATCGTGTAAATGAGTTCTGGGCCCGGATGCGTATGCACGCTGGTCTCTCCGCCGGTGGGCACCAGCACGTGCACGAACACTGCCAGCGGCCGAGGGGGTATCTCGCCCTCGACGCGACTTTCAAAGATCGTCCGCACGTTATCCAGTTCCCCGGGCAGCGGTGACCCCGTCGCCGCGAGCCGAACTTCCCAAAACACCGAGCCACCTTCGGCGCCTTCGTGCCGATGCATTGTGCTGGCTGCGACCTCGGACCCGGAGCCGGGCTCGAGCGCCTGGCTGCCTGCATCCACTATTAGCCTGTGCGGTCCCTCTTTAGCGTAGAGGAACGCGAATTCGTGGGAATGCTCCACCGTCTCGCCCTCGGCCAGACGGACTTCATGCGCGATCCACGCCGGGTCCTGCACGATGTTTTCGTTGGCGAGAACTGCTCGTCCAAGCACTGTCGTCTGTGCATTGCCGCCTAACGCGCTCCCACCCATGCTTATTTCGCCCTCCGCAGGCGCCGGCCCGGGCTCCAGGTCGTCCGACGCCTGGCAGGCAGCGGCCGCAGATAAAAAAAGGGCGACCCACACCCAACGGGGCAATCGCCTGATACACGTCAACCAGCGCCTCCCGCTCTCTTATTTCTACGAGGCACTAAGCTTACTACTTAAGGTTTCGCGCTTGCCTGACCCAGTCATCGTTCTGCACCCGATGGAGCCCCATAGGACCTGTTCCCGATAGCAATCGGAAGTGGGCAGCTAGATAGGTTTTGAGAATCGGATTTCTTTGACCCGGTGGGTTCAACGTAGGATGATTCATGCCTTAGCCACGCTCAACTGCAATCGGAATTTCCGATCTTTGCTCCAGCATGGCAATGGTGATGATTCCAAGCAGGGCAATGCCCATAGTGATTGTGGCTCCTACCTCCGCCACCACAATCGCGAATCCGGTCACAACTATGATGGCCGCCCGAGACAATATGAGGCGCCCAGTTGCTCTCCATATGGCAGCCGCCATGCCGCCAACGAACAGAGTTAAACCCAATGCCAAGGCGGCCCTGCTCTCTATGGGGAGCGTC
The DNA here is from genome assembly GCA_027298025.1 of Chloroflexota bacterium. GTDB lineage: Bacteria > Chloroflexota > Anaerolineae > Anaerolineales > E44-bin32 > JADFRG01. The sequence goes on along the minus strand of JAPUGV010000061.1, from coordinate 1,504 downwards.
GCTGTCGGATGGTCCACAGCCAACTCCAGTGAAGCGGCATAGGCGATCACACCGCACAGCATCGGAAAATGCATCAGGCTGAAGACATCTCGGGCCATCTTTGATCGGTCGGCTCCATGGCTTGATGCCAAGGCATGGTCGAGCTGAGGCTTCGCGCGCGGGAAGTAGCTCCACCACAGAGCGCTGGTGACTGCCACTGCAAGTCCGCCTAGGGCAAGCAGGCTGACGGACCAAACTTTGTCCGAAGTACCGCTGGCAGCGACAATTAGAGTCTCGCCAAGAACAATGATGACGAACAGCCCATGACGTTCGCTAAAATGCTCGGGGTGAATATTCCACGCTTCGGATTGCCCGCCAGCCATCGCGGCAATGGTGTCCAATACGATTGCCAAGCCCCAAAACCAGTACTGGGCGCCGCCTCCAAAATATCCGCCTGCCAACACAGCAGCGAAACCACCAATCGATAGGAAGACCCAGGTTCGGAGAGCCGCGCGCAGCGACGGAACTTCGGAGGCCACCGCGGCGAATAGCGTGAGACCGATCACTCGAAGCACGATGTAAATGACCGCGAACCACAGAGAACGATCTTGAAATGCATCCGGGAGGGCTATCGCCATGAACAAGGCAACGCCGGTTGCGATTAGCACACCGAGCTGGACTAGATAGTGTGTGGTATCTGCAGCGTTCAATGCCCAGGTAAATTGACCCCAGCCAAACCAGACTAGCCAGAAGATAAGGATTGCCTGACCCACGGCCGTCCAACTGATCCCAGCATGCAAGAGGCCGACGACCTGGGTGACAGAAAATACGAACACGAGATCAAAGAATAGCTCGACGAAGGTAACCTTCTGATCTTCCGGTGAGACGATGCTGCGGTGTTTGATGGACATGTGACCTACGCTTGACTATTGATAACTGTACCGGAAGCGAAATGTATGCTCTCGCCGATGAGCCCCCGGAGAGTCTCCCTATCCCGAATGATCGAATCTGAGAGGGCCACGTATTCGCGCTTGATCGGGCCCTTCGCAAAGAACCGAAACTGCTCGCCTTGGCGCTCGTCGATCAGGCTCAGTCTCCTACCTGGTGGGAGCTTTATGGCGAAGCCCGCCGGGCTGAGCGTGGCACAGATTTTTCCGTTTGCGTAAAGCGCCGCCCCGCTGAAGAAGTGCTTTATTTCGATCGTTACGGCCTTAGTCGGCGGTGGCCCCAGCTCATCTATGATCTGAGAGAGGCCCTCGAAGTAAGGTTGCGCCACTTATTCCTCCCTGAATATCTGCAGATCGCTGCTGCCTGCCTGTGCTCACAGGGTGCTAGTGCTCGCAGAGTGCTTGTGCTCGCAGAGTACCCCCCCACGGATATCCTTTCAGGACAGCAGGTGGTTAAGCCGATCTGCTCACGGACCCTCCAGCACTGCTTCGCGGATTGCGGCGGTGAGTACGCGGTAGTCGGGGAAGTCCTCGCAGTAGTTGTATCGATAGGCGAGTCGGACGACCCCCCCGCGATC
>JAPUGV010000060.1 GCA_027298025.1 Chloroflexota bacterium | reverse complement strand
CAAGCAACTCGATCCAATAGTCGATGAGCTGGCGGAAGAATGGGATGGCCAGGTCAAATTCGTAAAGATGGATGCCGACCGCAACACCGAGACTACGATGCAATATCAGGTCTTTGGGCTACCCACGTTAATCCTCTTCATAGATGGTGAGCCTCTCGAGCGGTTGCAGGGTTATCAGCCGAAGCACCGCATCGTGCATAAATTTGAGCCGCACCTGGACCGCGCGGCGTAAACTTATCAAGCGTAGGATCACCGACCGGGCGAATGCGCCCGGTTTTGATTCCGACAGCCGAGGACAGGGAACTCTCTTCCAACTGTGCTTTTAGACCGGCGCATTGACAGCCCGCAAGGTGCCGCTTATTCTTTCCCCATCATGAGCGAGAAGCGAAAACGGATCCTTACTGGCGATCGGCCCACCGGGAAGATGCACCTAGGGCACTATGTCGGTTCACTGGAAAACCGCCTGCGGCTGCAGGACACGTACGAATGCTTCTTCATCGTCGCTGATCTGCACACACTGACGACACGCCCCGAGCGGGAACAGATCACGGAGGTGGGCCAATTTGTGCATCAGCTGGTTCTGGACTACCTGTCGGTCGGGATTGACCCTGAAAAGTGCACTATTTTCTTGCAGTCCGGCGTACCGGAGACTTATGAGCTGAACCTCATTTTTGAGATGCTGATAACGGTGCCACGCCTGGAGCGGTTGCCAAGCTTAAAGGATATGGCGAAGGCTGAAAACCTGGACGCGATGCCGTTTGGGCTGCTCGGATATCCCGTGCTGCAGACGGCCGATATCCTGTTGCCGCGCGCCAATCTAGTGCCGGTAGGGAAAGACAATGAAGCTCACGTTGAAATCAGCCGTGAGATCGCCCGTCGCTTCAATCGTCAGTATGGCGAGGTCTTTCCGATCCCGGAGGTGCTCCTCGGGGAGGTGCCGACGCTGGTGGGAACGGACGGCCAGGCGAAAATGAGCAAATCCCTCGACAATGCCATCTTCCTCGCCGACGATCCGAAGACCGTTGAGCAGAAGGTCATGAAGATGTATACCGACCCCAAGCGGGTCTCAGCGGACGTCCCTGGCACGGTGGAGGGCAACCCGGTTTTCATCTACCATGATGCCTTTAATGCGAATACTGCAGAGGTCGAGGATCTCAAGGACCGCTACCGTAAGGGTAAGGTGGGCGACGTCGAGGTCAAGCAGAAGCTCATTAACGCGCTCAACGACTTTCTCGCGCCGCTGCGCAAACGGCGGGCAAGTTATGAGCAGCGCCCTGAGCAGGTCGACGAGATCCTCGCAGAAGGCACGCGACGTGCGCAAGAAGTGGCCAAGGAAACCATGGAACGGGTCCGAGAGGCAATGGGAATGTTCCGGCTGAAGCTCTAGTTGGGACCGGGTGCAAGAAAGCCCCTAAGGTATACTAGGCAGCCGTATGCCAGAAACCAAGATTCGGGTCCTGGTAGCGAAGCCCGGTCTCGACGGCCACGACCGTGGTGCCAAGGTCATTGCACGTGCCTTGCGCGATGCGGGATTTGAAGTGATTTACACCGGCCTCAGGCAGACCCCCGAGATGATTGCTGAGGCCGCCCTGCAAGAAGACGTTCAAATCGTCGGTTTATCCGTGCTCTCCGGGGCACACATGACGCTCGTGCCGCGCATCCTGGAGCTGCTTAAGAAGCAGGGCCAGGAGTCGGTTAAGGTCATGATCGGCGGGATCATCCCGGACGAAGACCGACCGAAGCTTGAAGAGCTGGGTGTAGCCGGCATATTCGGACCGGGAACAAGCACCACAGAGGTGATCGAGCATTTCGAAGGAGCGGTCACTCCCGCCCCGGCAGAGGGCTGAGCGCTTGAAGCTCGCTGAGCGAGTTCGAACCGGTGACAGACTTGCGCTCGCCCGTCTTCTCACCCTCATAGAGAACAATTCTCCAGAAGGTCAGGATACGCTATCGGAGTTGCACGCCTTGACCGGCCGCGCGCATCGTATTGGAGTAACCGGTGCCCCAGGCACGGGAAAGTCTGCGCTGGTCAACCGACTAACACAGCACTTGCGCGCTCAAGACGATCCGCCGTTCGTAGCGATTGTCGCGGTCGACCCCACCAGCCCCTTTACCGGAGGCGCCATCCTGGGCGATCGCATCCGTATGCGGGATTTATCGGGTGATCCGGGAATATTCATTCGAAGCATGGCCAACCGTGGGGCTCTGGGAGGGCTGGCGGGCACTACTTCCGGTGTGGTGGACGCCCTGGATGCGGCCGGGTTTCAGTGGATCTTGATCGAGACTGTAGGCACCGGCCAGGCGGAAGTGGACATCGCAGGCGCCGCGCATACGGTTCTGGTACTCGGGGCCCCCGGCATGGGGGACGCGGTTCAGACGCTCAAGGCGGGCGTGCTTGAGATCTCCGACATCCTGGTGGTCAATAAATCCGATCTTCCAGGCGCAGAGAGCGCCGCAAGAGCATTGAGGGCGGCCCTCGAGCTTGGGCCCGTCGACTCGGAGTGGATGACTCCCATACTGCTTACAAGCGCAGACAATGGCGACGGGATACCGGAGCTAGCCGCGAAAATCTCGACGCACATGGAGCATTTGAAGAAGACCGGGGGCAGGGAGGAACGAGACCATGCACGGGTGGTTGGCGAGATGGAGCGGCTCCTCCAGCAGCGGCTGACAGACCGTTTCAAAGCGGCCCAATCCGATGGCGACTATGAACGCGCGATTGAGCGGGTTGTTGATCGAGAGCTCTCGCCAATGCGGGCCATAGACGAGCTGTTTCAGGATTGAGCGAAGCGAGGGGAACGCCGAACCACCGGCCTACTAGCACCGAACCGAGAATGAAGGTGGGAACGATGTATGGATATGGCGACATCATGCTATTTTCAGGCTCGGCAAGCCGCGACCTGGCAGGGGAGATTGCCGAGTATCTCTCGCTGCCACTGATTGACTACGATCTGATCGAGTTTCCCAATCAGAACTTGCTGCCGCGGCTTCATGGCAGCGTGCGAGGGCAAGACGTGTACCTTGTGCAATCACTCAATACGCCCGTGCACCGCAACATCATGGAACTCTTGTTGATGATCGATACGCTAAACCGAGATTCGGCGGGTCGCATCACGGCCGTTGTTCCGTATATGGCCTATGCCCGCTCAGACAAGAAAGATCAGCCACGTGTTCCCATCGGGGCCCGCCTGCTGGCGGACATGATTGAAGTGGCCGGCGCCGATCGCTACATGACCATCGACCTGCATGCGGGGCAAATCCAGGGATTTTTCTCGATCCCGGGCGACGTATTGACCGCCTTTCACCTGCTCAGCGACTATTTCATTGGCAAAGATCTCGAAAACGCCGTCGTCTCTACCGTCGATCTGGGCTTTGCGAAGAAGGGCCGCAATTTTGCCGCCAAGCTCGGCACCCCCCTGGCTTTCGTCGAAAAGCGCCGTGCGCAGGACGACCCGCGGGCTCGAGCCACATCCGTCATCGGCGATGTGGAGGGCTGCAACGTCATCCTGGTTGATGATGAGGTGTTGACGGGCGGCTCGGTGGTGGAGGCGGTTGAAATCCTGAAGCAGCATGGCGCGCTCGATATTTCCTTGTCGTTCGCCCATCCCCTCCTGGTTCCCCCCGCGGTCGAAAACCTTCGAAACCTGCCGCTCAAAGAAATTGTCATGACAAACACGGTGGACATCCCGGAGGAAAAGCGGCTCGGCAACATGACCATCCTATCCGTTGCGCCGTTGCTCGGAGAAGTGATCCGACGCGCGCATGAAGGGCGATCCGTAGGAGAACTCTTCAACGAGTGAAAGCCTGCCTGTGATCCATGTGAGCCGCCTAGAGCACCGCAATGAGTGAGACAGAAGCTGAAGTCAAGGCCGCCGCCGCGGAGGAAGAGGAGACGAAGTCCGTCGACGCTGAGCCCCGGCGAGCAGTGCCCTGGCGCAGCGCCTGGGAAGTGGTCAGAGAGACCGTGGACGGAATGGAGGAATACGAAGTCGCCGTCCGGGCCGCTGCGCTGGCCTACTACGGGCTTTTCTCACTCTTCCCTCTGTTGTTATTCCTGGTATTTATTGCGAGCGCACTCCTTCAGGTCGGTGACGCGGGGGCACAACTGGAGGAGCTCCTGGCACGTTTCATTCCCGTGCCGGAGGTCCTGGAGCTCGTCGAAGGGGTGATCGATCAGACGGTGGCAAGGCGAAGCTCGATCGGAATCATCAGCGCCTTGGCCCTGCTCTGGACCGCCTCCACACTATTCGCCAATTTGGAGGCCAGTCTGAATGTAATCTGGGGCGCCCCGCGTCGCGTGGTGTACCGGCGGAGACTGCTGGGAGTGGGGGCAGTGCTTGTGCTGGGGCTGCTCTTCCTGCTCGCGATCCTACTCAGCACGCTGCAAGCGGTCCCGCTTGTCACGGACTTCATCCCCTTCATGGACGAACTCGATTTTGGCATTTCACTGCTGCTATCGGTGCTCTTTTTCTGGTTGATTTACCGCTGGCTTCCGAACGCTCACGTCGAACCCATTCCATCGCTGGCGGGCGCGGCCCTGGCGGGGTTGGTCTGGCAGGCATCCCAGTTCCTATTTCGCTTGTACCTGACCTCCGGGCTTTCGAATCTGGGCGCCGTCTACGGGACATTGGCTTCGCTCATCGGTTTGGTCCTGTGGGTATTCTTGACTGGGATGATCCTATTTGTCGGCGGGATCTTCAGCGCCGTTCTGCAGAGGAAATACTGGGACTAAGATGACGACGCTATTGCTCCTCAACGTCGAGCTGCTTGTGACGATGGGAGACGGGCTGGGCCAGATTAAGCACGGTGGCCTCTTCGTTCGAGACAACGTGATCGAAGTCGTGGGCCCCACCGATGAGTTGCCCGAGGAGGCCGACCAGGTGATCGATGCCAGCGGCATGATCGTGCTGCCCGGGCTCATCAATACCCACCATCATCTGTATCAGACGCTGACACGCGCCCTCCCCGGCGCGCAGGACGTGGAGCTCTTTGATTGGCTCACACGACTCTACCCCGTCTGGGGAGAGATGAACGACGAGGCGGTGTATACCTCCGCCTTCATCGGGATGGCAGAGCTGGCGCTCTCGGGCTGTACCACGACCACCGACCACCTGTATATCTATCCAAACGACAGCTCGCTGGACTCAACGATCCGCGCTGCGCAGGAGCTTGGCCTGCGCTTTCACCCTACGCGGGGCTCGATGAGTCTCGGCGCGTCCAAGGGCGGACTGCCGCCGGACCATGTCGTGGAGGAAGAGCACGCCATACTCGCCGACAGTCGCCGCGTGATCGAGAAATATCATGATCCGAAACCGTACTCCATGGTGCGCGTGGGTCTCGCGCCGTGCTCACCGTTCTCGGTAACGGGCGATCTCATGCGAGAGACAGCGGAGCTGGCGCGTGCCTCGGAAAACGTCACTCTGCACACGCATGTGGCGGAGACTGCGGATGAAGAGCGTTATTGCCTTGAGAAGTTCGGAGCTCGGCCGGCGGAGTACATGCGCCAGCTGGGCTGGCTCGGTCCGGATGTCTGGTGGGCCCACGCCATCTACCTGAACGAGGATGAGATTCAGATGCTGGCGGACACGGGAACCGGCGTCGCGCACTGCCCCACATCCAACATGCGTCTGGGAACCAAGATCGCCAAGGTGCGCCAGATGCGCGATGCGGGCGTCAAAGTAGGAATCGCGGTCGACGGCTCCGCCTCTAACGATGGAAACGATCTGCTTTTGGAAGCGCGCATGGCGCTGTTGCTACAGCGAGTGGAAGGCGGTGCGGCCGCCTTCGGCGTGATGGAGGCGCTCGAGCTGGCAACGCTGGGTTCGGCGGCCGTGATCGGGCGCGACGATTTGGGCCGGCTATCCCCCGGAATGGCGGCGGATTTCATCGGGATCAAGACCGACCGTCTGGCGATGGCGGGCGGAGCAATTCACGATCCGGTGGCCTCGTTGCTGCTATGTACTATAAAGGGCGTGGACCTGTCCGTTATCAACGGAAAGGTTGTGGTTGAGCATGGACAGCTGATGAATGTCGATTTGGAGAGTGTGATTGCGAAACACAACGAGCTGGCGGGAGCGATGGCGGCTAAACATCCCCTCGGCGATTGAAGTCGAATTCTTTCGGTTACTTTCCCCTCACTCTAAACGCTTAGCTTCACCCTGCGCAATAGTTGCGCGTTAATCGCCACAATCACCGTGCTGGCAGACATAAAGGCTGCCCCAATTGCTGGGGACAGGATCGGCCCGCCAATTAGAAGGAGCACCCCGGCCGCGGCCGGTATGGCGATGATGTTGTAACCGGTAGCCCAGCCCAGGTTCTGGACCATTTTGCGACGGCTGGCCCGACTGAGCTCAATGATCTTTACGATGTCGAGCGGATTGCTCTTGACCAGAATGATGTCAGCCGATTCGACCGCCACGTCAGTGCCGCTGCCGATCGCGATTCCGATGTTCGCCCGGGTCAGTGCCGGGGCATCGTTAACGCCGTCGCCCACCATAGCCACCTGCTTCCCCTGACTCTGTAGCTCGGCCACTTTGCGGTCCTTGTGTTCTGGTAGCACTTCGGCGAATACCTGATCGATGCCCAGCTCCTCCGCCACTGCCGTGGCGACCGCCTGGCTGTCGCCGGTGAGCATGGCCACTTCTACTCCCATTTCGTGCAGCTTCTCGACCGCCCGTTTGCTCTCAGGTCGGACAACGTCGGCCAGCGCAAGCGCGGCCACCA
>JAPUGV010000006.1 GCA_027298025.1 Chloroflexota bacterium | reverse complement strand
TCGCAATACTTCATTCTTGATCTGTTCTCCAAGCAACAAATCCGCATCGAGGCTTGCGCGGAGCCAGGCTATCACTGTCGCATCGCGGACTGGCAGCCGGATGGGTTCGAGTTACTGCTATTCCGACAAACGACGGACGATAAAAGGTTGGAGCTCATAGCGGCCGACACGAAGACCGGTGCCACCCGTATTGTGCTCACCGAGACCCAGAAAACCTTTGTCATAGGAGAAAGGCCGCCTCTTTTTTTCGGGAGAGTTTTCACTTGGCTGCCAGACGGGAAGAGATTCCTTTGGCTGTCGGAACGAGATGGCTGGAGGCACCTCTATCTCTACGATCTAGAGGGAAACCTCATCCGCCGGCTGACTGAAGGCGCCTGGCCCGTGGTGCGAGTTGTCGCGGTGGACGAGAAGAGCCGTTGGGTCTACTTCGCCGCCCACAGTGACCCCCAGCGGCGCTACGACACCCACCTCTACCGGGTGAGTTTGGACGGCAGAGGGTTGGCCCGGCTGACGGAAGCGACTGGCCAGCATGAAATCCAATTTGCGCCCTCAAAGCAATTCTTCATCGATACCCATTCGACTGTGGCGCGACCGCTGACGGTGGAATTACGGCGGGCGGATGGCACCCTGCTGCAAGTCTTGTCGAAGGCCAATATCGATCCGCTCATCCGCGAACTGAAGTGGAGACCACCCGAGGAATTTGTGGTCAAGGCTGCCGATGGAAAGACCGATCTCTATGGGTTACTCTTCAAGCCATATGACTTCGATCCTAGGAGGAAATATCCGGTAATCGAAGTGATCTACGCTGGTGCCCATGTGAGCGTAGTTCCGAAGAGCTTCACTGACTACCATCATTACTTGGGACTAACTCCGGCGCTGCCCCAGTTGGGCTTTATCACCTTCATCGTTGACGCGCGGGGAACGCCCGAGCGAAGCAAAGCCTTCCGCGACGAGGTCTATGGGTCGTGGGCCCGGCACGAGATTCCAGACCACGTGGCCACGCTCAGGCAGCTAGCCGAAAAGCGACCTTATATGGACCTGACCCGGGTGGGAATCGTTGGCCACTCCATGGGTGGTTACTTTACGACCCGTGCCCTGCTTCTAGCGCCCGATGTTTATCATGTCGGCGTTGCCTCGGCGGGGCCAGCAGAGGCTCGTCACCTGAAGACATTCATCGGTCCCCCTGAAACTATAAAAGAAGGGTATGAACACGCCTCGAATCTCCGCTTAGCGGCTAATCTCCGTGGCAGGCTGCTGCTCATCCACGGGACAAGCGATGACACGGCCCCCCTCTCAGAGACCATGAAGATGGTGGCGGCGCTCATCCGAGCGAACAAACACTTCGACCTGCTCCTCCTGCCCGGAGTGGGCCACGGTAGTGCGGCAATGCCCAGATACTGGTGGGACACCATCCGCCGCTACTTCCAGGAGCACCTGAAATCGGAAAAAGTTGTTCTGCAATCCGAGGAATAAACATCGATGAAATGATCAACCCGTTTGATTTAGTCGTCATGGGGGTCAAAATAACGTTCGTTATTTGACCCCCCATGATAACCAAAATACGCCTATTTGAGCGGATTTGCGCCCTTCGTAGAGGTATCGTGATACCCGTTGCAAAGGGAAAAGCGGGGGTAAATTTAACGGTCAAAAAATCCACCCTTTCTAATGCGTTCAAGCACAAAATGAGAGCGAGCAACGGAGGCCCATAAACGCATAGGCCTGGCTTCGTTTTCGTGAGCACTACCAGGTGAACAAGGGCGACCCGCCCCCGGCAGCACTGGGGCACCGATATCGTTAGCCCCTTTCCGCTATCAGCGCCTCAAACCGGGGATGGCCTCGCAGCGGCGCCCACACCGGATCGAAGCGAAGCAACGGTACCGAGATGATGGAAGGCACCGAGAGCAGAGACGCCAGTTGATCTATCGCTGCGTCATAGTCCCCTGCCAACACGTAGATCTCGGCGAGGGTTGGGCGATCAAAAGCGGCCGCCAACCCGGCATCTTTCACAATGGACAGGGCGCGTTCGGCTTCGTGTATAGCCTCGGCCCAGCGACCCAGGCCCGCGTACGCCAGGCCGAGGCGACCATGATCCCGACTGTTGTTCGGTCGCACGGCAATCCTGCGTTCCAGAAAGACACGAGCAGAATCGAAATAGACCCGAGCGAGCGGTTCTTGGCGGCTCCGGGTGGCGGCATCTGCTTTGGCGAGGTAGAAGGCCGCACTGTCGCCGGGCTCGGCCAGCGTGCGCTGGTTCAACGCCTCAGCAAAGTGATCGGGAAAGAGCCGAAGGACCATACGATCATCAAAATCCCAACTGGTCAGTAGAAACCCCAGTAGATCAAACCGATCCATGGCCGTGCGCAGGGCGGGCGCAGCCCGTTCCGTATCGCCATCCCAACTCAAATAGAGCATGATCTTAAAAAAGTAGCCGTCTCTGGTGTCGGGGTTGCGTGCAATACGGTTGTCCAAGTAGAACTCCGCGTCGGCATAGCGACGCATCTCGTAATGTCTCCTGCCAAGACCACTGAGCACGGAGTCATCCTGAGGATCGAGCTTGTACGCTTCCTGGTAACTGGCGAGGGCTTGTTCCCATTTACCCAGTGCCCATCGAACGCGACCCAGCGCTATCCAGAAGAGATATTCGCTGACCCCGCTTTGTTGAGCAAGTTCAAGATGCTCTTCCGCCTTCTGGAAATCCTCCGTAACGTCGTAATGATACCAACCCCGCGCGTGATGCGTTGCAGGGTGATTGGGAGCCAAGTGCACGGCTTTGTCGACAGCTTCCCTGGCTTTGGGTCCGGCATCCGGCTGTTGAAATAGATTGAACAGATGGCTGTACACGCGCGAGAGTTGGGCGTAGGCTTCGACGTAGTTCGGATCCAACGCTACGGCCTGCTCAAACATCTGGGCCGCCGACAGCCAGTCCTCAAGGCTTTCCGGGAACTTGGCCTTATAAGACAGCCCCCGAAGAAAATAGGCGTAGGCCTCCGGGTTGTCAGTTGGCGGAGCAGCCAGGGCCTCCGCCTCCGACGCATTCAGGGTCCCGCCGAGCGCACGGACGACCTCCTCCGTGATGCTGGCTTGCACCTCAAACACGTCGGTCATCGTGGAGGTGAAGATATTCGTCCACACCTGCTCGCTGTCGGATGCTCTGATGAGGCGAGGAATAACCCGCACCCGACTTGCCCCATCTTCCGACGGCTGCCACAAAATAGTGCTGCGTAGGATGTAGTCCACACCCAGTTCTCGGCCAATCTCCTGGTCCGTCTTGGTAGATGCTTTGTACTGCCAGGCACGCTGGTCCGAGATCACACGCAGGCCCTGCAACCGACCGAGTTTCGCGGTCATCTCCAACGTGATGCCGTCGGCAAAATAGGCATGATCGGGCTCGCCCTTGTTTTCGAAGGGCAACACCACCAGCATCTCTCGCTCCGACGGGCTCGTGCCTTCTTCTGGGGTAAAAAGGCCGGAAATGAAGCCATAGCCCACGATAAACGCCACCACCACCAGGCCTGCCCCCATCAAGACGCGGCGTCGGAGATTTCGCGGTGGTGGCGCCATAGCCAGCGTCGAGACAGCCCCAGCAACAGGGTTCCGTACTCGATTCAAATCGGCCAGCAGCGCATCCATGTGTGGGTAGCGTTCCTCCGGCACCTTGGCCAGCGCCTTCCCTACGACCTGCGCAAGGGCCTCCGGCGCCTCCGGGCGCAGCACCGTGACCAGCTCCGGTTCCACGTTCAACACCGAATAGATCACCGCCTGCTCGTATTCTC
>JAPUGV010000059.1 GCA_027298025.1 Chloroflexota bacterium | reverse complement strand
TACAAAGTACGGGATTGATTTCGAGGAGAAGGAATCCACCGATCAACTGCGAGACAAGCTGGTGGAGTTTTATGCACAGCGCACGTTAACGAAGTCGCCGATCACCTTAGCAGATCAAGCCGAAGTCGCTTTCCTCTTGTGTAGCAGCAAGTTTAGCAAGACCACAGGTCAGATCTTCAGCGTCGATGGCGGTCTCCAGGAAGCGTTCCTCCGATAGCCCAGTGAAAGCGGAACACGCAGATGGCTGAGCTTCGCCGACTCTCGCCGAAAGGCAAAAAGGTTTCGTTCTTCGTTACTTGCATGGTGGACATGCTCTACCCCGACACGGGCTGGTCGGCAGTGGCGCTTCTGGAACGGCTTGGGATTGAAGTTGACTTTCCTATGGAGCAGACCTGCTGCGGCCAGCCGGGTTTCAACGCCGGCCACCGCCCCGAGGCCAAGGCCGTCGCAAAACAATTCCTGCACGCTTTTAGGAGCGCCGAGGCGATTGTGACCCCTTCCGGCTCGTGCGCCGCCATGGTGCGCCATGAATACGCCGTCCTTTTCGCAGAAGATCCAGACTTGCATGAGGAGGCAGCGAGAATTTCATCGCTTACCTGGGAATTGACCGAGTTCATTGTGGACGGCTTGGGGATCAGTGATTTGGATCTGCGTTTGGAGGAACCACGTTCCTTCGCGTTCCACGATGCCTGTCACGGGCTGCGCTTATTGGGATTGGGGGCCGGAGCTCGGACGCTGCTGGGAAAGGCCGAGAACGCAGACGTGTCGGAGCTACAGCGGGCGGACGAGTGCTGCGGCTTTGGAGGGCTGTTCAGCGTCAAGATGGCGGACGTGAGCGGCGCCATGTTGGAGCGAAAGTTGGATCACATTGAGGCTAGTGCCGCTTCTACCATCGTGTGCGGCGACGTGAGCTGCATCGCTCACATGAACGGAGGGTTGTCCCGGCGCGGTTCCGAGAAACGCGTGAGGCACATCGCGGATGTTCTCGCCGAGGGTCTGCCGGGAGAAGACGGATGAAAGTCACCGCCAACAACTTCATCCCCGCCGCTAAAGTGGCCCTGATGGACCAGGACATGCGCTCGTCAGTGCTAAGCGCAACGATGACGGCCTTCGATAAGCGCTCCAAGATGATGTACGAAGCCGGCCATCAGCACGGAGAGGCCGTGCGTTCTCAGGCCGCCCAGGCGAAGCGCCGGGCTCTGCGACGGTTGCCGGAGCTGCTCGAACAGGCTGAGGCCAACCTGGTGGCCAATGGTGCCCATGTGCTTTGGGCCTTGACAGCCGAGGATGCCAATCGACATGTGATGGAGATCGCGCTCCGGCATCAAGCTAGAACTGTAGTCAAGAGCAAGAGCATGATCAGCGAAGAAATTGAGCTAAACCAGGTCCTCGAGGACGACGGCATTGAAGTGTTGGAGACCGACCTCGGCGAGTACATCCTTCAACTTAACCAAGAACCTCCAAGCCACATCGTAACTCCCATAATTCATAAGTCTGAGGAAGACGTGCGGGAGCTCTTCGTGCGCGAGCTGGGCATGCCGCCGACAGGTGATAGCCGTACGATGGCAATGCTCTCCCGCCAGGTCCTGCGGCCGAAGTTCCTGCTGGGGGAAATGGGGATTACAGGGGGAAACTTCATCATCGCCGAGACCGGCACGCTGTGCATCGTCACCAACGAGGGGAACGGCCGAATGGTTACCACTCTGCCGCCGGTCCATGTCGCCCTTGTCGGCATCGAGAAGATTGTGGAAACGTTGGAAGACTTCGCCACCCTCACACAAGTGCTGTCGCGCAGTGCCACAGGCCAGGCGATGACGGTCTACACCCACATGTACAACGGGCCGCGGCGCGCGGGGGAAGAAGATGGCCCGGAGCACATGTACGTGATCCTCGTCGACAACGGGCGCAGCGATATCTACGCCACAGAGTACGCCGAAGTGCTGACTTGCATCCGTTGCGGCGCCTGTATGAATGCCTGCCCCGTCTACCGATCGACCGGCGGACACGCGTACGGGTGGGTGTACCCGGGACCGATCGGGGCGGTGCTCACGCCCCTACTAAAGGGCTTGGAAAATGCGAAGCCGCTTCCCCACGCGAGCAGCCTCTGCGGGGCCTGCAAGGAAGTGTGCCCGGTGGATATCGATCTGCCGAAAATGCTACTCGACTTGCGCCATGATTTGTACGTCCGCGGAGAAGTGGAGGGCTCCCTGCGCCTCGGGCTCAAGCTTTGGGCCATTGCGAATCGATCGCCAGGCCTCTTTGAGATGGGAGGCCGGCTGGCCAGGGTGTTTCTTGGGCTAATCCCTCCGGACCGTGTCCCTGGACCGCTGAGCGGCTGGACCAAATATCGTTCCCTGCCTTCCTTCGCAGACCAACCCTTCCGGCGCCAGTGGCGTCAACGACGAGGGTCGCAATGACCGAAGCGCGAGAGTCGATTCTTCAGCGTTTGCGGTCTGCCGGCTCACCGCTGGGCCACCTTCCGGAGGCGAGCGATGACTACCTCCACATGGTCCCACGCCAAGATACCACCCCCGCCGGCCTGCTCGAGAGGTTTGTCCGACAGGCGCAAGCGATTGATTGTCAGATTCACCAAGTTGACTCCGAGGTGGACGCGATTGAGGTCATGTTATCGCTCATAGGGGATGATCGGCGAATCTTGAGTTGGGCCTTCGAGCACATTCCACTGGAGGGATTTCGCGAAGAACTGGCGGCCCAAAAGATTCAGGTTGAAGCTGCACCGGATCCGTCCGTGCGTATTGGTATCACGGGCGTCGATGCCGCCCTGGCGGCCACCGGCAGCCTGGTCCTGCAATCAGGCAGGGGTAAGCCGCGCTTGCCCTCTCTGCTGCCTCCCGTCCACCTGGCCGCAGTACTGTCCAACCAGATCGTCCCGGACCTTGAGACTTGGGTGAGTGGTCAGCGTCTTGCGGGGCTCGCAGGTTTTCGGCAAAACTCCAGCGTGATGGTGGTAAGCGGGCCCAGTCGTACCGCGGATATCGCAATGGAGCCGATTCTAGGTATGCACGGCCCCGGTGAAGTACATGTTGTGGTAGTGGGGGGCTCGACATCCGAGTAGTACCGCTGGCAAGTGTTGAGGACTTCGCATTCGGCAGTGCTTCGGCAGATCTCACGTCAACTTATTTCAGCTGGGAAGCCAGATTCTGATAACCAGAGTCTGGGTCCTTC
>JAPUGV010000058.1 GCA_027298025.1 Chloroflexota bacterium | reverse complement strand
CGCAGACATGTGGTTCTTAGTGCTCGCGCTGTCGGCCGGTGGGCCTGTCACAGATTTTGGATGCAGGAGGTGCACAGAACACAACGGCACGGATTTTGGGTGTTTGGTTAGAGCAGACATTGTCGTATGGCATGGAGATGAAACAGCGCGCAACCATTGGTGCCGCGAATCGCCTCTGCGAGAGCCTTTGTTCTCTAGTTCTTTGAGTCTCGAACTGCCTGGGCAACCTTCGTCGTCTGCGAGATGCTGCCAATCTTCGCTGGAGGCACCTTCGTCCGCCGACGACGGTTGGGAAGCGGTCGCACGCCACCATTTGATGTGTCGCCGGCTGCCGGATGATGCACGAAATTCTCCGCTCGGCGAAGTGCGAGGGCGCGACGCGCCGCCTCGACATTGGTCGCCCTTGCTTCCAGCATCCGTTGGCGCTTCAGCTCCTTATTGACCCGCTTCAAGGCGGCGCTGAAAATTTGCTTGCGTTGCTGTGGTTTCTCGGCCGTGCCAGGGAAACTCCCTCCACGCGGATCAGCCTTGCCTCGCACCTCTCGACGCTTTTGACGTGCTAGTGTCCGCTCCCTATCACGCATTTTGCGCAATTTGACCTGGATATCGCGCAGATCCGTATTGGTGAGATCGTAAATCCCAGGATGATGAGTGACGCGAATTGTTTCGAATTCGTCATGCGCGAGCACGCTTTGCTCAAACTTGTAGCTTGCCGACATTTTATCACCCCTCTTCTGTCCAAAGATTGAGTTTTTGTGAATATGGCTTTTGGAGCCAAGTCACCGGTAGAAGCGGATCTCGCGAATGGACGCTGACACCTTACACCTTCTACTGCTTGCTTCGTGGGCCAACCTACTGCCCGAAGCCGAACAACAGAAATTGGATGTCGTATTTCGCGCTGATTGCATCCGATAAACCCCCGCAAGCGGTCACTTTCGACTTACCCGAAAGCTGTCATGAAGCCGCCGCGAGGTTGCTGGCAACGAAATCCCAGTTGACCAGGTGCTCCAGGACGGCCGCCACGTAGTCGACTCGTCGGTTCTGGTAGTCCAGGTAATAGGCGTGCTCCCACACGTCGATGGTCATGAGGGCGCTCTGGCCATGGGCCAGGGGGTTGTCGGCATTGAGCGTGTTGACCGTCTTGAGCGTGCCATCCTCGACCACCAGCCAAGCCCAGCCGCTGCCGAAGCGTTGCACGGCGGTCGCGGTCAAGGCCTTGGCCAAGGAATCGGTGGAGCCGAAGTCCTGTTCGATGCGCTGGGCCAGCTCGCCGCTCGGCCGGCCTCCGCCCTCCGGTGTCATTGAGCGCCAGAAGAAGGTATGGTTCCAAACCTGGGCCGCATTGTTGAACAGGCCCTTCTGGCTCTCGTCCCCGGCGGTCGACCGGATGATCTCTTCCAGCGTGCTGGTCTCGTGCTCAGTACCGGCCACCAGGGTATTTAGCTTGGTGGCGTAGCTCTTGTGGTGCTTGCCATAGTGGAAGGAGATGGTTTTGGCCGAATAGTGCGGCTCCAGAGCGGTCTCGGGATAGGGTAGGGGCGGTAGCTCGAATGACATAGATAACTCCTTCTAGCGGAGATTTCCCAGATAGCCTCCCCAATTGGTTGAAGACAGTAGCACAAACGGCTGTCGCGCGAGGCTCCAAAGCACGTCCGCAACGCCAGTGGGAATATGAGGAATGATGAACACGCCGCTTCCGGATCTCCGCGGCGAACATCGGACCGAACCGGTTCCACCAGAAATCTCGACTGCTCGACGATAATTGTTTGAGTGGAAAGATACCCCGCTAGGCTACATCAGCGGGTTTCGCTTCCATTCGACTTTCGGTGTTGGCTAAACGCAGACATATTGAGGTTTTGCGCAAAACGTCTGTTTACCTCCCGGCGACGGACAGCAACGGAGGAAAGTTGCATCAGATTCCAAAAGCGGACTTCCGCCTCGCCGAGCCCCCTTTGTGCTATCGTCGCAGTTCAGAAAAGTAGTTATCCGGGAAATGTCGGATTAGAGGGAGGCGATGACTCGGTTCAGGCGGCGACTGCTGATCGGTGCAGGTCTGCTTGTGCTGGTTCTGCTGGGCCTGGGGGGCTGGTTTTACTTCGTTGCCTTCGGGAACCTGGAAGCGGCCCTACATCGCGCCGAGGCCTTTGCCTTTCGGCGCATGATAGTGACGCAGCTGGCCGAGCAGGGGGTTTACCGATTCTTCTTTGTCACCAATCGTCGTTCGGAATCCAGTGGTGGGCCGGTTGAAGAGCGCTTCGGAACGGAACGGGAAGGAGTGCTCAAGTTCGGCTCTTTCGACACTAAGATCGAACCCACACTGGGAATCGGAATGATCATCAATCCGACCGAATGGTTCCAAAACGAGGAAATCAAGCTGAAGGACGTGCAGACCCTGGACCAGGCCAACTTTGTTCAGCAGATACGAAAGCTGGTTCAGGAGTCGCCGCTTCGATCGCTGCTGGTCGTTGTGCACGGGTTCAAGGAGGCGTTTCCGTCAGCCCTGCGCAAGACGGCGTTCCTGGGACACGTCTTGGACATCAATACCCCGGTGCTGCTGTTTGACTGGCCCGGCGACCAGGGAACGTCACTGCGCGGGTACCAGCGCGCGCGCCGGGTGGCCGAGGCCTCCGGGGCGGAGCTCGCCGCCACCCTCAAGCTTGTCATTCGGGAAATCAAGCCCGACCGCTTGTGGCTGGTCGCGAACAGCATGGGTGCCCAGGTGGTTGCCGATGCCTTCAGTCTGCTCGTTCAGGAGCCGGACCTGGCCGACGCGGATACCGAAATCGAAGATGTGGTCTTGACCGCGCCCGACGTCGACCACGACGAGTTTGACCAGCGGTTCAAGCAGGAGATCAAGGCGCTGGCCAACCACCTTACGGTGTACGTTTCCTCGAACGATCGGGCGCTGCTGATGAGCCGCATCGTCAATTGGAGGCGACGGCGCGGGGAAAGCACCCTGAGCCTGGATATGCTGGAAGAGGCCGTCCAGGTGGCGGATCTTATCGAGCCGGACAGCCAGCTGATCACCTTGGTGGATGTCACGCCGGTCAACCGGACACGCAATTTCCATAACTTCAGCCTCGAGACGCCAGAGTTCTTCGACGATTTGTTCCTGCGGTTGACCGACCCCGATACGCCTCGGAGCCGACTGCTCTATCCGGTCAAGACACCAGAAGGAAAGATTTACTGGGTTCTGACCCGTGGCCGATAGAGCGAGGCGGGCTGGTTGGGGCAGTCCTTCACGGCGATGCGGCGCAACTGATCCTTCTTATGGTCGCGTAACGGCTCCATGTTGAGATAGCGGCTGGCCTCGTGCCAACCTTCGTGGCTGTCCCTCCTTTTTACTATATCCGGGTCACACAGGGATCCTTCGCTGCCG
>JAPUGV010000057.1 GCA_027298025.1 Chloroflexota bacterium | reverse complement strand
GAAATGGCCGGCGTGGCCATGCAGCGCTCTCCCATGTCGTTCGTGCTTAGAACTTTATAGGTTGGACCCGCCTCAAGCACGCAGGCAATTCCTTCCTCGCTCATCGTATAAAGCTTCCCGTCGGCCGACACGATGCTGGCGTAATATTTGCCGCCTGCCGGCAGACGCTCCTGTCAGGCCAGTTTCCCGACTTCCCTGTCACGGGGAAGCTCAGAAGCCACACGACCCCGATTGAGGCTAAAATATTTGTCTTCAAAGTTATACGCATGAGCAATCCCACGGTTACATTTTTTCCGCCGCAGGCAGTTATTCTCCAGATTAAGCTATTTTAGCGGGTTGGCGTGGAACGGTCTAGCCTGGAATTCCCTGCCCGCGGCCGTTCCCCTCCCCATAAGATCTTTTTGTCGGCACCCCCTCTTAGACGGCAGCTTGTGCGTTTCGTAGTCCCTCGTGATTTCCGGGATCAATTCCCCCCCTTTTCATCGTTGGGTTGCGAACAAACGGCTCTAAAAGGTATTCTCGAAGGAAACTTGCGACATTCATCGAGTAAATCGGAGGTGAGCCCGCATGAGGGTCCCGAAGCGAGGGGGCAAAAACAGAAAAGACCATTTCATTCCGGATCGATTCGACGGTCAGGTTTGCTTGATTGTGGGAGGCGCGCAGGGTATCGGGAAGTCCATTGCCACGCGCCTGGCGCGGGAAGGGGCCCATCTCGTCATTGCCGATATCGACCGGCCCAAGCTGGCCGAGACGAAAGCCGAGATCAGCGCCGCAGGGGGCAAGGTGCGTACGATTCCCACCGATGTCCGTCGCGCAGCCCAGGTCGAGCGTTTGGTCCGCCAGGTCCTCGCCTGGCATCGGCGCCTCGACGTGCTGATGTATGTCTCCGGCATCGGCAAGCCTGTTCCCTTCGTGGAAACTTCGGAAGCATTTTGGGATCAGACGATGGAGGTCAACCTGAAGGGGGCCTTTCTGGTTTCCCGGCTGGTGGCGAAACAGATGATCAAGCAGCGAGGCGGCAAGATCGTTTTCATGGCCTCCACCAACTCCTGGGACGGCGAAGGCCTGATGGCCCCCTACAATGCTTCGAAGGCCGGTTTGTTTCTGTTGGGGAAAACCATGGCTCGGGAGCTCGGCCCGCATGGGATCAACGTGAATTGCGTGGGGCCGGGTTTTCTTCGAACCCGCCTTACCGCGCCCATCATGAAAGACCGGAAGTTCATGAAGAAATACGCGAACCTCCTTCCTCTTGGACGACTGGGTTGGCCGGAAGATATCGCCGGACCGGCCACCTTCCTCGCCTCGCGTGATGCGGACTATGTTACCGGCGTTCTCCTGTTTGTGGACGGTGGTCAACTGGCCTGAGTATTGTCTGCCGGATCATTGGCTCGATTTCTCCTGTGCAGAGGCAGGGCCAGCGAGGCCGTGATCATACAGAGAACGGTGTAAAAAGCGCTCGGCACCGCCCCTGCTTCGCCCAGGTGTGTGAGCGCCAGGACCGAGCCCAGTCCTGCATTTTGCATTCCCACCTCAATCACCAGCGTCCGGCGTTGTACGGTTGGCCAGCGAAGCAGCCTTCCTGCCCCGTAAGCCAGCGAGTACCCGGCCAGGTTCAACCCGAGCATCGCCAACGCCAGGGCGGGACCGATGCGGGACAGTTGTTCGCGGTTCACGGCTACCACGACCAAAATGATGAGCACGATGGCGGTCGAAGCCAGAACCGTCGCTGTGCGGTCCCAACGGGGTGGCATCTCTGAGGTGAGATACCGGATTCCGATTCCCACCGCCACCGGAAGGACGACCATCCAGGTGGCGTTCCAGGCCAGGGGCCCCACGGCTACCTCGACCCTCGTATCGGCCAGAAGGGGCAGCCAGAAGGCCAGAATGAGGGGGCAGCTAAGAGTGGCGAGCGTCGTCATGGCTACCGACAAAATGAGATCACCCTTGAACAACAGGGTCATGACGTTTGAGGCCATCGCCCCGGGCATGCAGCCGACCAGAACGATTCCCACTTGAAGCAGCGGATCGTCAAAGGCCTGAGAAATTGCCCAGGCCGTAAGGGGCATGATGGTGTATTGGGCTCCAAGACCTGCAAGAGCGCGGGAAGGGCTGCGGGAAAACGCCCGGACCTGTTCGGGCCGAACAAGCGTTCCCACAAAGAGCATCGTGAACGCAAAGCCGGGCCGCATCGCCGGTGCCATCCACAAGAACCAATCGGGGAATACCATCGCCACAACGGCGCCGATTAAGATTGCAAGGAGTACGATCATGCGGGAGGAATTGAGAATCCTCTGCCCGTGGTATTACAGCAGGAAACAGTCCGGTTAGCTGGTGGCTTGTGGATCAACGGCCTCTAGTGTTGCACTAATGAAGAAAGTGAGACGACTCTTTTGCCGTCCGGGTAGCGCTGAACCCGTAGTTTGGTTCTGCAGCATTCGAGTGGTCACAAACCCGAAAGACGCGGAACCTGAAGGCGGGTCCCGGCACACCGGGACAGGTCCCGCGCTACCTGCTGTGATTAACCTGTTCAGGTTATACGACGCTAGCCAATGGCGACGGGTGCGCCCGTCCGCGCGGCTTCGTAGATTGCCTTTATGATCCTGGTGTCGCGCAGTCCCATTTCACCGGACGCCTTGGGATTTCGGCCCGCCCGTATATCCTCGGTGAAGCGGTCGATCTCCCTTGCGAACTGATCGCCAACCG
>JAPUGV010000056.1 GCA_027298025.1 Chloroflexota bacterium | reverse complement strand
CCCCAAGTGAGGTCTTTCCCGCGCCGCCATGGGAAACAAAGGCGATGTTGCGAAGTTTCTCGGTCGCGTATTCCTTCATGGAACGGGGCCCTTGCGCTGAGGTTCGATGATTGTAAGAGAGGTACTGGGCCGTGTAAAGGTGGACCGTGTGCAGGGGGCATTTCCGCGCTGGGTGATAGAATCCGCCAGATGTCTCCCGGACAGTTCCTCAATCAGCATTCCTTTACCCTCGGCGCCGCGGTATCGCTGGCTAGGTGCGATCGATTCGGCCGAGGTGAGGCAGCTGATGCAAGATCTACCCTCGTGAAGGCCGCGGAGAAGTAAACCGGTGCTGTTTCTGTTCTTGGATGGGGTAGGCCTTGGGACGGATGATCCTGAGCGTAATCCATTTTCCGCCGCAGACATGCCGTACCTTTTGGAGCTTCTCGAGGGTCGACGGCTCGTGGAGGGATCGGCCCCGTTCGAAGGTCAGCGGGCAACGCTGCTGGCGGTGGACGCCCGGCTGGGGGTAGAGGGCGCGCCACAATCCGCTACGGGGCAGGCGGCGTTGCTTACAGGCGAAAATGTTCCCTCGCAGGTGGGGGAGCACTACGGGCCCAAACCCAACCCAGCGGTGGCCGAGATCGTCCGTCGGGACAATCTGTTCAAGCAGGTTTTGGAGCGCGGCGGCTCTGCCGCCCTTCTGAACGGCTATCCCCCGCGTTATTTTGAGGCCATCCAACGCGGCGTCAGGCTCTATTCCTCTATCCCGCTCGCGGCTACCTCTGCCGGACTGGAATTGATGACGGTGGAGGACATGCAAGAGGGAAAAGCCTTCTCGGCCGACTTTACCGGCGTAGGCTGGTCCGGACAGCCGGGTTTCCCTTCAATCCCGACCTACGATCCGGTTCAGGCCGGCCGCCAGCTTGCCCGAGCCGCCGAATCTTATGACCTGGCCTGGTTTGACTTCTGGCCAAGCGACTTTGCCGGTCATCGGGGCGAGATGAGTGAGGCAGTTACCCTGCTGGAGAACCTAGATGCCGTCTTGGGCGGCTTGGCGGAAGCCTGGGAGGGTAGGTCCGACTTGATCGTCGTGACCTCCGATCACGGCAATCTGGAGGATCTCTCGCGGCGCGGTCATACGCTGAATCCGGTACCGGCCATGCTGATCGGACCGCTGGAGATGCGGAGAGGTCTTGCGAGCGGGCTCGAAGATCTGGCCTCTTTTGCGCCCGCGATCCTTGAGACCTTGTTCGGAAGCCCATGACCGTTGGCCCGGACGAACTCCGGTCCGTTCTGCGGCAGTGGGCCAGCGGCATCACCGTCGTGACCGCCGGTCACGGCGGAGTGTTGCATGGCATGACCGTCAGTTCGTTCTTCTCGGTTTCTCTCGAGCCACCTTTGATATCGGTTAGCATCGAGCGCCGC
The DNA here is from genome assembly GCA_027298025.1 of Chloroflexota bacterium. GTDB lineage: Bacteria > Chloroflexota > Anaerolineae > Anaerolineales > E44-bin32 > JADFRG01. Next base: position 2,984 of record JAPUGV010000056.1, on the reverse strand, counting down.
ACGCGCACCCATGCGCTGATGACCGAGGCCGGCACCTTCGGTGTCAATATCCTGGCCAGCGATCAACGGGATCTGGCCCTGCATTTTGGCGGGGGTGTGCCCGATTTGGAGGAGCGGCTGGAGGGAGTGGCGCACAGCCTGGGCGAGCTCGGCAGCCCCTTATTGGAGGGTTGTTTGGCGAGCCTTGAGTGCCGCATCCAGGGAACGCTCCCCGGGGGCACGCACACGGTGGTCGTCGGCGAAGTTACCGCGTGGGATATTGATCCCGGAAAATCCCCTCTGTTGTACTGGCGGCGTGAGTTTAGGTTCTTCGGGGACGATTCAAAGTAGAGTTGCGGACCCCGCCGGGTAGTTGTAGTTGTCCTATCTACAACTGCTTGTAGCTTGAAACTAGAGCTGCTCATAGTTTGAAACCGGCAGCACAAAAACAGTAGCCCGCCGCTGGCCGGGCTCTTCCGGCTCGGCCGATCGATCCCGAATAATCTCCAGGACCTTATCGACCTTCCCCTCCTCCAGCCCGATAAGCAGTGTTGTATTGCCCCGGCGCAGAAAGGCGCCGGTCGACGCGATACGCGTGGCACGGAATTCCCGCTCGACAAGCGCGTTAAGCACGGATTTGGCATCACGATCATTGAGGATGACGATCATCATACTCATCGTTAAATCGCCTCGTAACGTTCTACATCGAACACAAATACCGTCGCCCCTTGCACCGTCACCGCCTCCGCGATCGGAACCGGTTCGGTACCTGGCAGCGCAGAGACGAACTCCACTCGTTCTTTGGCGGCTTCCTTGATAGCGGAAACCGCAACCGACAGCATCTCTTCCACCAGTCCGATGAGGAGCGTGTGGTTGGATTGGGCGAGGAACCCACCGGTGCTTTTGATGATCGTGCTCGGTATGTTCCTCTGTGTCAGTGCGGTCGCAACAGAGTTCAAATCACGGTCCTGAATGACCACCATGAGCAGCTTCTCGATGCGAGCATTCGTACCAAAATCTAGGAGGCCGGAAGGCCAGACATCCGGGTCCAGCTCCATGGCTGCATCTACCTCAGCTACCAAATGCTCGAATGCGACATCGGTAAGCACGCCATCGCGCCGGAGCTTCGCGAGAATGTCCCGCTGAGCACGCAGCTCCTCTTTGCGAGCACTGAGAACCTCGTCCGCCTCCAGGCCTGGCGAGCTTTGGAGTAATTCCTGTACCGCTTTGGCCAGCGCCTCGGAGCGATCTCTAAGGATCGGTTGCATTCGCTCCCACGTATGAAGTGAGATCAAGCCATCCGAATACATCCGCTGCATATGCTCATGGCCCGACCGGGCCGCGAGTGCTCGAGCCCGCCTGATCTCGTAGTCGGATTGCTCCTCGCTTTGGGTGACCAGCCCAAGCCGCCTAACGAGCCCCTCCATCGACAGCCCCTGTATGAGCAATGTGAAAAGGACGACTCCAAAGGCCATATGAAGCAAGGTGGATCGTTCCTCCCCCATCGATAGAGGAACGCTGAGGGCAAGTGCCAGCGCGATCGCGCCCCGTAGGCCTCCCCACCACATCACATGTCGCCAGTTGGAAGGGATCGAGCGGCCAAGGCGAGACAAGCCGTAAATGCCGACCGCACGGCTAACAAGGACCGCCACGATGGCCCAGAGAATGGGCTGCCAGTCCTCTACCAACGCCGGCAGATCCACCTGAAGACCAATGACCAGGAAGATGACTGAGTTAGCCAGGAAGGCCACGTATTCCCAGAAATTGAGCACCGCAATCCGAGTGGTGGGGGACATTTCCCTTCGGCCGATGTTTCCAGCGATCAAACCTGCAATCACCACCGCCAAAACGCCGCTCACGTGGAGCTCTTCGGCCACCAGATACGAGCCGAAAGCGAGCACCGTCGTCAGCGTAGTCTCTACCAAGTGGTCATCGATGCGGGCCAGCAGCGGAATAGCTATTACCCCGAGCAAGAGGCCGACCAATATCCCCCCGCCGGCGATAATCAGGAAGTCAATAGCGCCCTGGACGACGCTGAACTGGCCGGTGCCGAGCGCCCCAAGAGCAATCCCAAAAAGGACGATGGCGGTTCCGTCGTTGAACAGGCTCTCGCCTTCAAGCATGACCTCCAACCGTTTGGGAGCTCCAATCCGGCGGAAAATCCCTACGACTGAAACGGGGTCGGTGGCAGAAATCAGCGCCCCAAAAATCAACGCTGCGCCAAGCGGTAATCCCGCACCATAGGACACGATACCGCCGGTGATCAACATCGTCAGGATCACGCCGGGGATCGCCAGTAGCAGGATCGTCCCGACGTTCCTTCGGAGTTTGTCGATATTGAGATGGAAGGCCGCTTCAAAGACGAGCGGCGGCAGCAAAATAGCCAGGATCAGCTCCGGAGTAAGCTCGATCTCAATTGGCGGTCGGAAGGAAAGCGCCAGTCCTGCCAGAACGAGCCCGACCGTATAGGGAATGCGAAAACGGCGGACGATTACCGCCACGATCGAGACGATCAGCAGCAGCCCGAGTATGAGGGTTTCGATCTCGAAGATATCAGTCATTACCGGTTAGGCAGTCACGAGCGCCACTGAGCCCGAGGCCAAGAATGCCTAGCAGGGTCATTGTAATAGAGGCGTGAATGAGGAGGGTTATCGCCCGGCTCTGGCCCCGAGCCGTGGCTGCGTTGACCTCAAACCTTCCGATAGATACAATATCCCTTCTTTCTGTCGCGCCAACGACAGGAGCTCGCAAAACCACGGGAACTCATGGCTGATTCCGGAGGCCGGAACTTCCAACACAACGCCTTCGGTCACATCCGGTCCGTAGCGTATGATAGTTCGTGACCCCCTGAGAGAGGATGAACAGTGGAACCCATCGGAAAATGCATGAAACGTGAGGTGGTGTCGATCGGCCCCGACGCGACCCTCCGCGAAGTGGCGGCCGCGATCATCGAGAAGCGAGTCGGCACCCTGCCCGTGGTCGATGACGAAGGAATGCTGGTCGGT
>JAPUGV010000055.1 GCA_027298025.1 Chloroflexota bacterium | reverse complement strand
ACCCGGCTCGAGCACTCGATGCATCTCGTCAATGGTCATAGAGGCATCGTCTGCATAGTAGATGGCGAAGCAGCAAGTGACGAGATCGAAGCGCTCCCTTGTCAGTGGCAGATCTCGATTGAAGTCCGATTCGAGCAGATGAAAACCATGCCCTAGCCCGGCGCCGAGCTGCTTGGCTTGGGCAAGCAGCTCTGTGGAAATGTCGGCACCAACGATCACGCCCCCGCCTTCCAAGTGCCGATGAAATGCCTCGCATTGCTTGCCTGCCCCACAGCCCACATCCAATATTCGCCAACCTTTTTTGGGTGCGAGCAGGTCGAGCATCCACGTGTCGATATCCCGACCGCCGTACTTCTGATGAATGTCGATCCGAGTTTGAAGATCCTTTGCAGTCTCCCGGTAGTCAAACCTCATCGGGCGCGAATTCCGCCGAAGCATAACAGATCGGACCGTGGACAACGCTTCAGATGCCGTGGCGAGGTAAATGCATAGGATGGTTGAGCAGTCCAGTCAATTTCCACCGCAGCCGTACTTTCCGCAAGCAATGCCACTACTGGAGCAAGAAGGGTGCACCACGGATAATTCCAGACTTGATCACCTGCATGCTCGCGTCATGTTCGATTGTGGCTGGGTCAAACTTGGAAAAGTCGACCATGCCGGGCGCCGAACGACTCGGTCGCAAGAACGCTGAGAGGTCAAGAGAGGCACGAAACAGCTCAACGTACAGGATTTTTCTGGCGTTATGAATGAAGTCGGCAGGTACCTCAAGGTCGTCGCTTGTAATGAATCTCCTCAGCGATTCGAGGTACGCCTGGCGTGTATCAGGGAGGTAGACGGTCGGGGTTCTCGTGAAACGTGCACGCCCTGCGGACAGGACTGGTTTACCTAGGATTGATGCCTCAAGACCAATAGAGGAATTGTAGATCAGGACAAGTTTGGAGCGCCGGATCAAATCGTAGGAGCTTACTCGGTCAGGCGCTCCGAAAAACACCACATTATTTCGGCCCTGCAACTGATTAGTACCGACCCAATCCGCCACGCTCTCCCTGCTTCGCTTACCCGGACGGTCTTCGTCGGGGTGGGCACGGAGGACAAAGAGGGTCTCGGGATGATTTTCGAACACCCCGCGCATTTCATCCAGCCAATCGAACATATCGTCAAACAACACGTTTGCGTGAACCTGGCTCGTATCAAACACGACATTGGCGAAAACCGAAACGGTCTGACGGAAGTGAGACATCTTCTCGAGCAGCCAGCCTGGCAGGTTCTCCATTTCCTCCCAGAAGCGCACACCGGCCATGCTGAAACGCCCCTTAAATCGATCCGCCAGAACCTTTTCCAGTTCATGATCCTGGTCTGGGGTAAGCTCAGAATCGTTTCCCAGATCGACCTGCCGAAACGTAGCATGTTCGTGGGAAAAGAAGGCCGACATGGGTCGCAATCCCACTTCGTGGGTAACAACAGGGATATTCATGCGCAATGCAACGTGTCTTGCAACTGCTTCGGGGTAGAAGATGCCATTGAAGACCACCAGCGCGCGTGGGCGCCTTTTTTGAAGAATCTCCGTGAAGCTTTCCGATAGACTCGCAGCCGACAACAAGTATTTGCGGTAAAGCTCCTGAACCGATGCGTTGTCCGGCAAGTGATGGCGGCGTAGGGCCCACCGTAGGCCAGGGAGACACAGCTGTCCCAACGGCAGCCCCTCATACTCCCATTCTGAGAGCGACTCGAGAGACTGGCCCGATAGCTCCTCGCGGAGGGCTTTTATTAGGCGCAAATTCATCGTTAAGGAGATTGTCCGGTCTTGCTGAAAGAGTCCGGTGCCGAATTGAATGCAGCGACTGCAGGGTGGCGCCGCTGTGAGGTCTTGCAGATTCGTGCCTAGAATGCACTGCTGCATGCCTTGATGGCAGTAAACATTCCATGTCGGAACGCCCCCGATTCGGGTCGCCCAGGAAGCAAGCAATCCAAATGCGGCGTTCAGACTCAACCGGTGAATACGCGTGGAAGCATTGAAGAACAGTACCGGATCGTCACCGGCGTCTGCGCGAGGTTGGAGCGAGCTCAAGTACGACTCCACGTGGTCAACTTGGCGTCGCACTCGTGCATTCGCGCGAGCGTCGCGCAATCGGTTAGACGGGGCCTTTAGTTTCAACTCCGGACGGGAGCTCCTAGGGATCTACTCTGCGGAGCCGTTGCAATGATGGCAATTCGCTATCGTAGACGTGCTTCACGCCATCTCCCAGCGATTGCTCGGTGACTCGGATGTACTTCACCAACCGTCTGAAGCCCCCTGGCTCCACCGAAGCGGCTTGGTCGGTACCCCACATCGACCGATCCAAGGTAATGTGGCGCTCGACCAGAACCGCTCCCAAAGCGACAGCAACAATTGAGGGGATCAAGCCGACCTCATGCCCCGAATAACCGATCAGGCAAGGGAAGCGTTCCGCAAGGAGAGGAATCAGGCTTAGGTTCAATTCTTCTGGGTCACAAGGATAGGTGCTAGTAGCATGCGTGATGAGCAGGCTCTCAGTCCCCAGAATTTCGACTGCAGCCTCTATCTGCTCCATGGTTGACATCCCTGTAGAAAGGATTAGCGGGCGCCCCGTCGAGCGCACACGACGGAGGAGGTCATGATCTGTGAGCCCAGCGGAGGGGATCTTGTAACAGACTGGATTAAAGCGCTCCATGAAGTCCACCGATGGAATGTCCCACACTGAAGCAAACCACCTTGCGCCGCGCTCGCGGCAGTACCGGTCAATCTGACCGTACTGATCCTCCTCGAACTCAATCCGATGGCGATAATCGAAATAGCTGATGTATCCCCACGGGGTTTCACGCATTTGGTCCCTTTGCTCAATCGGGACGCAGAGTTCTGGGGTGCGCTTTTGGAATTTCACCGCATTCACGCCGGCTTCGACAGCGGCGTCGATTAATTTCTTGGCCAACTCAACATCTCCATTGTGGTTGATGCCGATTTCCGCTACGACATAGATCGGATAGCCATCCCCAATTTCCCGCTCACCGATACGGATTTCTCTAGCCATGAGCCTCCTTTTCAAGCTTGGGCTCCAAAATCAGGTCACAGAGTTCTCGGATCGCTCCTTGGCCTCCGGAACGCCGGAGGATGAGGTCTGCACGCTCAAGCGCTTTGGGGTGCGCATCTGCGACGACGACGGCACATCCGACGAGTTCGAAGCACGGAATATCATTCACGTCATTGCCCAAGTAGACCGCCTGCGCCGGGTCCACTGTGTGCTCGTTGAGCAACTCTCTGAGTACCAGCTCTTTGTCAAATACGCCTTGCCGCAAAGGTAGGTCGAGCTTTCGACAACGTGCAGCGACGACCGGATCCGTCTCGCTCGAGAGCACGACTACCTTGACGCCGGTTTGGCGAAGTATAGACAAGCCCATGCCGTCGGCTCTGCTTGCTACTACCAGCTCGCGCCCGTCACTATCAACCCACACCCTATTGTCTGTGAACACGCCGTCGAAATCCATCACTAACAGCGAGATCTGATCCGGAAGGGGACGCCTGTTTCGGCCTGGCCTAACCATAGGACGTTCTGCATGGAGCACGAGCCATTCTGCTTGCTCCCACTGCCATTCAGTGTCAATGTCCACTGAGTATGCCGAATCCAACAAGAGTGGCAGGATGGTATCGCCGCTCATGGACGCTTTCTCAGTAATGGTTTCGGTTCGAATAGCGTCCATATGGCCGGTCTGCCAGTATGTCGCGGGGAGAGCCTGACGCGGCATATTGAAAGCTTCCTTCAAGCCTTCCGTGAGCAAGGGAGAAAGGCGACCCTCCTCGCCGATCCGCCACATCTTATACGGATTTTGGCCGGAGAGAGCCACTCCCCTGACGGAATCCGCCTCAGGATTGTCCTCCAGGATCGCGATTGCCCGGTCGACGCAATTGGGCGGCCTAAAGGGTGAGGTGGGTCGCAGTTGAATCACGATATCAGGTCGGTAGCCATCCTGATCAGAAAGCCATTTCAAAGCGTGCTGAAAGACGGGCAGATCCGGAGTATCGTCGAGCGCCAGCTCGGGCGGACGCAGGAACGGGATCTCGGCGCCGTAGCGCCGCGCCACTTCAGCTATCTCCTCATCATCTGTAGATACAATGACGCGGGTGGCGCGCTCCGACTGTAAGCCGGCAGCGATGCTGTATGCCAACAGCGGGTGACCGGCCAATAAGCGCATGTTCTTGCCTGGTATCGATCTTGAGCCTCCCCGCGCGGGGACGAGGGCCAGGATCTCAGGGCTCACTACCATGCTGTCCAACCCCCGTCGACCACCAAATTTGCCCCCGTCATATAGGATGAGGCGTCAGAGGCTAGGAAGAGCAGCGCTGCGTTTAGTTCATCGGGTCGGGCCATGCGGCCAAGAACCGTTCTAGCGGAATACTGCCGGACGAATTCCTCGTCATGCCCATCGAACACGCCCCCCGGGGTCAGGGCGTTCACCCGGATTCCCCTGCCCGCGTAGTAGGTGGCCAGGTAGCGCGTGAGCCCAAGCACACCAGCCTTGGTCACTGAGTAGTAGACCGGTTTGTACCGCTTAGGTTGGCCCGGCTGTTGATATATGCGCTGGTCTGGGCCCACCAACCCGTATGTCGAGCACAGGTTGATGATTACCCCCCCTTCCTGCTCGAGCATGGCCCGTACCACGGCTTGGGAGCTAAGAAAGAGTCCGGTGAGGTTGGTCGCGAGAGCCTGATTCCATACTTCTAGCGAAAAGTCTTCAAACGCGTTGTCCAGGAGATCTTGGTCTCTCTTGCCAAATTTGGGATCCTCGGCCGCACTGTTGACGAGAATATCCACTCGGCCAAAACGATCGAGTACAGTCGCCATCATCTCGTGAACAGATTTGGGATCCGTTACGTCGGTACGTATGCTTAGGGCACCAAGCCCCTGCTCATGTAGGGATTCGGCGATCCTATCTGTTTCATCCACGTTCAGGTCGGCTAGGACTACGTTGGCCCCGGACTCCGCGAGCGCATGAGAGAACTGCGACCCCAACAAACCGGCAGCTCCGGTCACGATTCCTGTGCGACCATCCAGGAGGAAGCTGTCCATCAAACTCATCGCGTCGCTCTCATAGACCAACGAAACTGCCGCCTAAACTCTCTCAGTCCTGGGCAATTTCCACGCCTCGAGATCGGGATCAGCTCCAACAGTGGATTTTCATATGGTCTGTGCAGGGGTAGCCTCAGGAGAGAGGCCTAGCGCAGATTGAGAATTTTGGAGCGACAGTATAACATCCCTTCCTAAGCGAGGGCCTTCCGACGCCAGCAGGACAAGTCCACTCGCACCTGACCCTCTCAGCGGTGCAGGTCGCCCCGCGCGTATAATACTCCCTCCCCTGGAGATACGGAACCTAGTCTTATGAAAACCATCCTGCACGAGGCCGGTCGATCTCCCTAATCGCAACTTGAAGCCTCCTTCTCGCAGGTGCCCTCACGGACATGGTGCGTAGCCAACGGTGACGTCACGGAATCCGACCCCTCCGCTCGGCATTGGTCGACACCCTGTGGCGTGGCCACGCTTTGTTGCGGCACCTGATTACCGGGGACCGCTTGGCGAGATAGCCTCTTTTGGGGGAGGGACCTAGCGTGAGCCTTGATCGTGAATCTAGTAAGAATTTGGCTGAGTACCAAGGCAAGTATCGTGACAGGAGCCTGATCCTCCGCTATGCCAACCGTCGATTCTTTCAGACCATCGATAGCCTGGTGGGTACGCTGCCCCACAGCAGTCTATTGGATGCTGGCTGCGGAGAGGGTCTGATCCTAAAGCGGTTGGCCACAAATGGGGATGCGAGCTACACAGGAGTTGATCTTGATCCGGCCAGGGTTGCTCTGGCACATGAGAACTCGGTATCAAAATTGCTACTGGTGGGAAATGTTGAGCACCTACCCCTCGCGGATGACGCATTCGATCTAGTATTACTTCTTGAGGTCTTCGAGCACGTTGGCGATCCTGCCCAAGCTTTGCGCGAGGTCCACCGCGTGACGCGTAGGTATCTCCTAGCAAGCGTGCCAAACGAGCCATGGTGGCGCATTGGAAACATGGCGCGGCTGAAATACCTTCGCCAATGGGGGAACACGCCGGAACATATCAATCATTGGTCGGTGCGTGGCTTCGGGCGATTCCTTAGCGATCGGTTTTCGATCAAGGAGGTAAGAACACCACTACTCTGGACCTTCATTGTGGGGGAAAAGAGGCACTAAAGTTCACAGATGCCCGAGTCTGGCACTCACAGGGCTAGTCCCCTCGAATCTGTTTTCAATCTCTCCGTCCGACTCGCGCTCAACCGCTTCAATAAGACCCTGAGTATCCTTCCGCTAACTCGACTTGTCAGTGTCACGCACGAGGTCAGCGGGGTATTCGGGGATCCCTTCGATCACAATCGTTTCGTCGCCGCGGTATTGGATCAGACTTCCCGCGATCTGATTTGCGACCAGCCCAAGGAGCGATGTAATCAAGGCCGAGATGAACAGGAATATTGCTGAATTTGGGAGCACCAGTCGCCCGGCATTGATCACGCCCGCTATCCAAGCTACGATACCCAAAAAACCCATGAACAAGCTAGCGGGGAAAAAGATCCGCAGCGGATCGTAGAGCATGATCATACGCAAAATGAGCACAACAAATCTCGTTCCGTCCATCCAGAGACTGATCTTGCTTTTCCCGCCAGCACGCGGTTCCACCGTCACAGGGACGAAGGCCACGTTGTAGCCGGCCTTGAGGAAGGCGAGCGTAGTTGTCGAGGGAGCTGAGAAGCCCGTGGGAAACAAGGGCAAGAAGTGCATGACAGCCGACCGCCTCATTGCGCGAAAGCCTGAGGTCAAGTCAAGCACTTCCATTTTCGACAACCAGCTCGCAAATCGATTGAAGAACCTGTTGGCCATCGCACGGAGCCAAGTCCCTTGGTATCCCTTTGTACGGCACCCAATTACGAGGTCATAAGGTGGCATGAGGGAAATCAATTTGGAGATCTCGCCTGGCGCATGCTGGCCGTCTGCGTCCATTGAGACGACGATCTCGCCTTGAGCAACTCTGATGCCGGTTCGAAGCGCAGCACCGTTCCCTTTGTTGTAGAGATGCTGGACAACCCGCAACGTTTCGGGATAGACCTGCTTCAGGGACCGCAAGATCTCCTGAGTCTTGTCCTCCGAGCCATCATCCACAACGACGATCTCATAGGACAGCTGCTGCTCTGAGAGCGACTGAACTATCCCGACGACAAGTTCCTCGATGGTCGCTTCCTCGTCGTAAGCGGGAATTACCACCGAAAGAGATTTCGTGGCGGCTCCATCTGAAATTACGGCGACTTCAGGACCTGCCTTGCGGTCGAGGGAGCCTGTCATGTCTGTGCCGCTTTCCCCGCTGCGTCAAACGGCATGTTCACAGGAGGTCCCAAATGCCACCAGCCATCCAAGCATGGACATCTCAATCCGCGCCAGCCTGCTCGTAACCGTAGATTGTGGCGATCGGATATGAGCTCATCGGAACTAGACTGAAGCTTTCGATAAGATCCACGTCAGTTTCCTCCGGCTCCCCAAACACAACAAAAATCCCGCCTCGCATCAGGTTTGCCCCGGCAAACTGCACTTGCTGTGCGTAGTCCTCACGAAAGGTAACTTGGTAGGGATCGAACGCGATGGGCCGTACATAGGCCGGACGGTCAGCCAGGATATAAATCCACTCTGGATTGTTTGAGATAATGGGCCGATCAGGGGAGAGGGATTTCAGCTCGGAGGTAAGCTCAGGGAATCGAATGCGGTGTCCCATATAACCCATTCTGCCCACCGGATCTCTGAGGACTTCCGCCGTTTGACCCGCATAGAGGCCCAAGAGCGCAAGACCGTAGACGATAACGATTGGCACCAGAATACGCCTCTTTGAGGGTCTGACCATCAAGTCATAGGATACACAGACCATAAAAAGCAAAGTGAGAATAAAAACTGGCACTAAGTACCGTCGCGGGGCGCCGAGCGTTGTCGCAGCATCTAAGAAGATCGAATTTGTCAGAAGGACGGCCAGGTGGGTACCGATTGCCAGGAGCGCCAGCCAGGGAAGTTGGCTCAAACCGCCTCGCCTCCCCACATCCGCCTGATGATTGGGATCGATCTTATGGCGGACGAATGCCACGAGCGCCACCAGGACGATCGCTATCGCTAGCGCAGCTCTGAAGGCAGTAGGGAGCGGCACCTGATGCGGCACAATCCATGAGCTCCCCTCCGCGAGGAAATTCCGCAGCAAATTGGAATACAACGGCAAATGGAACGCCAGCTCACGGTTGGTGACTGTACCGGCAAGAAGAGCATTGCGTGTGAACCAGAGCGCAACCGGAAGTAGACCTATCAGAGCCACCGCCACGCTCCGCCCGATCTTGTGCCTCCAACTACCCGCGCCGAAGACGAGAATAGAAATGCCAGCGGTCGCCACGAGGCTGAACCCAACATAGCGGGTCAACGTGGCCAACCCAGTCAGGATGGCTATGACAGGCAAGAGGAAGCTCCTGGCGTTGTCGATGTAGACTGCGAGTGCATAGAGTGCAACCAGCATTAAGGACAGGTACAGCGCCTCAGACATCATCCAACCGTGGATTTCAAACAGCCCGTCAGCACTGAGGGTAAGCAGAGATCCGATGAGGGCAGCCCAAATCGAATCGGTGTAGCGAAGTATGAGGTAGCCTACAAGGAATACGTTCACCCCGAACAGGATGCCATTGAGGATTCTGGCGCCTGCAACCAGATCTACGCCCATGAGGCCGACGGCCGCAATGGCAGCTGAGTAGAGAGGCGGGAAGCCCGTAATGGGATAGGTTTCACCTCCGCCAGAGGTGCGAGCGAAGGATCCAGATTCAATTAGATTGCGCGCGCCCATGAGATAGAAGGCTGAGTCCCCGCTGGCCCCCGGACCAAGTCGGGTCTGATACAACACCAATGCCGTGCCCAAGATTCCCAAGACTAGGAGCAGGGTCGTGCTCCATGCCAGCGGCCAGCGAAGTGTAGTAGCCGGCGTCTTCTCAGGATTCGCACCCACCGATTTCTTGTCTGGTGTGAACGCAATAGATGACAGATGTTCCATATCAGGCCCGATTCGACAGCTTGACCAGGCGTGAGCTCTCGGCCGACTCACGTGCCGCCAGCGCGATTTCGAGCGCCGCGATGCCGTCCGAGAGAGAACATACGGGTTCTGATTCCCCTGCGATGACAGACAGAAACTGCCTCATCTCCTCGAGGTACATATCGTTGCGCTCGAAGGTG
>JAPUGV010000054.1 GCA_027298025.1 Chloroflexota bacterium | reverse complement strand
TGGGGCAGCCGCACTCGGCCAGTCGTATCGATTCGCTTGGCCCCAGAAATCTCGGCGGAGACCGCTTGACCCGGAACCCCGCCGGAAACTGGGGGTGGCAGTGGGTCGATCCAAATCGACAGATTTTCTTCTATCGGGATTCCGACGGGTACCACGATGATTTCTGCGCTGGGCAAAATGGAAATTGCTAACGCGACCACTGCTAATATGGAAATCCCCACCGCGATCCACCGGTCCCTTTCACCCAACTGCAAGGAGCTATCTGGATCGCGTGCCTCCCTCAGTTCAGCCAGGGAGCGCCGCTCACGACGTGGGATAGCTGTGACGGAAGCTTCGGTCCAGGTTCCAGGCGGCAACTTTTCAAGCGAATCGAATACCGGGATATTGAGCCATTCGGCGTGCGTGATGACCACTGGGTCGAAGGTTACTAGCCCGAGTTCGAGGCCGAGCTGCCTGGCGTGCCTCTGTACCACCGCCAAGTCAAGCCGGCGACCCAGGGGTCGGCCGCGGCGCGGCCAAACCAGAACGACTTTGGGAGCCCGAGCCCAAGAGATCTTGTCGCGGGCCGAGGCATGGTCGTCCTCCGGTTCCAGGTTAATGATGTGGACTTTCACGCGAGGTTATGGCGCCTCAGTTAGGTGCGCCTCCACCCAAGCTGGCACTAGAGCGAGCGCTTCCGGCAGTTTGCTGGCATCCTTGCCCCCCGCCTGTGCCAGCGTCGGTTTGCCGCCGCCACCACCGCCTACCACTTCCGCCACGCTTTTGACCAATTCCGCGGCATGCAGGCCGCGCTCCACCAGGTCCTCTGTGACCCCGGCCACAATAATGGGTTGCTCGTTCTGGGTGGAAGCTAGCACGGCCACTCCGCTTGGGTTGTCGGCGCGAAAGCGGTCAATTAGCAGGCGCAGCGAATCTGCGTTCAGATCGTCCAGCAAATTGGCCAGGACCGGAATGCCGTCGACTTTCTCAGGCGTCAGACGATCCAATTGCTCCAGAGCCAGCGCCTGGCGGAGCTTGGCCTGTTGTGCCTCTAGCCGGTCTTGCTCGTCAAGCACCTTCACCACGCGCGCGTGGGCGTCGCTCGCGCCCACGCCAAGCTCGTCTGCGATCGCATCGAGGCTGGATAGCCTGCCCTGGATTAATTCCAATGCCCCTCGGCCGCTGACTGCCTCAATGCGACGTATTCCGGAGGCCACGCTGCCCTCGTTGGTGATCAGGAAGGACCCGATTATGGAGGTATTTTCGACATGTGTGCCACCACACAGCTCATAGGAGAAGCAGGCGGGCTCGCCGATGCAGATCGTGCGAACGATATCCCCGTATGTTTCGCCGAAGAGGGCCATGGCGCCAGCTTGAATGGCTTCCTCACGGCCCTGGTGCCGGATCAGCAAAGAGTAATTGGAAAGGATGTCTTCATTAACTTTCCGTTGAATGCGCTTGATCTCGTCTTCGGTCAGTGCCTCGGGGTGAGTGAAATCGAAGCGTAGTCGATCGGGTGCCACCAAGGATCCGGCCTGGCGCGCGTGAGGTCCGAGCACCTCCTTTAGAGCGGCATGAAGCAGATGTGTGGCAGTATGGTTGCGCATGATGTCCATGCGCCTCCCTTGATCCACGCTCGCCACCGCGGTGTCGCCTACTTGGGGAGTCCCGCTGGCCACCTTCCCGTCGTGGATCACAAGCCCTTCAATGGGTCGGCGGGTATCCTTGACCTCGATCCGCCATTGCGAATCGCCGGAGGCGACGATAGTGCCGAAGTCGGAAACCTGCCCGCCTGCTTCCACATAGAAGGGGGTTTCAGCCAGCACTACGGAAACCTCGTCTCCCTCCTTGGCAGTATCGACCGGCTCACCCTCGCGTTGCAACGCGAGCACACGAGTTTCCAGTTCGAATGCCCCGTAGGGGTCGTAGAGCGCTTGCTTGCCGCTTTCAGTTAGCGTTTCGAGGATCGCTCGATACCGATCCGTATCTTCCGTGGCTTTGAAACCCTCGCGGGTCGATATGACGCGATGGCGATCCATGGCATCAAAAAATCCTTGCTCTTCGACCTCCACCCCGCTTTCACGCGCGATGTCACGCGTGATTTCCAGGGGCAGCCCGTAGGTCGTATACAGCTCAAAGGCCACCTCGCCGGGGAGGACTTCTCCCCGGAGCTGCTCCAGCCGTTCGTTCAGTCTGGAAATCCCCCCTTCCACGGTTCGGGCAAATCGCTGCTCCTCGTCGGTGATCAAGTGCTCGATGGCCTGCTGGTTTTGTGTTAACTCCGGATAGGCGTCGCCATACAGGCCGATCACCGCTCGAGCGACCTCTGCCAGAAAGGGGCCCTCGAACCCGAGTTTGCTGCCGAAGAGGCTAGCACGCCGGATGATCATGCGCGTGACGTAATTGCGGCCCAGATTTCCCGGCACCACCCCATCCCCAATCAAGAACGAGGCCGCGCGCGAGTGGTCCGCGATGACCCGATAAGGGGTCCAGTATTGCGCCAGTTCCGCCTCTCCATGGCCGGCCAGCTGCTGCGTTGCCTCGATGATGGGTGCAAAAAGATCCGTCTTGTAGTTTGATTGAGTACCCTGCAGCACGGAAACGATGCGTTCGAAGCCCAGACCCGTGTCCACGTGCTTCTTCGGCAGGGGGTCCAGTTGAGTGGGTCCGCTTCGGTTGTATTGGATGAATACGAGGTTCCAGAGTTCGAGGAAGCGAGTGCAATCCCCATTGACCTTGCACTCGTGTCCTTTGATATCCTGCATATTGCAGGTTTCAGGGCCCAGGTCCATGTGAACCTCGCTGTCGGGACCACTGGGTCCGGTATCTGCCATCTCCCAGAAGTTTTCCTCACGTCCAAAGAAGACGATATGCGACGAATCAAAGCCGGGCTGCTTGGCCCACAGGTCGGCCGACTCATCGTCGCGTGGTATATCGCCGAATTCGTCTTCGAAGCAGGTTGTCCACAGTTGATCTTTGGGGAGCCCCCAGACGTCGGTGAGCAGCTGCCAGGCCCATGAAATGGCCTCTTCCTTGTAGTAGTCGCCGAAGGACCAGTTGCCGAGCATCTCGAAGAACGTGTGGTGGCTGTCGTTTCGCCCGACATCGTCCAGATCGTTGTGTTTCCCGGCCACCCGCATGCACTTCTGCGAGTCGACCGCGCGCACGTACGGCCGGTTCCCCGTACCTAGAAAGACGTCTTTGAACTGAACCATTCCGGCGTTGGTGAACAGCAGGGTCTCATCTCCCCCCGGCACAAGCGAGGCGGAGGGCACGATGGTGTGCTGCTGAGCCGCAAAGAAATCCAGAAAAGACTGCCGAATCTCTGCGCCGGTCATTTCGTTAGGCAATTTCATCGAGATCGACGGCGATTATACGTCAGGGCCCGGCTTCTGGCCCCGTGGGATAGCAGAACACTCGTGGCTATATGGCTCGCCCCGAAGAAGGGGCCATTCGAGATCTAGCGAACTTATGTTTAGTGCCGAAGCGTAGTTTCCGCGTGAAAGGCGTATGTAAGGCCCTCGGCAAGGTGCCTGTAAGGTGTCCAAAGGGGTCTGGCCCTACAATGTTGAAAGGACCTGATCCGATTGCAAGACCTAAAGGGAAGAGGTCTTTTCTATGCTTAAGCCAGTCATACTCATCGTGGATGACGAGCGACCCTACGTCGATCTCTTGGGCGAGTTGCTAGAGAAGTATGGGCTCGAGGCTCATACGGCGTACGACGCAGGCGACGCGCTCTTTCGGATGCGCGCCACGGTGCCGGACGTGATCTTGATGGATCTCAAAATGCCGCAGATGGACGGTCTGTTGCTGATCGATCGGCTGCGCTCCGAACGCAAATGGCGAAAGATCCCGATTGTGGTCGTCAGCGCCAGGACCGCCAAGGAAGACCAGGAGGCGGCGCTGGAGGCGGGCGCAAATCGGTTTCTCACCAAACCATTCTCCTCGGCTGAGCTAATTGAAGTGCTCACCGAGTTTGTCGCCACGACTGCGTAGGTTCGGCACACAATCCCCATGCTTAAGCCCATGGCCGCAGCCACAAGGCTGCGGTTTTCGATCCTTGTGGCTCGACCCTTTCACAAGAGAGGCTGTGTCTGACCTCAGCAATGCAAAAAGTTGAAGTTTTGTCTATCGCGCGACGGAAACCAAGGATATCCGGGCTACTTAAAGTAGGAGGCAGGGAGTCTCTGACCCTGAGGGAAGTAATTCATCTTCACACCCTCAAAGCCGAATTGAACCTCATCGCCGGGTTCGAGGGGATGCCTTGAGCCCGGATTCAGTTCGAGGCCATTGA
Source organism: Chloroflexota bacterium (assembly GCA_027298025.1). Taxonomy (GTDB): domain Bacteria; phylum Chloroflexota; class Anaerolineae; order Anaerolineales; family E44-bin32; genus JADFRG01. The sequence goes on along the minus strand of JAPUGV010000054.1, from coordinate 545 downwards.
CGAAAGTTCCGTTCGTGGTTCGCATTGCGGCAATAACGAGTCGGCCGCCTTCAGATTCGATGCGCGCGTGCCTCCGGGAAGAAGCGAATTCTGGATCAAGATCCGTAAGATCAATGTCGGGGTCGTAGTTTCGACCGGCTCTCCCGATCATGATCGGAGGATCCCCAAGTTCGAAAATGAGGCCATCCCTGCTGACGAGCGAAGGCTGATGGATCTCAATGTTCGCCTCAATTGGAGGTTGTGGGGCCCCACGCGGTGCATCCGCCGGTGTGGTGCCCAGAGGTGCTCGTTCAGATTGCGGATCGGATACCCCACCTGCCCCCGTCCCATCGAGACTCTCGTCGTCGGTGTGCTCTTCCCCCTCAGCCAATCGAATCCAGATTACATCCGAATTTTCGATCCCAGACTGATCTAGCGTCTCTCCCGGATCGAGAAGATCGCCCGCCTCTGATAGAAGTTCGTACTTCAGCACCCTATCACCCGAAGATTCAGGCCACCCGAGGACCTTGAGGATTTCGGGGACTAGTTCACTGATCGGCTGGCCA
>JAPUGV010000053.1 GCA_027298025.1 Chloroflexota bacterium | reverse complement strand
GAAGCGCAATCTGGTTGTGGATTTCCCCGCCCGAAGTTTGCTTTCCTCGATGGTCATTCACAGGCGCGGGCCCATTTATGTCTTCTAACTACGGTTAGACGCCAATTGTTGAAGTGTGCCTGTGGATAGGAGATGCTTTAGACTTAGTGGGGCTGCTTCGCCGCATAACATGCACTAGAGAGATGATATGCTGCGTTTATTCTACATATTCAGTAGTTAGGCTGCCACCGGATATGGCACAGAGGGAAAGAAATGACGCGTTTTCGTTATGGCTCCTTGTTCGTGATACTACTGATCCAGTCATGTAGTACCGCTGAAGTGGCGACGCCAACTCAAGAACAGCCCAGCCCCGCCTCGCCGACGCCAACTGTAGAGATTCAAGAACCGACGATATCGGCTGCCGTTGAACCTCCTCCAGGTTTCAAGCAGTATCAGGATTCAGTGGTCGGAGTTTCGGTCTTCGTGCCTGAAAGTTGGGTAGTGGTCGAGGTTGACCCTGGCCGCCTCGCCATTCTTCAGTCGTATCCTGAGGGAAAGTACGTTGGAGGAGAGGCCTTCGAACCAGGGGACACAAAGTGTGATCTTACTATCCGTCCACCTGAGATCGATGTAGCCAGCCATATGCAACAGTTGAGGTCTGACTCAACCCTTACTATCGTTTCCGAGCAAGAAATCGTCCTGCAATCCGGCAAGCCGGGTATACGGATGGAAGTGGACAGTATGGGTCGCTCTGTCTCGTTGTTTACCGAGGTCAGCGGGAGGGTAGTGGTGCTGGCCTGTTTTGGAGAACTCGCGCCATTTGATGAGATTGCAGTCACCCTAAGTGAAGGTGAGTAGTGGGTCGACCTTCGATTCCGCGATTAGGGGCAGCCTAACCACTCGCTGGAGCACTCTGCGAGTGGAGCCGGACCGGGGATGCCGCGGCAAATGCAGGAATAGTCAGAGATCGGGTGGTTCAAAAGGCCTGTGAAGGGGTGATCCCCGGCCGCTCCCTGGCCTAGCCTGGCGGCTACGCCAGGACAGGCAGCTCGCAGCCGTTAGGCAGATCCCTGCCGCTGCGACACTTGGAATGGCCATTCGCGTGATAAGTTTGTCGGCCTATGCCGTGTCCTATCCCGGGGAGTGTACCGGACCACCCAACGAGGTTGCATGACGACCATCTTTGACCACACTGAACTCGGCGCCTTGGACGCCGTCGCGACCGTGGAGCAGATCCGCGCGGGCGAGCTTTCGGCTCGCGAGGCCGTCGCGGCCGCCATTGACCGGGCCAGGGCCCTCGAGCCCGTCCTGAACGCGATCTCGACCGAGACATTCGAGTCGGCGCTTAGCAGGTCCGAGGCACCGCCACGGGGGCCTTTCTCCGGCGTTCCTACCTTCATCAAGGGCCTCGAGGACGAGAAGGGCGTTGTCAACGATCAGGGGTCCCGGGCCTACCTTGGACACGTCGCCAGCGGCACCGATCCCTTCGTGCGCGAGTTCCAGGCCACTGGGCTCGTTAGCCTGGGGCGGAGTGCTGCGCCTGAGTTTGGCCTCAACGCGACCACCGAGCCGCTCGCCCATGGGGCCACGCGCAATCCCTGGAATCCCGCCCACTCAACTGGCGGATCCTCGGGAGGGGCTGCTGCACTAGTCGCTGCCCGCGTGGTCGCAATCGCCCATGGGAGCGACGCCGCCGGGTCGATCCGCATCCCCGCCAGCCACTGTGGGATTGTCGGCCTCAAGCCAACTCGCGGACGCGGCTTTGAGCCTATCCTCAATTCGAGGCTGCCGGTACCGACCTTGACCTCCGGCGTGCTAACACGCAGCGTCCGTGACACGGCGCACTTCCTCACCGCCATCGAGGAGCGCATGCCGAGTAGAACGCTGTCACCGATCGGCTTGGTTGAGGGTCCGGCGGCGGAGCGTCTTCGCATCGCGGTTTTCACCGACTCGCCGCTCGGTGATGCGGTCGATGGCGAGGTTCGCGAGACCACGCTCGAGTCCGCCCGCCGATGTGAGGCGCTTGGTCATTCCGTCGAAGAAATTCCCTGCCCCTATGCGGCGCAACTCCTTCACGACACCTGGAATTACATCAGCTTCCTAGCCTGGGTGCTCCGCCTGCAGGCCCGCCTGCGCCCGGGCGTCGACGCCTCGAAACTCGAGCCTTGGACCCAAGGGCTCGCTGAACAGTGGAAATCCAATTGGTGGGGCTTCATCAGGCTTGCACGACGGATGCGCGCTGCGCACCAAGTATCCGCGCGGCTCTTCGAGCGCTACGACATGCTGCTATGCCCTGTGCTCACGGGGCTGCCGCCCGCCATTGGCGAGTTCGCGCCCGACCTGCCCTTTGACGTGACCTTCCCTGGCGAGAAGCGGCACATGCCATTCGCGCCGATCCAGAACGCTACTGGAGACCCCGCGATCTCGCTGCCACTGGGCGTGAGCACCGCGGGGCTTCCGATCGGTGTTCAGTTCGCAGCCGCTCCCGGACGAGAAGTTACGCTGCTCTCCATCGCCTTCGAGCTCGAGGGCGACGGTGCGTTCCGCATGCTCACCTGAGATTCAGCAACGGCACAGACAGGGGTCTGCCAAACCACTCGCTGGAGCACTCTTCGAGTGGAGCCGGACCGGGGATGCGGCTCCAAGAGCATGGATAAATCATTTTTGGGGTTGCAGAAAAGTCTTTGACGGAGCGATCCCCGGCCGCTCCCTGGCCTGACCGCCAGGACAGGCAGCTCGCAGCCGTTAGGCCGCTTCTTGTTCAGGAGGTGAGGAAACCATGGATATCAGAATACATGCCATCTCGACCGGTGCAGTAAAACTCAAGACTGCACAGCCCCGCAGAAAAGCCGGCGGTGCCTTACGGATCCTGTTGGATCGAAGCTGGACTGAATGGCTTCCGATGTACGCCTGGGTTGTTGAACACCCCGAGGGTGTAGTCGTTGTTGACACAGGTGAGACCGCTCGCACATCAGAGCCCGACTACTTCCACTGGGCTGTACGAATCTCGGTTCGCATGGACGTATCCCCGGAGCAAGAGATTGGCCCTCAATTGCGGGATGCTGGGTTCGATCCAGATGGCGTGCGGATGGTCGTTATGACTCACCTTCACACGGATCACGCCGGCGGCTTGCATCACTTCCCGAACACGGAAATCCTCGCCTCCAATGATGAGTATCAGTATGCGCGCAATCAGAAACTGGAGTACCCATCCAAGCATTGGCCGGACTGGTTTTCTCCATCTCCCATCCCCTTCGAACCACGCGCATATGGCCCCTTTGAAGAGAGCTACTCTGTGACTGAGGCTGGCGACGTAGTTGTTGTGCCGACACCTGGGCACACGCCTCACCACGTATCTGTAATCGTGAAAACTGACGGGTTGAGCTACTTCCTGGCCGGGGACACGAGTTACACAGAAGAGCAGCTGCTTGAAAGACATCCGGACGCAGTGAGTCCCAAGGTGAAGGTAGCAGTGCAGACCATGGACCGAATCCTGCGATACGCCGAGACTGAGCCCACAGTGTACCTGCCAAGTCATGATCCTGGTTCTGCCGAACGGCTTAGGAATAAGCAAACCCTGAACCTTGCGGCCTAACCACTCGCTGGAGCGGACGCATAGCACAATCAGGGCGTTGTCAGCCCTAGCCGGGCCCTGGGCGGTGTCGGTCAACCTTGGATTTGAGCTCCTGAAACTCTCGTCGGCTCGGAGTGTCTGATAGGTGTCCCATGGCTGCGCCATGTTCCCCCGGTGCCCTTGCTCCGACTGCTGCCTTCGGCATCTGGTCGTTCGCTTCGGCTCACCGCTTCCCCCGCTTTCGGCGGGGTTAGCTCGCCGCCTGCACCCGGTCGTGTGCTTCGCACCCGACGCCTTGCGCCACTGACACTTTCCGGACCTTTGGTCAGTGTCGCTGAAAAGCGGTAGGGCCTTTGGCCCTTCTATCTCACCGTGTCGCACATGTCTATTCTGCTGCCCCTAAGCGGACCGCAGTACGACACAACTTACCGAGAGCCTAGAGAGCTAGACAGAAATCTTCTCGCCGCTAGCCTAGTAAATTGGACTAAGCTTAAGGCGAAAGTACAGCTAGAGAGGGGTTTCTACGATGAACAAACGAACGCTGCTTCGAATTGGGGCAATCTCAGCCGTCCTTGGTACGCTCATCTTAGTTGGAGCCCAAGCGTCCCACCCGACGGGTGGTCCTGATCCAGTGGATCACGAAGTCACCTTTCAAGATTTCGCAGACAGCACTAATTGGGAACTCGTCCACCTTGGCTCGTGGTTTGGTGTTCTGTTGATTACCATAGGCCTGGTAGTACTTTATCATTCGCTTTCGGACGGTCCGGGCTCCGAATTTGGGCGGCTAGGGTACGCAATCGTCCTGGTAGGAGCCGCTATGTTCACCGTGTGGATGGCACTGGACACGGTCGTCGTCAAGCAGGTTGATGTGGCCTGGGTGAACGCCCCCCCCCGACGAGAAAGCAGCAGCCTTTCGGGTAGCGGTAGCTATTCGGGAGCTTGAGCTCGGCATCATAGGCTACACGCAGATGGCATTGTGGGGCGTGCCATTTATCCTGTACGGTCTGGCGGTGGCACGGAGCAATCTCTATCCTGGGTGGCTGGGTTGGGTAGCGTTCCTAACCGGGGTTGGGGCTTTCCTGTTCGGGATACTCGTGATTTTTGTGGGAAGCGGGATCGCCACCGGCGAGCTTGCCCTTCCATTACAAGTAGGGATCAATTTTACGCAATACATCTGGCTAGTCGTGATGGGGGTTCTGATGTGGCGCAAGGCTGGTGCGGCGGCCTAATGTTTTAGGCAAGAAGGCCGTGCGCGAGCCCGTTGCACCGGCCACGGGAGCTTAGGCTTGCACCTGATTCTCACTCAAAGTACCTCTCCAACCCAATAGAGAACCCCCGGGCCACTTTGGCAAGCATCCGGAGGCTCTCCTCTCATGCTCGATTATGTCTTGTACCCTCAAATTAGGACACTACTCAATTTTGAGGTTGTGACGGTTTGGGTAAACACGGCTGCCTAACCACTCGTTGGGGCGGACCAGGCGGGTTACTAAGTCAGAGGATGGTACTTGTCAACCCTGGCTTTCAGTTTTTCGAATTGTCGGCGGCTGGGCGTGTCTGATAGATCGGCCTTCAACCCATCGATTTGGTCTTTGAGATAAGACTGACCGACTTCGAGCGTATCAAGCCTTCGATCTACTTTGTCGAAGCGTTTATCCATGCCTTCTAAGCGCCCACGCAAGTCCTTGAACATGCTACCAACACCCTCTAGAATCGCGTCGATTGCCTCATCCAACATACTTCTTGTGACGGGTTCGTTCGGATCCAGCTTTGCCATAGCCAGGACATATTATCAATTCGGGGGGTCAATTTCGAGGGGCACTCGAATGGCACAATCGGGGGTGGGCTAAAACGAGCACTCGATAACTTCGTCACGAATGACGGCTTCTTCAAGAATGTTGCGAAGCCGATCGTCCTGGAGCCGGTAATAATGGAGCATTTCATCCCTGGTTAGACTGCTCATATCAAAGCCCGACAGAACCGTCCAGCCGGCATCTTTGAACATGTCTGGCAAAACTTCGTTGGGGCTAATTTCAACCTCCCAGGGCTTTTCCTTGGCAAGGTTTTCTTCGAAAAATGGCTCTCGGTCTTTTAGTAGCTTGAGGAAGATTTTGGCGCCATCGGGATTCAACAACGGAGGAAGGAGGTGCAGGTCCAGACAATCGAACGGCGAAGACGTTACAACAGGACCCTCAGGGAGCTCACTCTCAGCTCTTCATCATAATAACCTTTCGGGTCCCGATCTGTCCCAGCCTTGCTGATTGACAACACTCCGTTCAAAAGTCTACAGTAGTAGAGTAGTGGCGCGGATTTCTTGCCGCGGAGTTACTAATGAGGAGGAAAGCGAATGTATTCTCAAGTACTAAGGGTCAACATCCAGCCAGGC
>JAPUGV010000052.1 GCA_027298025.1 Chloroflexota bacterium | reverse complement strand
ACTTTCGCATCCGTCGATAGTGGAGTGCGCGTCGTTCAGCCCAGACGGTAGTCGCGTGGCCACGGGAGATTCTTGGTTGAACGGCACGGTGAGGGTCTGGGAAGTCGCCCCCGGCAAACAGATTCTATCCCCGTTGAAGCTCGACGTCGGACTTCCAAGTAGGGTAAAAGTAGTACAGTTCAGCTCCGACGGTCGTCGGCTGCTGACGGTTGGTCATGTTGAGTTCCGCGTTTGGGATGCCGTCACCGGAGCGCCTGTGACCGCATGGTCGGGCCATCCCACCATCGCCAGGGTGACGCATGCTGCATTCAGCCCCAATGGACGCCGCATCGTCAGCACCGCGCTCGATCAAACGCCCCGCATCTGGGATGCTGAGACGGGCGAGCTGTTGCTCCGGGCCGTCGGGCACAAGCATCTGGTGAATTACGGCGAATTCAGTCCCAGCGGCCGTATCTTCGTCACTGCCAGCGCCGACGGCACCGCTCGACTGTGGAACGCGGAGACGGGAGAACCGGAGTCTGCCCCCTTGTGGCATGCCGGCCAGGTTCTCCGAGCTGTCTTCAGTCCCGATGGGCGGTACGTTCTCACGCGCTGCAGCGATGGGAAGGCACGTCTCTGGGATCTGGCGCCCCGTCCGGTTCCGATGGTGATAAGCCATGGGGCCACAATACGTGGTTCGCTTCCGCTGTGGTTCAATGGACTTCGCTATGCGTCGTTCACAGCCGATGGGAGTCGGCGCGGCAGTCATCGTGGGGGGTGCAATCACAGGAACCATCATTCCGCTAACGCTGGGTTCGATGGATTCCTTGGACCCCAACTTGATCAATCGACTCACCGGGGAATCAGGCCTGGAGCGTCTGCTTAATGTCGTCATCATGCTCGTTGGCACGCTTACCGCGCTCTTTTACTTTCGATTCACCATCCGGCAGGGCGAAGGGGAGGCGCCGCTTGTCATTATCGCCGGCACAAGCATCCCAGGTCCGCTGACGATGCTGAAGGGAATCGGCAACGGATTCATCGCGGTGACCTTCGGGGTCATGTACGCCGGGGCCGTAGCAGCCACGCTAATCGTTCTTGCCGAACGGGTGCAATTCATCTGGGACACCGTTACGGGCATTATTGGCAGCATCGGATGAAAGCATGAGTACGATACTTGAAGCTGATACTTTGCTGGCCGTGGATGTGGGAACGGTAAACACTCGCGCTAGCCTGTTTGACGTGGTGGACGGGCGATACCGAATGGTGGCTACGGGTCGCGCGTCATCGACGGCTGGGCCTCCGCTTTTCGATGTTCGAGAGGGTATACAGGTCGCCCTGGATGAAGTGAGTGAAATCACGGGAAGGCCCTTTTTCGACGAGTCAGAAGCCCTGGTCATGCCCACCACCGCCAGCGGAGCTGGGGTGGATGCATTTGTCTCCACTGCTTCCGCTGGCCCCCATGTTCGGACGGTGCTGGTTGGACTCATGCCCGGCGTTTCGATTGAAAGCGCCCGTCGCCTGGCTAGCTCAACCTACCTGGACGTAGTAGACGAGATTGGCCTGATGGACCGGAGGCGGGAAGAGGCGCAAATCGATGTGATGCTCGCCACGAAGCCGGATCTCATCTTGATGGTGGGTGGCACCGATGGCGGCGCCACCGCCAGCGTAATTCGACAGATCGAGACGGTAAGTCTGGCCACTAGTCTGCTCCCTGCTGCTCAGCGCCCCGCACTTGTATTTGCAGGTAACACCAGTCTCGGGGCCGCGGTAATGGAACGTTTTCAGGACCGCTCGGCAGTAGCGCTGGTGCCGAATATCCGCCCCGACTTGGAGCAAGAAGAGCTCGGACCGGCGCGCCTGAAACTTGCTGAGATCGTCAACGAACTTCGCTCGCAGCGCATTGCTGGATTCGATGACCTCAACGGATGGTCTGGCGGACACGCCATGCTCACAGCGGAAGCCTTCAATCGCGTGGTGCGCTACCTGAGTCAGGTGTACGACCCCGATAAAGGCGTATTAGGGATCGATGTCGGGGCGGCTCACGTGACCGTGGCGGCGGCTTTTGATGGCAAGCTAAACAGCAAGCTGCACTCGGACCTGGGTCTCGGGATTTCCCTCCCCGGCCTCCTTCGGTACGCATCCGTTTCCGATATTTCTCGCTGGCTCCCCACGGATGTCGCAGAGGCTGAGGTCCGTGATTACATCTTCAACAAGGCGATCTACCCAAGTACGATTCCCGCGGAGCTGTCCGATCTGCATATCGAATATGCGCTCCTGAGGGAGCTGATTCGAGCCGCCATCTCGCGTTCCCGAGGCGAATGGGTGGAGGGAGCCTCCTCCGAATTGATGCCGCCTCTGGAACCTATCATCGCCAGTGGGGGGGCGATCGCCCGCGCTCCTCGGCCTGGATACGCGGCGCTGGCGCTGTTGGACGCCGTTCAACCGCGCGGCATCACGACGTTGGTGCTAGATCCTTACAACCTAATTCCCGCCGTGGGTGCAGCGGCGAGCTTGCTCCCAATGATCACTGTACAGGTGCTGGAGTCCGGCAGCTTCGTCAGCCTGGGAACGGTTGTTTCGCCGGTTGGGCGGGGCCGCGCGGGCCGACCGGTGCTCCGCATCCGCATTGAGCCTGAGAGCGGCGGCGAGCCGATCGAAGGAATCGTCCGCTACGGCCAGCTGGTCCTGCTTCCGCTTCGCCAGGGCGAACATGCTCGAATGACCCTGAGGCCGGAAAAAGGATTCGACGTAGGGTTCGGCGGACGAGGCAAGGCAGGAGCGCTGCGAGTCGCGGGAGGCGCATTAGGAGTCATTATTGACGCGCGCGGCCGGCCGATCGAATTGTCCAAAGATCCCGAACGTCGAAGAGAGCTCAATCAGAAGTGGCTCTACGATATTGGAGCAATGCTTCAAGGCTGAGCCAAGATCGCCAATCATTTGCCGCGAATCAGACATATTCTCCCCATGACAAGGGTGCAACGTGAGCGGAAGCTCGAAGGTCCCGGCGTGTTGACCGTCAGGGTAAAGGAAAAAGTGCAGTCGACCGATGTGATCGCCGAAGTGCAACCGCAGCCGCAACATCACTTTCTCGATCTAGCCTCCGCGTTGGGTGTTTCGGATGCGGAGGCGGCGCGCCTGCTGCGGGTGGACCTGGGGAGCAACGTGGAGGCGGGACAAGTATTGGCGGGCCCGACCGGGATCGCCAGACGTACAGTTCGCGCCCCAGCCAATGGCAAGGTGCTCTCCCTCTCAAGGGGCCGAGTGCTCTTCGAAGCTCGCGAAGGGGCGCGCGCGGTTCACGCCGGGGTGCCGGGGGAAGTCACCGCCTCCGATGGCGCGAGCTCGATCGTCATCTCCGCGGTCGGGGCGCTTGTCCAAGGAGCATGGGGAAACGGCCGACGGGGATGGGGAGTATTGCGTGACGTGGGCGAGAGTCGGAGTGCACGGTTGGAGCCCCACGAACTCGACATGATTCTTCGAGGCGCGGTGGTACTCGTCGGAGTGGTCGATAATCCAAAGTCTCTTCATCTAGCCACGGAAATACCGGTGCGCGGCCTGGTATGTGGAAGTATGGCGTCGGAGCTCATTCCCACCGCACTGCACATGCCATATCCGATCTTGTTGACAGAGGGATTTGGTTCAACTTCGATGAACTCTCCGACCTATGACCTGCTGAGCACTCATGCGGGAAGGGAAGCGAGTTTGGAAGCGCCGCTGCTGGAACCCTACGAGACTCAGCAGCCCGAGATCCTGGTACCGCTCCCTGCCACGCAGGACCTAAGGAGCCCGGAACGAATCGTGCAACTGGAGCCTGGAGTACGGGTGCGGGCCTTAAGAGCGCCTCATGTCGGGGCGGTCGGAAGCTTGCTGCACTTGATGCCCGGGGTCGAGTCCTTCCCAAGCGGCATCCTGGCGCGCAGCGCGATGGTCGAGTTGGAGGGAATTGGCTCCGTCCCCGTGCCGTTGAGCAACTTAGAAGTGATTGCTTGATGGATTTTGGTTCGAAACTTGCAACTTATGGCGTACCCGATCGCGTTGTAACGCGTACACGCGGATCTTCTTAGGCGTGAGGGGAGGAAAATATGGCAGAAGACTTTGAAGTTACTGGGGGGCTGCCCGAGGACGATGAAAATCGCACCTTTGTAATTGCGGCCGCTGGGCTTGGGGGCTTGATCGTGCTGAGTCTCGTATGTCTGGGGGTCTACGCCCTAATTCTGCAGCCGCGGCAGCGCGAAGCTGCCTTGCAGGAACCAACCAGTATCGTCCTCACAAATACTGCTGTAGCGCTCGGTCTGACGCAAACTGTCGAGGCAGAGGATTTTACGCCAGTCCCCACGGAGCCGCCTCCGACATTCACACCTGCGCCCACTGACACAGATACTCCGGTACCCACTCAGGTGGTCGTGCTGCCAACCGACACACCCACTCCTACCCCATTTACAACGTTGCCTACCTTGGCGCCTTTAACGGCCACCGCAGGGGCGCAGATGACGCAGACCGCTGAGGCGATCGCAGGTGGCGCGGGGTCGCCGACGCCAGCTCCAACGGCGCTGCCCACGGCCGGGTTTGCAGACGACGTTGGTTTGCCCGGATTGGCGGGGCTGGCGGCACTGTTCCTAGTCGCGATTTTCCTCAGCAGAAGGCTACGTTCAAGAACTACGCCGGCAAGCTGATTGAATAGCGAACCATAAGAGGGGCCGCGCATGACTGCGCGGCCCCTTTTCGATGCTCAATTCGGAGCGAGGTTAGAGGCCAAGCTTGGCCAACGTTTCGAACAGCTGCGCGACGCCGTTTCCGTCCAGCGCGCTGGTCTCCAGATATGGGGCCTGGAGAGAGTTGGCAAATTCCTGCGCTTGCTCTGGCTGTTGCGTGCGCTCCAGATCAATCTTGTTGCCCACCACGATGAACAGTTGCTGCTCAACCGCCTCGAGAATCTCATCCCTCCAGCGCGTAAGGCTGGCTAAGGATTCGGCCTCCGTCACATCGTATACTAGAGCTGCGGCTCGGCTCCCGCGATAGAAGCCCGCGCGAATGATCTGGAAGCGATCCTGTCCCGCCATGTCCCAGATCGAAAGCTTGACGGTTTGCCCAGGCAGATCAACGGTCTGAGTCTGAAAATCGACTCCAATCGTGGCCACGCGAGTCTGTTCAAATTTGCCTTCACAGAAACGCCGAATCAGCGACGTCTTGCCGACGTTGCCGTCGCCTGCGACGACTACCTTCAGGACGGGAACGCTACTCAAAGGCTACTGGTGACGACCGAGAAAATACTTATGGGGAAATACGAGCTCATCCGGATCAACGGGTGGGTTGCTTAGTAAGGTTCGGTTGGCTCGCTCAAAGAGCAGATGAAGTTCCTCGAGCGATTCCAGCTGATCGGCCGCGGGATCCGTTGAAAATAAAGTCATAAGAGTCGTGAAATCTCCCGGCATGTAAGCAAGCCACTGCCCGCCTTCGATCTGAGTCGATTGCATGCCGGCGCCGAAAATTTCCTTAGTGGCGGCCCGGTACGAAGAAAGCATCGGAATGGCCAGTTCCGCCTCTATCTGGAATTCTCCGATGGTTTTGAGCGGCATACCGGAATCGTTATCATAGACCGAATACCCAATTACTTTGGCAACGTTCTTCTGCCGGATGACTATACTCTTGCCTTCGGTGGTGGCTGCCTTCCATTCTTCTGAATCCGGCGACATTTCAACGTACCGCTTCACTGTCTGCTGCTCGCGGCGATAGTGATCGTACAGTTCTTGAAATTGAGTGCGGTTGATCTTACCCGTAGCAAATTCCTCGGCCAGCCTATTGATTTTGCCCTGAACTCGCTCCAAGTACCCTTGAGGGTCCTCAAGCGGGGAGGGTTCCGTAGGTTGGGGAGTAGTCGCCGCCACGGCCCCTTGCTGCGGTGCTGCAGGGGCCGCCGGTGACTGGGGCTGAGTACTGCCCGAAATGAGGTCGCGTAGCCGTTTAAACATGGCGATTGCCCGATCGCGGGCATTATAGCACGGGGGGTATATGCACAAGAAATTGGACCCTGGTCTAGTCTGCTTGAGCCACTTGGCGGCCGTATTCGAGCAAGGACTCTAAGGCTCCGGGCTTGTGAGCCTCAGCGTAAACACGGAGCAACGGCTCTGTTCCCGAGGGTCTGACGAGCAGCCAGGAATCGTCGTCCATATGGAATTTCACTCCGTCGCGGTTGCTAACGCGCTCCACCTGGAGCTCTCCGATGGCCTTCGGAGCGCCGTCGACGAGCCGCGCGGAGAGCTGTTCCTTTGGCACCGGTCGCGACAGCCGTAAGTCCAGTCGGCCGTAGTGCGAGGGCCCGACATCCTTCAAGAGCTCATCGACCAGGTCTTTTAACGTCGATCCGGTGGAGGCGACCATTTCCAATACCAGCAGGCTGATGAGGATTCCATCGCCCTCCGGGATATGACCTTTAAAAGAGATCCCTCCCGACTCCTCGCCCCCGATAAGCACGTCTTCGCGGAGCATCCAATCGGCAATATGGTCGAATCCGACCGGAGTCTCTATGACCTCCAAGCCATACTTTTTGCCGAGCCGATTGATCATCTGGGTCGTCGATACGGTCTTGACGATTTTCCCGCTCCAACCCCGCCGCTCCACCAGGTATTTCAGCGCCAAAGACATCAGCCGATGGGGATCGACAAACTCTCCCCGCCCATCCATGGCTCCGATCCGATCCGCATCTCCATCCGTAGCCAGACCCAGCTGACCGTGACCTGCCGCAATAGATCCGGCCAGCGCTCCTAGATAGCGAGCGATGGGCTCGGGGTGAATTCCTCCGAAACCGGGATTCATCTCACCTCGCACCTCCGTTACTTCGCATCCCGTTCCCTGAAGGATCCCCTTGATCTGACCGCGGCCCGATCCGTACATGGAATCCACCGCAATGTGCTGAGGGTTTTCAGCGATAGCATCGAAATCGATCAGGGTGCGCAGATGATCATGGTAGTCGATGGTGGGATTGAAACGTTCGATCAATCCGGTTTCCTTCGCTTGCCCATAATCCATTAAGTTCGGACCCCGACCGCGAGCTTCATTATCGTTGAAGTAGAACTCGACCCGACGGCACTGCTCCCTTGTGGCGGCACCTCCGTAAGCGGCCTTGAGCTTGACCCCGTTGTAGCGCGGCGCATTATGTGAGGCGGTGATCATGATGCCTGCAATTGCCCCCAGGTGCCGCACTGCATACGAAATACAGGGGGTCGGAACGTCGGCGCTGGTCAAATACACTTTGATGCCATTCCCAGCCAAGACGCGTGCTGCCTCAACCGCGAACCGATCGGAAAGGAAACGTGTATCGAAGCCGATAACCACTCGTCTCGCATCCGGTTCGCCTTCATGATAGGTACCGTTGAGCCATTCATCTGCCGCAACGGCGTCCGCAATCGCCTGGCTCACGAGACGCACGTTGTAAAAGGTAAAGGTGTCCGATATGACTCCCCGCCAGCCATCGGTTCCAAAGGTTATCGGCATTCTTGGTCCTCCGGCTCGGGATTCTAACCGCGGTATTTGAGTCCGAGGGCGATATCGTTCAAATTCGTGCCGGTCGGCCCGATCTTGATCAATGCTCCGATCGCATCGAGCAGCGGATACGCGTCGTTCCGCGCCAGGGCTGCGTCCGGGTGAAATCCCTGCACCTTCGCGCGTTGAATGCTTTTTGCATCGATCTGGGCTCCAGCCGCATCGGTCGGGCCGTCGATGCCGTCGGTGGCTAGGGACATCAGCGCGAATCCGCTCTCCCCCTCCAGCGCGGTGGCTGCTCCGAGAGCAAGCTCTTGATTGCGGCCCCCCAGCCCGTCTCCTCGAATCCTGACCGTGGTCTCCCCTCCCATGATCAAGCAGTCGCCGGGATTGGCCGTCCGCAGGCGAGACGCTAGGAGCCAACCGGCAACTCTGGCTTCCCCGCGCAGGTTACCTGTCAGGATCTTGGGCTTGAAACCGAGCTCCCCGGCTTTCTCCGCCACCGCCTCGAGAACCATTCGATTGGAGCCTACGAGGACATGGATAGGTCGGCGCGCGGGCGATGGCTTTGGACGGGGTCTTTCAAGCGCCTCCCGGATAGAAGCCGGTACTGCCTCCCAAATTCTGTACTCTCTCAGCATGTTTACGGCTTGCTCTGGACGGCTCGTCCGGACCACGGTTGGTCCGGAGCCTATCGAACCCAGTCGATCACCGACCACATCGGAGAGTATGAGCGAGATCACTCGCGCGGGAGCCGCCAGGCGAGCCAGCCCGCCGGACTTGAGTTGCGAAAGCGCCCCTCGCACCTGATTGACTTCTTCGATAGGGGCTCCGGAAGCCAATAGGAGTTGGTTCGTAACTCGAAGCTCCTCCATCGAGACCCCTCGAAGCGGCAGCTCGATCATGGCCGAGGCGCCCCCAGAGACCAGAACCAGCACAAGATCACCTTCGCCGGTTTCGGTCAATAGGGCGGTAGCGGTGACGCCAGCATCCAGACTGCCTGGGCCGGGAAGCGGGTGCTCCGTCACGATCGACTGAAATGCCCGGGACAGCCTCGTCTTCCGGCCGCGGCCCTCGACCCCTGGGTAGCGCGGTTCCGTGACCAGCCCTTCCGTCACTCTTCTCTTCAGCAGGGCAGAAGTCGCCGAAGCCATCGCGGGTGCTGCCTTCCCAATGGCAATGACGAAGATCTTCCCGTTTGGTTGAAGATCCACACGGTGATCTCCTGCACGAAGAACCTGGCTCTCCAGGCTCAGATGCCGCCGCACTGCAGCGGAAGCGTCGGCTGCCGCTAGCGCGGCCTTCCGAAGGGCGGTCAGGTGGCTCTTACGTCTCGCGTATTCTGTCAAAGGAAGGACCCTCGATATTCAGATGGATGAGTGTTCAAAATTAGGAGCTATTGATATCGGACACAGCCTGAGCTGCGGCCGCCTCGGCATCCAGCCGATCGGTCAGGACTGCCTGCACCGCCTCGGCGAGTGGAGGCCCGATGGCCTCCAACAGGGCGCCGCGCGGCTTGGCGACCGCGACTGAGACGATACGGCTAGCGGTAGCGGCCTCTGGACCGTCAGGCCACTGCCCCAGCACCTCTGGCTGAGTAGGGAGTAGCCCCAACGCATGAGACCACTCTGCCAGGAATGCCGGTTCACTAAGCCACTCCATCAGCTCGGCCGACAACTCTTTATACTCCGGATTGGCCACTGCCCACGACCATGTCGCGGCAAGCGCAATCCCAAGGCCGTTCCTTGTAGGGAGTGGCCCCATGGCATGCACGCCGGGATCAAAGGTCGCGAAAAAGGCGCCATAGGGTGCCTGCGCGGCCTCAGAGCGTCGTTCTTGAAGGGCCAGCCAGGTCTCTCCAGAGGTGGACAAATCGAAAGAGGCCGGGGATAGGTTTCCAGATTCGGCAGCGGTCGCCAAAAAATCGAGCGCCTCAGCAAGAATGTTCTCGTCAAGTGCTTTCGCATCGTCAAACTCTCCTCCGAGTGACAGGTACTGCGCGATAAGAAATGTAGCCTCCAGGTCCGCCGCCGGGATAATGAACTTATTGTCCTCGAAGGTCAGGTCGGTCCAGCTGAGGGGTACGGCTTCAAAAGCCGCTATTTCCGAGGCAAAGGTCTCCATATCGGTCGCAAAGGGTTGCGCGTAGAGGATTCCGCCCACGCGTGAGATGTCGTCCGCAAAGGCGTAATGATCCGAGGGATTTCCGAGCTCCGATAACGGCGAAAGCAGACCTATCAGGGCTGTAGTGCTAAGCGCTTCGGGATCGAGCGTTATGAGATGAGGTAAGGTGGCAGGCGCCGCCCGGCTGGCAGCCGAAAGGGATTCCATGAGGCCTCCTGGGCCTCTCTCCGCCTTCGTCCGAACGATGACTCGGACATCGGGATTTTTATTCTGAAAGACCTCCAAGCGCTCCAGCAGCAGCATCCCCGCAAGGGTTTCGGGATTCGGTGTGAAGGCGGGAGCTACCCAGAGAATGAGCTCTGCCGGCACATCGGCCGTCGAAGTGGGAGGGATTGGCGCAGAGGTAGGAGTGGGGAGGGGAGTGGAAACCGGTATTTGCGGCGCGTTGGCGCAGCCCGCCAACAGGAAAAGCCCCAACAGTAGGGCTGGACGCATGGGGCGTCATTATACTTTGGCGCCATGCTACAATCGCGCCGACATGCCTGAAATCATGCTTGAAGGGATCCCCGCTAAGCCCGGCTGCTATCTCATGAAGGATAAGGGAGGCCGGGTGATCTATGTTGGCAAGGCGGTTAATCTCCGCAGCCGCGTTCGCTCCTACTTTCACGCTTCAGCCGCACAGCATCGGAAGACGACGGAGCTCGTTGCGCGCATTGCGGATATCGAGTGGATCGTCGTCGATTCGGAGCTCGAGGCCTTGATTCTCGAAATGAATCTGATCAAACGGCACAAGCCGAAGTACAACGTGCGCCTCAAGGACGACAAACGCTATCCTTATGTCAAGGTGCATTGGGCGGATCCCTTCCCGAAAGTCACTGTGACCCGTCGCATTGTCAACGACGGCAGCCGCTACTACGGCCCCTATACCAGTGTGTGGGCTGTGCATCAGACGCTGGATGTCTTACGGAAAATCTTCCCTTATCTGACCTGCGATCGAATCATCAGCGGTGAGGATCTGAGAGCCTGCCTGTACCATGACATCAGGCTGTGCCTGGCGCCTTGTATCGGCGTCGTAAACCGGATGAGCTACCGTACGATGATTGCAGATCTATGCAGGTTTCTCGAGGGGCAAACAGAACCTATCCTTGAGCGGCTTGAGAACGAGATGGAGCGCGCCTCCGCCAAAACGGAATACGAACGTGCGGCGGCCATCCGCGATCAGCTGACCGCTATCGAAAAAGTAGTGGAAGGCCAGAAGGTTGTTTCCAAAGATAAGCTGGATTCGGACGTTATTGCCTTCGCCAGGGACGATCGAAATGCCTGCGTCCAAGTCTTCTTCATTCGGCGTGGAAAGATGATTGGCCGGGAGTATTTTGTATTAGAGGGAACGAGCGAGGCCAATGATGAAGAAGTCCTGCGAGCCTTTGTGAAGCAGTTCTACGCGAATTCGGCGACCCTCCCGCAACGAGTGCTGCTCCCGCTGGAAATCGAGGAAGCCACCATCATCGAAAGCTGGTTGAATCGTAGAAGTGAGCATCGTAAGGTCAAGATCACGGTGCCGCGACGGGGGGTGAAGAAGGAGCTGGTGGCGATGGCGGCCGACAATGCGGCCGAGACGCTGACCATGCTCAAGGCACGATGGGAGGCCGATCGAAGCAAGCATGTACAGGCGCTCTCAGAGTTGAAAGAGGTACTGAGCCTGTCAGGCCCGCCCAACCGGATTGAAGGATACGATATCTCGAATCTTCAAGGCACGGCCGCATCCGGGTCTATGGTAGTTTTCGAACAGGGTTCACCGAACAAGTCACTCTATCGCAAGTACACCATCAAGTCTGTTCGGGGTCAGGATGATTTCGCGAGCATGGAGGAGCTGCTACATCGTCGGTTTCGTAGATGGGAGCTCTCCCAGGAGGCTGTGAAGGGGCCCGGGGCCAAGCTCGATCGCGCATTTGGCTTTTTGCCAGATTTGATACTCATCGACGGAGGCAAGGGCCAGCTCAACAGAGCGGCCGATGTGCTGAAGTCCTTTGGCTTGAAAGACAAGGTTCCCATCGTGGGCTTGGCCAAGCGGCATGAAGAGTTGTTCCGATTGAATCGCACTGACCCGGTCATCCTGCCGAGGAACTCTCAAGCTCTGTTCCTGGTCCAGAGAGTGCGTGATGAAGCCCATCGCTTCGCGCTCAGTCATCACCGTTCCCAGCGAAGGCGAAGCGGGCTTACTTCGCGGCTCGATACGATCCAGGGGATCGGGCCCGCACGCCGGAAGGCGCTGCTGCAGACCTTCGGCGATCTGGAAGGAATACGTTCAGCAGAAGTGGAGGAGATCGAAACCATTCGCGGCATCAATCGGGAGTTGGCGGAGCGAGTCAAATCTGGGATCTCGTAATCAGGCCTACTTCGGGAGAAGCAAAGATCGGATCAAATGAGACAAGCGTGGATCATTGACGACGACGACGAGATGGGCCACGCTGTACGGCTGATGCTGGAGCTGCTGGATTTCCAAGTGCGCACCTATCGCGAGGCTCGCCCAGCGGCTCAAGTGCTCCTCGCAGGCGAACGCCCCGATTTGATCGTACTGGACATCAATATGCCGGAGGTGACCGGCATGGATTTCCTGGAGTTTCTTGGCATGCGTGCCGAACTGAAGGATCTCTCGGTGATCATGCTCTCCACCGAAGCCTCAGATGTGCGAATCGATGAGGCCATGAAATTGGGGGCCAAGGGCTTCGTATCAAAACCGGTCACCATCGAGGAGCTGGAGGCGGTGATCGGGAAAGCACTGTCGGAATAGCGAAAATTCATTCGAGGAGGAGGTAGCAATGCCAGTTAGACACGCATCGGCCACTTGGCACGGCAGCATCCAGGAGGGCCATGGAATTATGCAGTTCGGCGACTACGAGGGTTCGTTCTCGGTTCCCTCACGATTCGAAGATGGAGAAGGGACAAACCCTGAGGAGATACTCGGAGCAGCCCATGCCGGATGCTTCTCGATGGCCCTGTCCGACGGCTTAAGCGCCGCGGGCCATCCTCCGAACTCCGTGCAGACCTCTGCTCAGGTGCACATTGATAAGCTGGAATCGGGTTGGACGGTGACGCGTATTCATCTGGTTACAGAGGCGGATGTTGCGGGTCTCGAGGAGGAGGCCTTCCTGGAACATGCCGAGAAGGCCAAGTCGAATTGCCCCATCTCGCGCGCGCTGACAGGAGTCGAGATCACGATGGAGGCCAGCTTGTCGGGATAAGCTCGCGTGCCATCCCGAGCTATTCAGGACTTTGCTTGTGTCGCTTCTGCGGAGTATCGATGAGCAGCCCTAGCCGAAGAGCAGCATCCTGAAGTTTGCGCCAGTGAATGGGGTCGACTACCACGCTATTGGACCCTAGCGGCTCCCTCAAATAGCGACGAGTGCTCGGCTCTTTCAACAGCAAGTCGAGCACTTGCGGATCCCCCACGTGAAGGATCGTCTGCCGCTCAACTTTCGCCTCCATCCCCGCCCGCGCCCACCGCTCTAGTGCATTGAGAACGCCTTCCGGCGCCGCTATCTCAGCTAGGATTTTGCGGGCATGAACGGCGGTCAGCCCGTGATCTTCAGCGGCATGCAACGATTGGGCCGTCAGCCGGTAAAAGTAGGACCCCCCATCCATCCGCTCCCATAGGCAAAGCCGGGCGAGCTGATAGCGCAGCGTGCGATCCGCACCGCGCGCGACTCGCATACGACCATCGGGCCACACCACCGCCCTACCTTCCTTCGACGGGGTCATGCGCCCACTTGACCCCGTGGCGTCTATCAGGCGAAAAGCGGACGTATCGTGGCCAATATCGGCAAGCCCCAGCCAAAGCATCGGGCCCGCGACTAGGTGTCTTAATTATCGCCCCTCGACTTGGTCCCAGGCTTCGAAGCCATGCAAACTGCTGCCATCTTCGGCGAGTTGCAGGTACCAGCTATCGAATCCTCCGGCCGGGCGCATGAATCCCGGATCCGCCCCATGGACCGCGTCGACAAAGCTGGATAACGACCACCAGGTGTCTACCGGGACCGTGTCAAGCAAGTCAAGCGCCGCACGCCTGCCCGCCAGCGGGTCGTTGGGCCAATCGCCGGTTGGGCTGATTACGCCGCCAGCCTGCGAGAGATCGTTCCATTCGGTCGAGCTTTTCCACGTTTCCCGGAGAAGTTTTAATCCTTGATCGCGAGGCATTTGCTGGAAGTCGCGTATCCCATCTGGGGATCCGAGGACATGCGCTTCTTGCAACAGACC
>JAPUGV010000051.1 GCA_027298025.1 Chloroflexota bacterium | reverse complement strand
CAATCTGGCTACCAGCGTGGCAGCCGCGGAGGAGCGATATTCGGCGCTGGCCCACGAGTCGCCGGCATCGGCGTAGATGGCGCGGGCCAGCTCTGCGGCCTCCTGAGCATCGGATATCTCGTCTCCCGACAATAGCTGCGGGGAGGCTCCATAGCCACCGAGCGCAATCCGCGTCTCGGTCTCTGCATTAGCTACCGCGACAGCCACGCAGAGCAGCGGTCGATCCGCAGGCGAGCGAGCCACTTGCGCGAATCGCAGGCGGCCCGGATTGGCGGCGTAGATCGCGGTAATCAGCTTGCCCCCGGTGCGATCGGCGCCCCGGCCCAAGATTTCATCCAGTGAGACGCGTTCGTCACCCGGTGCGAATTCCAGCTCGGCACCCATTGCCAGCAGGACGGTCAACAGCGGCGAACGACCATCGCCGGTTACGATCGTTCCGGCCACGGTGGCTTGGTTTCGGATGTTCCAGCCGGCTTCCAGCTTGGCGGCCTTCACTAGATCTTCGGGGAGTTGCGCGGCGTTCCCGACCAACCCCTGGAGGGTGGCGGTCCCGCCAAATACCAGGGCAGCGTCCGTTGCTTCAATCTGGTCGAGGCCCAGGTCCTGCAGATCGACCAGCGCCGCGATCCCGCGCAGGTGGGGCGTCAACCGCGTGCCGCCGGCCAGCGGCGTGCCTTGATTCAGTCGTTCGAGAGCTTCATCGAGCGTTTGCGGTCGGTAGTATTCGAGGGAGGTCATAGGTTCGCTCGACCGTCTGACGGCCGCCTAGAAAGCGCAGGCATGCCGCAGCAAACGGAGTTCAGTCCGGATACACCTTCCAGCCTAATCGATCCAGCTCGCCACCCTCGACAAACGGCTCGGGATAATCGACCAAGAGAACTTTCACTTCGGCTCCCAGGCTTCCGTCCGAGAGACGGATTTCGGCAGCGGCTTTCAACGCACTCCCGCCCTCGCGCTCGATCCATCCGATCATCTTTAGCCTCTCACCTGTCGGTACTTTCTTGCGATAGCGGAGCGTCATGCTCGCGGTCACCTTGAAGTCGTTCGGATCCTCTACCATAGCCGCCCGCGTTGCCACCTCGTCCAGCAAGGCCGCCACGATTCCTCCATGCACGGTGCCCGGATAGCCCTGGAACTGATCTGGCACGGTGGCTTCCGCGTAAACTGTTCCGCTCTCATCGTGGTAGAAGGCCAGTTGAAGACCCTGGTGGTTCTCGACGCCGCAGACGAAACAATGTTTGGAATTGGGCTGTTTGGCACGTCGACGGGCGGAATCTGCCATGGAGATCTCCGATGTTCATTTTAGTGGGCTGAATGTGTCCACCAGGAGTTCGACGTCGCCGCCGGCCGGGTACAGGATGGGGGTTGTGGCACCGCGATCGATGTATTCCTGTACCTTAGCACGCGCCTCTTCCGGAGTTCCTGAGGCTGTGATGCGGTCGATCAGTTCGTCGGGAACCAAATGCTTGGCCTTTTGAATATCCTCATGTGTTGCCGGCCAACCCAAGATAGACTGGATCTCGGTCACGATTTCCTGCGATACTCCGCTGGCCTTTGCGATGTGCGGCTGCTGAGCCAGATATTGCGTCAGGAGCTCGCGGCTGGAGTCAAAAGCCTTCTCCCGGTCCGGGTCAACTGAGCACACGATTAATTGAGGTCGGTCGAGGTCATCCAGCGTGCGCCCCGCGCGCTTGGCACCGATCTCCAAATGCTCCAGTGCGTTATCGTTGTACTCTGGGGGAACGCAGTAATTCAGCACCACGCCGTCGGCGATCTCGCCGGCGAGCTCCATCATCTTCAGCCCGGTAGCCCCAATCATGATCGGGACTTGGCGTGGCTCCCTGCGCCCGTGCACTACGTCCAGTTCAATCCCATCCACGGAGTGGAATTCACCGTGAAAGGTGACGCGTTCCATATTAAGCAACCTACGCAAGAGCTCGACCGTCTCCCGCATGGCGGTTAGCGGTTTCCGCCGCTCGATTCCTACATTTTTGGCGAGCGGGTCCCACCATGCGCCAATGCCACAGATCACACGCCCGGGGGCCAGGTCGTCCAGGGTGAGGAAGGTGGCGGCCAGCAATCCGATGTTACGCGTCCAGTTGTTGATTACGCCCGAACCTACTTTAAGTTTCTCGGTCACTGCGGCATAGCCCGCCATGGGCACGATAGCATCCCGCACGAGCCGGGATTCGGCCTGCCAAACGGCCTCAAAGCCCTGCTTCTCCGCATACTGAGCGTAGTGCAAGCCGTCGCGGAGGTCGTGCGCGTCTTGCAGATAGAGAGCGAACCGTCCAGCCAAATCCCTACTCCTTAATCAGAGCCACGCGGTCTTGATAGATTTCAAGGTCTTTGGGGGCATCCAAATCCAGGCCAAGCGCCGGGAGCTCGACGATCTCAATCCGAGCGCCGGAGGCCTCTGCTCGTCGAACATGGCGATTGAAACTGCCCGGCCCGAAATAATATTCTAACGTACCCGGCGGAGCCACTAGCAGCGCATTCGTCCCGCTGCGGGTCCGATCGGGCGAGATAACGACGACAGGCGGGTCCTGCATAAGCTCAATCAAAACTCTCACATCGGCCGCCTGGATCAGCGGCAGATCCGCGGGCAGCACTAAGACCGCCTTCGCGTTCGAATCCTGCGCGAGTGCCGTTGCCTGGCTCAGGGCTTTGTTCAACTCGGGGGACCCACGCTCTTCCAGAGCCTCGGCTTCATGCTCTCGAGCCAGGGCCAAGACCTTCGGATCCGCGCTGACGACCAGCGTCCGCTCCACCTCGGGGATTTCCGAGAGCACTTGCAGCGTGTGAAGCAGCATCTCCCGGCTGAGCTCCACGCGTTGATCTGGGCTCAGCACGCCCCGCAAGCGAGACTTGCTCCCATCCAGCCGCTTCACCGGAACGATGCACCAGAGGCTCAAAGCGCGAGCTCCAATTCGCCAACAAATTCCAGCACTTCTTGCGCAAGCCGTTTCCGGGCCGCGTCCGAATCCATCACCGTATTTGTCACGAACGGCTGCAGGCCAAGGGCACGGATCGACTCCATCCACACTGCGTCCGCGGCGTCGATCACGAAAGCATCCAGCTCTGGATAGTGCTGCGCTACGGCAAGCGCAGAAGGCTCCACTCCTAATTCCGCGTACATCTTTGCCGCGGGGCCTTTGATGGCCTTCCCGCCAATAATCGGCGATACACCGATGGTCGGTCTGGCTTGCACGGCTTTACGCATCCCGGGCACAGCCAGGATTGGATCGAGGCTCACCCAAGGATTCGAGGGACAGTAGATCACTAGATCTGCCTCTTCCATGGCCTCGATCACTTCTGGGGCAGGCGCCGCCGACTCTGCCCCATGAAACTCGAACGATCGCACCACGGGCTCGCAAGCGCGAGCCACAAAATACTCCTGGAATGCGAGTTTGCCTTCATTCGTATCGACAATCGTGCGGATGGGATCATCCGACATCGGAAGCAGCCGCACGTGAATGTCCAGCGCTACGCAGAGGTCGGCAGTGACCTCCGACAGCGTCTCCCCCTGCCGGAGCCTGCGGGTGCGCTCCATGTGAAGCGCCAGATCCCGATCTCCCAAGCGGAACCACGTGGGACCTCCCAGAGTCTCGAGCGTCTCGATGAAGGCCCACGTCTCATCCGCTCTTCCCCAGCCGGTCTCAGGATTGGCCACCCCGGCCAATGTGTACATCACCGTGTCGAGATCGGGCGAGATGCTCAGACCCAGGTGCTCGAAATCGTCACCGGTATTGACGACCACCGTCAGGTTTTCGGCAGGCACTACCGCCGCCAGTCCGTCGACCAGCTTGGCACCCCCCACTCCACCTGCCAGTGCAACGACCTTCAAGACGGTGTCCCCTTGATCATGGAGCCTCAAAGGTAGACCGCTACTTCCTCCAGCGGCCGCCGCCTGCGCGTCCTGCTCGAGCCGGCTGGCCAGCCGAGGAGCACCAGGCCTTGAGCTTCCCAGGAGGACGGAAGGTCCAGGGCTGCAACTACGACCTCCTGGGCGAAGAGCGGGGCACACATCCAGCACGCTCCCAGCCCGTGTGCATGCGCGGCCAGCATTAAGTTTTCGCCCGCCATGGCAGCGCCCTGCACGGCCATACGATGCTCGGCGCGTCCGCGTTCCTTATCCGGATACTCATCCATGTCTTCAATAGTCAAGCAGACGAGGATTGCCACCGGGGCTTTAGTGATCCGATTCCACGAACGCTCGACGTCCTTTGAAATATCCCGCGCGTCGTCGCGATCCGCCTGACGATCGGAGCGCAGCCTTTCTCCCATCGCACTCGCCAGTCTGTCTCGAGCATCAAAATCCCAGAGCACCGCGAACCGCCAGGGCTGACGATTATGCGCCGAGGGCGCCTGGCATGCCGTGGATAGCAGCCGATCCACCAGCTCAAGCTCCAATGGAGCGTCGCTGAATTCTCGGACCGACCTCCGACTGTTTGCCAGGGCTTCGAATTCTGCGGGACCTGAGCTCATTCGTTTGTACTTATCGAAAACGGCTCGATCTCGAAAATCACTCGCACTTCGCCCGGACCCAGCGGTCGAAACGGCTTGCCATCGTACTTCTGCGACAAGCGCTCGATATGGTCGACCGCTCCTTCCTCAATCGGGTTGGCAGCCACTCCGCGAACCTGAATAAACCGTTCGGTGTCGGCTGGATCCTGAATCACCAAGGCGACTTGGGGCCGGGCTGACAGATTCTTCTCCTTCACACGGCCTCGCTTGGTGTTGATTCTTAGCTGGTTGTTTTCATATGAGAACCAGAGCGGCGTGACCTGCGGGCTCCCGTCCGGCATGAGGGTCGCCAGGTAAGCCGCCGCCCGTTTCTCATCTGATAGAAGATCTCGGTGACTCTCAGGAAACATGGGGTGCTCCTAGTCCTGGATCATGGCCGCGAGCGAAGTACCGTGCGGCAAGCGGGTTGACTTTGCCACTATCGAAAAAGGTCTATTTCCTTAGGCCTCAAAATCTCCTGGACGGATCCTTCTCGGAGTGGATAGGGAAATCCACGCACGTGAACCACCGGCCGCTCTTCATCGGCTTGCCCCATCACAAGCGAGGCCGCTGCCGCCAGCTCGTCCGCCAGACCTACTTGTGTGACCTCGAGCGTCCGGCCGAACAAGTCTGGCTCGCCCCTCAGATCCAACAAGGCCGGAAATCCGCTAACACCAATAGCGACCCCCTCCGTTCCCATACGCCAGGCACGCCCGTGCGAATCGATAATCAGAACTCCTAGCGACGCGCCAGTCGCGCGCTCCAGGGACTCCCGAATCTCACTTGCGGATCGCTCGGGATTCTCTGGCAGCAGAAGCACGGTTTCGTTGCCTTCCACATTCGAGTGGTCCACACCAGCATTTGCACACACGAATCCCAGGCGGTGCTCGACGATGATCAGTCCTGAGCGTACTCGAAGCACTTCGCTGGATTCGGATAGGATCACCTCAACCAATCGGGGATCCTTGCGTGCCTCTTTTGCAAGCTTCAGGGCTGGTTCCGAAGGTTGGATCTGGCCCAGGTCCACCAGCCTATTTTCAGCCTTCGATACAACCTTCTGGGCCACGGCCAGCACATCGCCCGTCGCTATCTCGATTCGGCCCTGTTCGGCGCTAGCGAGAATCAGCCCTGCCAGGTCATCCCCAGGACGGATCAACGGGATCCCCGGCAGGGCGGTCAAAGTCATCTGCATTGTGCGTGTGGCTAAGTCGGCGCCTGCTCTCCGGTAATGCGGATGCCGGCTGATTTGATCTTATAGCGCTTGTTGATGCCGATTAGCACGGGCACCAGGCCCTCCACCACAACCGCATTTTGCAGACCTCCCGCGTCCCAGCCGGCCAGTCCGGCCGCCGCAACCAGCTGCATCGTCTGCTCTTTCGCCGCCTCGCTGTCCCCGCAGACCAGCACATCGCCGGCGATCGGGCTGTCTCGATGAAGATGGGTATGGGAAATGACATGAAAGGCAGCGGTAACCGACACCGCATCGCCAAGGATTTCTTGCGCTTCCTGCGCCGCACTGCCAGCGGCCGGCATCTTTACCAGCGTCGCTTTGTCCTCATCCAGCGGCACAGTTACGTCCACCAAGAGCTTGCCCGAAAGCTCATGCTTTAGCGATTCCAACGTCTCGCGTTGCGCGGAATACGGGACGGTTAGGATCGCGATATCGCATGCCCTGGCCGCATCGGCATTTCGCATACCCTCCACGAAATCCCGTTCCAGACGCTCATTTAACTCTCCTGCAACGCGTTTCGCCTTCTTGCTTGAACGTGACCCGATGATCACATGGTAGCCGGCCTTGGCCCAGCGGTAGGCCAATCCGGTGCCCTCGTTGCCGGTTCCGCCAAGTATTGCCAGAGTCAGGATCAATCGATCGGTCATAGATGCTCCATGGGTACGTTGCTCTGATACCTCTCCCACACGGCGGGCGCCAGCGCCCGAGACTGAGCGGTAATCTCCGCTTCGTCCAGAGTGAGAAGCTCCCGGTCCCGCATCAGCACATTACCGGCCACGATGGTCGTGGTGACCATGGATTCGTGATAACCAAACAGGATGTGCCAAGGTAGATTGTCCGCGGACAGTGGCGTTGTGGGATGGTAATCGACAAATATCAGATCAGCATGCACACCGGGCTCGATGACTCCAACCGGCGCGCTTGGAAAGAATTTGGTTGCAAGAGCAGAATTGTTGCGCACGGCCATCTGAATGATATCCCCACCGCCCATGCGCCGTGGGTCTCGCCGCCACACCTTGTGTACCAGATAGGCGGTCTTCCACTCTTCCCACATGGCATTCGAAAATCCATCGTTGCCCAGGCAAACATTAACGCCGGCGCGTAGCATCGATTCCACCTCCGCTACTCCGACGGCGTTATTCATATTCGATCGTGGCTGATGGCTCACCCAGCTGCCGCTATCCGCGAGAATTTCAATCTCACGGGTATCTACATGCACGGCGTGGGCTACGATCGTGCTCTCGCTCAGGATACCATGCTTTGCCAGGCGGTCGACCACGCGCAACTCGCTCTTGGCCTGACTGTCATACTCATCCGCTTCGTGTTCTGCCACGTGAATGTGGAAGCCGGTCCCCGTCGGTGCGTGCTCAGCACAGGCATCCAGCGTCTCGTCCGAAAGCGTCAGGCTGGCGTGCAATCCAAAGCTCGCTGCCAGCCGGCCATCGGCAGGCTTCTCCACATCACAGCGTATCAAGAAGCGGACATTTTCTGCAATTCCGGCCCGCGCCTTATCTTCTCCATCCCGATCGGTGACTTCATAACAGAGCACGGCGCGCAATCCCGCCTGATCCACGGCGTCCCCGATGGTGTCCAGCGAGCCGTCGATGGCATTCGGGGAGGCGTGGTGGTCGATGAGGGTGGTCGTGCCGTGCTTGATCGCATCCACCAGTGACACGAGCGCCGAAAATCGAATATCCTCGTCCGTCAGGGCCTTATCCAGCGGCCACCAGAGCTTTTCGAGGATTTCCGGGAAATCTTTGGGCGCCGGCCCCGGAATCGCCATACCGCGCGCAAACGCGCCGTAAAAATGCGTGTGAGCGCAAATATTGCCCGGCATGACATATTGGCCTGCGGCATCCAGACTCTCCTCGTCCGAATGCTTGGCGGCGAGTTCCTGGGTCGGGCCCAGCTCACGGATCAAACCGCCCTCGATATACAGGCCATAATCTTCGAGGATCTGGTTGGGCTCGCCCCAGGTGATGACCTTGGCGTTCAGGATCAGCATTTCAAGAGTTCGCTCCGCCTATCTCTCTTCATTCCTTTACGTGCACTTTTGTTAGCCCCCTGCCGATTTGGCTGGCCAGGCCAAGCGGAAGCCAGTCCGAGCTGAATGGTTATCTACATCCACCCATCTTTATTGGGCTCATGTGCAGTTATGTTAACTTCCGCCGTTTAACCTGGCTAGTTCAAGCGCGAGCCAGTCCTGATCAACGGGCAGGTGTTTGATCCGAACGCCGCACGCGTGGTAGATGGCATTGGTGATCGCCGGCGTAGTGGGTATGCTCGAAATCTCGCCTACCCCTTTCGCTCCGTAGGGCCCATCGGCCGCCGGGTGCTCGACCGGGATAGAGACGATCTCAGGCGTATGCAGGATGCCCGGCATTCGGTATCGGGCCAATCGATCGGTGACCACTCTTCCCCGCTCGACAATGAAGTGCTCGGTGATGGCATTGCCTAATCCCATCATCACGCCGCCTTCGACCTGCCCTAGAAGGCCAAGCGGATTGATCACCTTGCCTACGTCGTTGGCGGCGATCACTCTCAGCACGCGCACTTCGCCGGTGACTAAATCCACTTCCACCTCTGCCGCTTGAGCGGCAAATGAAAAGGCGAAGTGCATATCGCCGCCGGTGCCCAGCGCCTGCGTGGTAGGAGCCCAGTATTCGTAGTTCGCTCGAGCTTGACGGCCTTCTTCCTTCATTATTCTTACGGCCTCGCCAAGCTCGACCTGGCGCCCGTTGACCTTTGCCAAACCTTCGTGGAATTTGATTTGCGCCGGAGGGACATCATAATGCTCCGCCAGGGTCGAGGCCATGGCCTGTATGACAACCTCCGTGGCGTGGCGAACCGCATTTCCGGTCACATAGGTCTGACGCGAGGCCGTCGTCGGTCCGCCGTCTGGTGTGAGATCGGTGTCCGAAAGCAGCACCCGCACGCGGTCAACCGGGACCGTGAGCTCCTCGGCTGCGATCATTTGCAGCACCGCTACCAGCCCCTGTCCGATCTCAGCCGAAGAGGTCCTTACTTCTGCCGTGCCATCCTCGTAAAGTTCAACTTCGGCGGAGGCTTTGTCCGGAGCTCCGCCCCCTAGGCCGGTGTTCTTGTAAGCGGCCGCGATGCCCCAGGCGCGCCGCACACCGGGCTGACCTTCGGCCGTCTTAGAGACGAAGGGTTCTGGCGAGAACTCGTGCATCTTAGCCGAAACGCGGTCGATACATTCGACCAGTCCGACGCTTTCCCGCAGCTCCTGCCCGGTGTTGGTCACGGTTCCAACTTTCAGTGCGTTCTTCAATCGCAGCTCGATCGGGTCCATTCCCAACTGTTCCGCCAGATCATCCATGATGGATTCCACCGCAAACGCAGACTGAGTCACTCCGAACCCCCGGAACGCTCCCGCAGGTGGGTTGTTGGTGTACATCGCGTAGCAGTCGGCCTTGACATGCGGGACAACGTATGGCCCGGCGGAGTGCGTGGTGGCGCGCGTCATGACCTTTTCTCCCAGCGAGGCGTAGGCGCCGGTGTCGCCGTAGAGTTCCGTCTCCGCGGCCACGAGTGTCCCATCTGCCTTCGCACCCAGCTTTACACGAATTTGAGTGGCGTGGCGCTTAGGATGGACCAGCATGCTTTCGTGCCGGTCGTAGAGGATCTTGACGGGTCGCCCGGTGGCCTTGGCCAGCATCGCGGCGTGGATCTGGCCGGCGATGTCTTCTTTGCCGCCAAAGCCGCCGCCAATGAGGGTGCCGATCACCCGCACTTCGTCATCGGCGATGCCCAGGCAGCGCGCGATCTGACTGCGGTCCGCATACGGGATCTGGGAACCGACATAGACTTCGATGCGTCCCTCATCCGTGAGCCGCGCGATGGCGCATTCAGGTTCGAGGAAGGCGTGCTCCGTGATGGCCGTGTGATAGGTGTCCTCGAGAATGATGTCAGCCTCCTCGAAGCCTGCCTCAAGATCGCCTTTGCGTACCTTGATGTGTTTGAGCAAGTTTCCGCTTTCATGCACATCGGGTGCCTCGGCCTCACGGGCCTGCACGGGATCCGAAACTACCGGCAGCTCCTCGTAATGGGCTTCGATGAGGTCCAGCGCAAGCTGAGCCGCCTCATGTGTGTCGGCCGCAACCAATGCGACCGCGTCTCCGACATAGCGAACCTTCTCCCCGATGCCCACCAGCGCCGGCCAGTCCTTGACGACCAGCCCGTGATTGATTTCGCCCGGGATGTCCTCTGCTGTGAGGACCGCTACTACCCCCTCCGCTTTGCTTGCGGCACTTATGTCGAGCGTACTTAAGAGCGCATGGGGTGTTCCGGCTCTGAGCGTGGCACCAAAGAGCATGCCAGGAAAGGAGTAGTCGTCGGCGAACTTGGCACTTCCATCGACCTTCTCCACCGCATCCGGTCGTGCCACGAGCTGACCTACGACACGAGTATTGCTGGTGATGGGTAGGTCCGGCTCGGCGATGGCTTCGCCCGTTCGCACGCTTTGGGCGGCGGCCTGAACGGATCGAATGATGGTGGGATACCCGGCGCAGCGACAGAGAGTGTCCTTGAGCGCCTTGCCGATCTCTGCTTCAGACGGATCGGGATTGATATCCAGCAGCGCTGCGGCAGTCATGATCTGGCCCGGGATGCAGAAGCCACACTGCACCGCGCCGAACTTCACAAATGCTTCTTGGAGTGGATGGAGGTGCCCGTTCTCGGACAATCCCTCGATAGTTCGGACCGATCGACCGGCAGCCTTCAAGACCGGGTAGACGCACGACAGCACCGCTTGGCCGTCGATCAGTACCGTGCAAGTGCCACATTCGGCCTCGTCGCAGGCGATCTTGGTGCCCGTGAGGCCGAGCTGGTAGCGCAGCAGATCAGAAAGTGTTTCCCCCGCCCCTGCCCGCACGCGCTTCGTCTCGCCATTGATCTCGAGTTCCATAATCTCGCGCTCGGGGTCGGGGTTTGGACCGCTCATACTGCGTGCTCCACGCGAGACATAGCCACCTCCAGAGTCTGCTTCAATAGACTTTTAAGCAAATGACTTCGATATTCCACAGTAGCACGGTGCGGGCTGGTTCGTAGGCTCACTTCCCCGCTGAGCGCGTCGAGCGCACGCGAAAAGGTAGCCTCGTCGAGCTTATTCCCTTTGATGGCCTGCTCAGCCGCACGAGCACGCAGCGGTCTCGGACCCGCCGGCCCGACGGCCAGGCGCGCTTCCTGGATAATCCCGGCCCCGTCGACATGCAGTCGAGCGGCCATATTCAGGATCGCGATGGCCACTCCCTGCGGGCGCATGATGCGGCGAAATGCGGAGGCCTCATGGTCGCGCAGCGCGGGAAACCGAAATCTCACTACCAGTTCGTGGGCACGATCAAACCTTGGCTCTCCGGGAGAGACAAACAGATCTTCCATCCGGATCCAGATCGCACCCTTCTCAGAGGCGACCTCCGCTTCCGCACCCAGCGCCAGCAACGCGATCGTTCCATCGCCGGCCGGAAGTGCATGCGCCACGTTGCCGCCTAGAGTCGCGACATTGCGCACCTGCGGCCCGCCGATGAGTTCGCACGCCTCTACTAGGGCGGTCGCATGGGCCCGCACCCGCGCATGATCGATCACCTCTCGCAGCGGAACGGCCGCGCCGATATGGATGAAATCGTCTACGTGCCGGATCTCCAGCATCTCCGCAACGCCCGTCACGTCGACCAGAGTCTGGACAGCGCTGTGCCGGCCTTGATCGAGATCCAGCAGAAGATCGGTGCCGCCTGCAACCACCGCCACGGCTCCGCCGGAATCACCCAGCGCCGACAATGCATCCAATGCATCGGCCAGACTCTGCGGTCTCAGATACTGCTGCCAAAGGCTCATCTATTTGAGAAGTACTTGGGACCGGCCGGCACTTATCGATGAGCGAGGATGCTCAACGCCGTCGCAGGTACGCCCTGCGAACGACCACCGATCGGGCTAAGTCATTCTAGCACTTGTGGTGGAGCCGATCAAGAAA
>JAPUGV010000050.1 GCA_027298025.1 Chloroflexota bacterium | reverse complement strand
GGATCCCGTAAACAAGCGTGTTCGGAAAGAATGCGAACCAGCCGAACCAATAGGCCAGATGGCCATTGATGCGGGGCGCCATCTCGCCATCCGACCCCAACAGACCTACTTCGGTGACTTGCCACGCTCTCCCCTGAGCATCGAGCATCACGTCCGGGTCATCGCTGGCCGCAAATACTTCCGCCCCCCGGTCGAATGCACGCACCTCGCCGCCTGAATCATAGACTACCTGGCCCACACGGAGATTCTCACCCCGGACCGTGACTCGGTCACGATTGGCCACCAATACGATGTTGGTTTCGCCGATCTGGTTGTTGATCACACCCTCCAGGACAAGATCACTCAGCGGATGGGCTTTTGGGGTGCCGTCGATCCGCAATGCGTAGATGCGATCCTTGGTATCGAGCTGGTCGCCCCGCTGCCAGACCGGGAACATCGTCAATGTAGACGAAAAATAGTCTCCGTACGCCGTTCCGGGAAGATAGTAGCGCTCATAGCCGGTTTCCAAATCCAGCACCTGCGTATCGGGGTGCTGATTGAGCCAATCCTCCCACGATGTGAGCACGACGGGCCGCAGCGAGAGCTCAACGTCATGCCCCACCAGATCGCCTAGAACCGACTCACCCGTGAGCTGGTTCCACAGGGTTCTGGTTTGGCGATCGTACATCCGCTTGTTGCTTCTTTACAGGAAGTCGGAGGATCCGAAATCATAGGTTTCCCCATTGGAAGCCCTTCCGTCAAAGGCGATGCCTGCTCCGCACAGGGTGCAGTAGGCCAAGGACATTGGCACTCCACCCACGACGTCGTTGGCCATCTCGTGCCAGTCCAAAATCCTGAGCGGGTAGGCGCGCGCGTCGCCGTTGATAGCCACTCCAAACACGGGCTCTCCCGGCAGCAGATAGGTGGCCCGCTCCCCGTCGATCCTGGGGGCATTGTCCAGGGCCGGAATTCCATCTACCGCAACCCCTCCCCACTGGATCTCCTCCACCCGAATGTCTGAGGGCGCCTCCTCCTTGAGGAAATCCGCGAAGCGCGGGTCGATGAAGCTCAGCACATCACCCTTCCATCCCGTGAACCCCGGCGGGGGGGACAGCTCAGTGCTTCCGTACCATTCCACCCAGGCCGGCCAGTTGGCTCCAAAGGATTCTCCGCTCAGAGCTTCAAGAGCAGAGACCGTTGTTTGGTAGTCCATGCCGAGGAACGTGCCAACTTCAGTGCCTCTCATGACTTCAATGAGCGCGGGCACAAACCGTTTGTCCTGCGCGTCCAAAACCGCTTCCAGGGCGGTCGCACCTAGCTCGCGATCGCGACCGGAGAGATTGTACATATAGGCCTTGGCCAGATCGTCGGGAAGCTCGACATCGTCTTCACCGTTAGCGGGCGGCGAGCATCACAAGAAAAGGAGCGATCAGCAATATCTTGGGGTTCACGTATATCATCAGTCCAAGTTTGACTCTCAAACCTTATATCTTTCTTACCCCGAGTTCCAAAATAAAAACCCGCCTACACTCATGTGTAGGCGGGAGGATCGGAAATGCCTGAAGTGTCGGCTTTAGCCGTGCGGATCGCCGCGGCGCGAGAGGTAGTCTTCGACCAGTAGCAGCTGGTCTCCCGCTCGCTGCATGGTGTGCAGCAATTCGCCCATGGAGGAGACTTCCTCGATCTGTTCCGTGGAGAACCAATTTAGAAATCCCTGAGCCGCGTGGTCCCCCTCCTCTATCGCCAATTCTTGAAGGGTATTGATCTGCTCCGTAACCGTCTTCTCCCAGTCGAGCGCCATCTGGACCGCCCCCTCCGCAGAGTCCACGTCCTGTGGGGCTGCCTCTAGCGCGGGGACCCTAACCTTTCCCCCAGCATCCAGGATGTAATGCACAAATTTCATGGCATGCGCTCGTTCCTCATCTGACTGGCGAAAGAAGAAGGCCTCCAATTCTGGAAGATCTTCGCTGGCGAAGTATGAGGCAAGCTGCAGGTATTGGTTAGAAGCGCCAAGCTCGCTTCCGATCTGACCGTTCATCGCCTGGTTCATCTTGTCGCTGATAAGCATTCGTACACCTTGATCTTCATCGATTGGGAGTCAATCATACCGCACCGAGGCAGCTCCGCGTTTGGGATCAGGGAGTCGACCCGACGTACTCCAATGCGTACTGGGCATCCTGGTAATTGGGGTTGTATTGCAGCGCTTCGCGCCAGTCGACGATTGCGCTATTGAGATCTCCAAGCCGGAATTTTGCCCAACCCCGCCAGAGCAAGGATTCCTCGGCTTTGTAGGTCCTGAATAAGGTTGCCTCGGCCAGATCCACGACGTCTTGAAACCGGCCCTGATTAAAATAAGCGATGTATGGTCCAAATTGGTAGCGGGTGAATCGCCAGGGCAGACCGAGAGCCAGGGCGTTATCGAAGGCCTGCGAGGCCTCACCATAACGCTCAAAATAGACCAGGTTCGTTCCCAGATTGAACCAACTGTACGGACTCTGCGGATCCGATTCAATTTCTGCCTGGGCAGCTTCGAGCGCAGCCGCTCGGTTGTGGTCGAGGTCCACGTCTTGTCCAAGGATGGATTGAATCCGGGATTCATCCCGAGGGAGGTAGAGGTACATGTAGACCCGGTTAAACTCACGCCACCCCTCATCTAGTTCCTCGTAGGAAATGAGGCGATCCGGCCCGCCCGTGCCCGGGTTCGTATCCTGGGAGACGAAGGTCTGCTGCGCATCATCGTATCCCGTCAGCAAAAGGTAATGCCCGGCCCAGCCACCTCCGCCATCTCCTTCACCCAAAACGAATCCTTTTTCCACAATCACCGGAAATCCGGCCGCGATGAAGCTTTTGAGTCGCTCGATCGTTCCCCCTACCCGGAAGTCGGCGTTCAGCCAGCCGGCTTGAGTGCGAACGTAAAAGACCAGTTCCTCGATGTTGACATTCTTGTCGCCTCGTTCCGGCTTGAGCAGGTCAGAGATCACGAATTGATCGCCTTCCCAGCCATGGAACCGTAGGCTTAAAGCGAGCGTGGCCGGGCCACAATTGTTCCAATCCTGCTTCTCCCATGTCGGCGACGGCAGGGAGACGGAAGCCGGCAGCGCCGTGGGCGAGGGAGCCGGCGTGGGAGGGATCTCGGTTTGCCCAGGCGCAATCGAGCTCGCGGCGCTCGTTGGTAGTACTAGCGGGAGGAAAGAACTTACGGAGGCGCTGGCAGGCGTGGGTAGGGTCTGGTCAGGCCGGATCCAGCCTCGAACGATCCCGGAGAAGGAATCCAGGCGCCATTCGAGCCGGAATTTCACCGGGGGGATCTGATAGGCAAGCAGCAGGAGACCCGCGACAGCCAGGGCCCCGACCGCAAACCACAGCACCCTCGTAAAGCGCGGGCTGCTCGTCACAAGGTAGCGATTATAACAAGGGGGTCTAAGCTCATAATGCTCTATTAAGGCTTGCTCGCTAAGATTGCACTGATTATCATTTGAGATGGACCAACAAATGAGTGAACGCGATATTGAATCCGTGAATGCAGCAGAGAGTGAGATGAGCCAGGAGATTCTCGCTGAGCACGAAGTGGAACCCACTCGCACCTCTTACGTCAAGGCCGCCGGCCTTGGAGCGCTGACCAGCATCCCGGTCATGGCATCGAGCTACCTGGCCGAAGCCATCGCCGGTTTGCCGTTCACTCCGTTCGATCTCTTTGACGGGTTGGCGCGCATTCTTCCCGGCGATCTTCTCACATTCGGTATTGACACGCTGGTCTCGGTGATCACCGTGCTGAAAATCGGCCCAACTTCATCGGTGGCCAAAACCGTTGAGCAAATCATGGCTCTGCTCATATTTGTGGCCATCGGTGGGGCCTTCGGAGTTTTGTTGCGCTGGCTGGGAAGGGACGATCTTCGCCAGCTAACGGGCCGTGGAATGCGGGCCGGGGCAGTGCTGTTTGGTGCCTTCTGGCTGGTGTCAGTCGCGGTCGGATTCTCTCAAACAAATGTGGTGTGGATCGGATTGTGGCTTGCGATTTTGAATGTGTCATGGGGTTGGAGCCTGGGA
>JAPUGV010000005.1 GCA_027298025.1 Chloroflexota bacterium | reverse complement strand
CCACTCCGGCGTTGTATGCCAGATATCCAATGGCCGCCGCGCCGAGCACGACTGCCACGAGCAGGACGATCCCTCCAACAATTCGACCTCTTCCGTTCATCATGACCTCCATATCAAATCCAGATGCTCGATATTGTCATCCGCAATTGTGGAGCGATTGTGGAGTTGAGGTGGCATTGTTGTGGGGGCGCAGGTCCGCCGAACACACTTTTCAACACGTGGGTCTTCGGATCATCCGATTGCGCTACAGAATAGAAAGGATCGCAAGCGATGCCGAGCCTGGCTCCGAGCGGAGTTTCCAAACGAAGAACACCGCGAACCGCCCCGAATCCATGATATATATTTGGAGCAAGCTGAATGTTCCGAACTCAGAGGCTGACGAATTCCTCGGATGTTAAAGCACCCGGGCAGTTGAGGGTTCGACCGCTCTCATCGGGACATCAAGGTCACAGCTCTTAGCCGCAGAGCGGTCCTCAAGCCTTTCGCCCCGCTCGGAAAGTGGCGATCCCCGAAAGCGCTTCGAAGC
Organism: Chloroflexota bacterium; assembly: GCA_027298025.1. Lineage (GTDB taxonomy): Bacteria > Chloroflexota > Anaerolineae > Anaerolineales > E44-bin32 > JADFRG01. The sequence continues at coordinate 2,148 of JAPUGV010000005.1, read as the reverse complement.
TGTGAGGAGGGTGAGGCCTGAACGCGCTAACCTCACAGTCTATTTGTAGGTTTATGCTGGAGAAAAGAAGGAGGCAATGATGGATAGCGGCATTCGACTGTTTACGGTGCGCGGGATTCCAATACGCATGCACATCACCTTCCCCTTGATCCTCGTCTGGGGGGCTTTCCAGTTCGGGCGCGGGGGAGGGATCCAAGGGGCGATCTTCGGGGTGATTGTGACCCTCTTGCTTTTCGTGATCGTCGTGCTTCACGAATTGGGACACAGCTTCGTGGCTCAGTCCTACGGCGTGGGGGTTAGGCAGATCCTTCTGCTGCCGATCGGCGGCGTGGCGCTGCTTGAACGCATTCCCGAGAAGCCCAGCCAGGAGTTCGGCATCGCAATCGCAGGACCGTTGGTGAACTTCGGTCTGGCGATAATACTGGCCGTTATTGGGTTGGCCGCAGGCTACGACTTGGGATTAGGGGGCCTGACTGGGGTGTTTCAGCAATTGGGCGAAGGCAGCTTAGAAGCAGTCTTTGGGTTTATCTTTGCTTTGAACCTCTTTCTGGGGCTGTTCAACTTGCTGCCGGCGTTTCCGATGGACGGTGGGCGCGTGCTTCGCGCGCTGCTGGCCTCACGCATGGATTACGCGCGCGCAACCTCCGTGGCGGTGACGATCGGGCAGGGATTCGCGTTGCTGATGGGCCTATTTGGCTTTCTCGGCGGCGGCTTTTTCCTCATTATCATTGCGATCTTCGTATACATCGGCGCAAGCCAGGAAGGCCGCATGGTGCAGGTGAGGAGTGTCCTGCGCGACTGGACGGTGGAACAGGCCTACTCGCGGCGGGTCGAGTCTTTAAGTCCCCGATCCACTTTGCGAGATGCGATCGTCATTACTCTCAACTCGTTCCAGTCGGATTTCCCGGTCCGTGAAGGCGAGCGGCTCGTGGGTCTGCTGACCTACACGCAAATCGTCGAGGCGCTCAATCGAACCGGGCCGGACCAACCTATCGCGGAGGTCATGCACACGGACATCGTCCCCGTCTCACCCGATCAGAGCTTGCATAAGGCGCAGCGGCGGCTCGCCGAAGAGCGCCTGGACGCCCTCCCGGTCGTAGAGGCTGGCAGGTTCGTCGGACTGCTAACCAGCCGCGACGTCAGCGAGGTCTTCAGCGTGGCTTCACAGTGGCCGGAGTTTGAACGACCAGCGGCCCGCCCCGTGGTTGTAGCCTAGGCTGGGAGCGAGCGACAGAGACGCACTCCTAGGGCGCCGAACGTGCGCGCGGAGAGGTCGGACCATATTTCAAAGATAGGAGTAGCCACTTGGAAGCGCAGGCGGAGATAACCAAGGAAGATCTCGAGGCCGTGCGGCTGGTTGTGCGAAGGGCGGAGGATCTTTGCACCGCTTTGACTGAGAGTGATGATGTCGGGGTCCTGGGAAGTGACTTTGAGCTGCAGTTCAAAGCCCTCTTAGACGCACTTGCCGGCTTGCCTGAGGGAGAGGCGGCGAGCGAGGGCAATTGGAGCTCGGTTGCGGAGGACTGGTTGCAGGATGCTCCGGGAGGCTGATGGTGCGGGGAGCACGTGCCCATTCAGCATAGTTTCCAAACGGAAACTTGATCCACCTCTGAGGTCGGCGGCAGCGATCGATATGAAATTGCGAACGTGGGAACCATGAGCTCAAGAAACGTGGCTCAGAAGCTGATCGAGGGTCATCTGCTGGACGGGCGCATGCAGCCTGGCGAGGAAATCGCGCTCCGTATCGATCAAACGCTCACCCAAGACGCCACAGGAACCATGGTCATGCTGGAGCTAGAGGCGATGGGCTTGGAGCGCGTCCAGGCCGAGCTCTCGGTCCAGTATGTCGACCACAACCTGCTGCAGACTGATTTTAGGAACGCAGACGATCACGTCTTTCTTTACAGTGCGTGCAGAAAATTCGGACTTTGGTACAGCGGCCCGGGAAACGGCGTGAGTCATCCCCTCCATATGGAACGTTTTGGGATTCCGGGCAAGACGTTGCTGGGCTCCGACAGCCACACCACCGCAGCTGGCTCGCTGGGGATGCTGGCGATCGGAGCCGGAGGGCTGGAGGTGGCGCTGGCGATTGCGGGCGAGCCGTTCTACGTCAATATGCCGGAGATCTGGGGAGTGCGGCTGATCGGC
>JAPUGV010000049.1 GCA_027298025.1 Chloroflexota bacterium | reverse complement strand
TGGATGGCAATGGCCGCAGCTACACAGTCACAAATCAAGAACAGCCAAACGGGGATTTTTGGATCGAACGAGTTCTGCTGTACGATCCCTTGGATCCAGAAGCAGGTGTGTTGCGCAGCACATGTGAAAACTGCGGAAGCTGGCGCCGCAGGACGGGTCTTGGCGGGTTCGATGTGCTCAGGCGGACCGACCTGGCCGTTTCCTCGCCTTCTGTCGCCTCGTACACCGTCAGAGCCGGCGATACCCTTCCCGCGATTGCCACCCATCACAGGACCACAGTGGAAGACATCCTGCGGGCGAACGCCATCGACGATCCGACGATCCTGCCGGTCGGCTTTCTGCTCACGGTCCCCGCGCCTTCCGATCAGGATCCGAGCTCGAAGCCCGCACTGACTTGGTTGACGGAACTCGATAATTCACAGCTCGCGACCATCCGCAGCGGAGCAACGGATTTTGTTTATCCGACTTACGGCGATGACCTCGTGGTTTCGCCGTTGCACTGACCGACCCTAGCTCAAAGGAGAGGATCAAAATGAACACCGAAGAAAGAGTCATTCACGACCAGGTGAGCCTCGTATCGGCTTACCACTTCCTGATGGCGATCGCCTACCTGATCGGTGCGGCGGCCATCATCGTCTATGCCATTCTGCCGATACTCAGCGGCGGCTCGACAGGTCTAGCTCAGAAGCTCTTCCTGCCGATCACCGGCACGGTACTGAGCCTGGTGCTCGTTGGCCTCTATGCCGTTACTGGGAAGGGATTGTTGAGAGTGAGGAACTCGGCTCGAATGGGAGCCGTATTCCTGGCCCTGCTTAAAATCATTGGCGGGCTCTTCGGCCAGGCCGGCGCGGTAGCGCTCGGCATTGGCTCGCTGACCCCCAACTGGGTCGCTGTGCTCGCTCTTGGGCTTGGCTCGATTGCGACCTACGCTCTGACGGCTGGGGTGGATCTCGTGATTCTCCGCTTTCTGATCAAGGAACCCGTTCGCGAGGTCTTCTACTCATACTCGGCCCCCGCGGTGACCGAAGCCTGGCGTGATAACGGCCGACAAGTTGCCACACAAAAGGCGGAGCGGGCCAGCAAGGTGACCGCCGACATTTCCACGAAGTAGCGCCTGAGAGCGAAACATCAAATTCAGTCTCCGACTTGACCGGGTGCTGTGGGCCTCCGATCGTGCCCGCAGTACCCCCGTTCTGATCGCAGGAGGCCTTGCCGGATTGGCAAGCCTTGCGGCTTGCATGGCCTTGTCCGCCGGGCTACTTGCAGTGACCGTCTCAACTTCAGCGGGTTCTTCACATGAGACCAGCGGGAAGTTTTCCAGCGGTACCCTGGCAGACGAACCTCCAACCGCCACCCCATCGTCTGAACCATTGCTGCCTCTTAATTTGCCTTGTGGCCAGTCCATTCGTCATGAGCTCCTTCCCCGTAGCAACGTCACCTGGCAGATAGAGGGTCAGCCGGGGGATGTGCTCTCTGTGCATTACCCGAGCGCAAGCGACAGTTCCGACCTGCGAATCGATCTTCAGCTCGAAGACGAAAGCTTGATTCAAGGCCGTGCTGGGGCAAGTTCTTCGGAAACGCAAAGTTTCCTGCTGCCACGGCGGGCAACCTACAGCTTCACGCTGATCAGCGACGATTCAGAGGTGGACTACGAGATCGCACTTACCTGCGGAGGCCTGCAACCGCTTCCGAGCCCCACTCCAACTTCGCTGCCGACTCCGCAACCGACGCCCATACCACGGTTCGCTGAGTTGCGATCGAGGGCAGGTGAGATTGAGGTGACCGGCGATCTGGTGGTTTCCTTGTTTTGGCTGTCAATCGCAGATTTGGATTTGCACGTGATTGATCCGAGAGGGGAGGAAATCTATTTCGAAAATCCCCGGTCGTTGACGGGGGGCTTGCTTGAATATGAAGCCAATGGTTCTTGTCTCACGGCGACAACCAAGCCGCTGGAGAGCATCTTCTGGAAGGCTGGCACGGCGCCCTCAGGAAAATATCAGGTGATCGTGGATTACTACGGAACTTGCGGGAACGAGGCCGAGCAGGAATTCGTAGTGGGGGTGTGGATTGACGGAGAGTTGGTCGAGATGGTTGAGGGCACAATAGGGCCTCAAACTTTGCAGCTCGTGTACGAGTTCGGCTATTGAGCGATCCCCGCCTCATTTTTGTTCCGACTCGATCGACCAGACCGGTTTGCTAATCGAAGCAGCATTCGGTTCCCCCGGCAATGGGATCGCTTATCTGTGTCACCTCGCGACCCAGGATGAAGTCTTCAAACGCGATCAATAACACGCTCGTTCTCGGTTTTGGAGCGTCCGCGAAGTTCAAACGAACTTCTGAGGCTCCCCTTTTTTATCGCAGTAAGTGAGCGACAGGTATCATCAACGAATTGGTGGAAATCCTGGGAATTTGCAGGGAACGTGACTTAGGATCACAGACCTGAAAACCGCTCCGAGCCCCTTTGATTGTAGGCCCAAAACCTGAAGATCACCTGCTCGCCGAAGTGAGACGGGAATAAATCGCAAAGCCGTGGCTCGGTTGCCCGGGGAGATCGCTATTCGGCGGAGAGCTGATCTGTTACGTCGATGAATCTGTAGGGTTGGGTGAGGGTCGTGAAATAATGCTTATCTGGCAAGAGATCGAGCTGGGTCCCAAGGTATTGATTCAGTATCACCCTAAACGAGTTTACCGGGCTGATGTCATCGTAAAGCTCAGAGTAGTCCCCGTCGGAAAAGTAATAGGCATTCAGGATCGGCATTCGCTCGCGGACATCGGTCTGCTCCAGGCTGAGTGGATGCATCAACGAGGCTGGCCCATGGTCACCCTGAATGATGATGATCACCGGCCGATCGCGTTCAGTCAAGATCTCATCCACTACTCGCTCTAGTCGGTCGGAAACGTACTTAGTCTGCCCAACATAGCCCCGAATGTAGTCTGCGCGGGTTTCCCCCGTGATCAACATGAACCCACCATCGAAGTAGAATCTCTGGTCCTCGCCAACCCGCTCGCCATTGGGCCCGAACACGAATGGCGGATGCGGCACCATGAAATGAGCAAGAATAAACTGCGGCCTACTGCCGCTTTCGAATTCTGTTAGGCGATCGAACATAAACAGGGCATGCTCACGGTGAAAATCGTATGCGGGAGTTAGGGACAGCAGCCGGAGCACAGCGGGAACAGGAGTGGTATTGAGAAACAGATTTTGAAACGCATCAACCACCCATCCCTGCGGTGTTATGTAATTTTCAGCGCTCGCAATGTCGGTCAGTTCAAACTCATCAGCGAATACGTTGATTAGGTAGCCCCTCTTCCTAAGGAATTCGAAAAGACGATTTCTCTCCACCATGACTTCGAGCGGGAGCGTATCGCTAGCTTCTTCGCCGAGATATTCCGGCAAGATGTTCAGATAATCCAGATTAAGAGATGAAGTCAGAGATAACTCGGTCCAGGCGTAATTGGCACTGCTCTCTTCGGCGATGTAGAAACCTTTCTCTTTGAGAAAGCTGGTAAAAGTGGAATTGTCGTAGTCCAAATACTCGCTAAAGACTTTGGATGAGCCGAAGCTGTCGGGAACAATGTAGTAAATGTCTGGCATTGTGGCTGTGGGAGGACTGACAGCTGAGATGGCATCAGTCGCTTCGCCACTATTCCATTGCTTCACGAAGTTTCCGACACTCGTTCTCGGCTCGGTACTCTCAACAATAACGATCTGACCAACGGTCGCCAGAACAACGACCAGCGAAAAGAAACCTAATCCCTTGTTTATTGGACCCGCCAATCCCTTCGACCGCCAAAGGAGCCACGTCGCAGCTACCCCGCCGACCCCGTACACAGCGAGCCAGACCACATCACTCTGCTGTCCCCTCACAAGGACGGTCCACCTCTCTAAGATCCCCATCGAATCAAACATCCACGCAGTTGACTGAATCACATGACCAAATGAGAAGAACAAGATTATGAGGAACGAGGCGGCCGCCGATCCTTTCAACATGTCTTTGGTCAAA
>JAPUGV010000048.1 GCA_027298025.1 Chloroflexota bacterium | reverse complement strand
TTGAGCCGATTATTCTCATCACGCAGCCCTTGATTCTCGGCTCGTAGTTCCCTGTTCTCGGCACTCAATTCCTCGACGCGTTCTCAGTATCTGCAGACGGAGAAGCCGCGCTCATCGCCGATGATGAGTGTAATGGCATTTGGCTTGTATCGTTCGCAACTGGGGAGACCATGCCTTTTATCGACGACCCACAAGCCAAGGAGTGTGACCCCGCGTTCTCAGCCGACGGTACAAAGATCGTATACACCGTCTTCGCTCCGGAAGAGCGCTCCAACTCGCTTGTAATCGCGAACGCAGACGGCTCTTCCCCTCAGGAACTCCTGCGACTCGACAGCTCGCAATATCCGATCCACCATCCCGCGTGGTCACCTGATGGCACACACCTCGCATTCGTCTACGGGTTAATAGAGGTGACGGCACCGAGTTTCTCAACGCTCTACATCATCGACGTCCCGCCTGAACTCCAGCCGTAGATTCCCGCTGACGACCCTGGCTGCGCTGATGTCCTTTTCCTTGCTGAAACCTTACAACTTGTGGCCGAGAAGGATCCAATGACGGCGATACGCCGCCTCTAGGGCAAATTTGGTGAACATGCTGACCGAAATCGAAAGGAGTCCTATTTGTCGCCCACTCAGATATGGGTAGGATTCGGTTGGCAATGACTAAGGACCCCCTCACTATCCTCGGTGTCCCGCACGACGCCTCCGAAAAGGAAATCGCTGGCGCCTACCGACGGCTCGCTAGAGAGCACCACCCAGACGTCAGCAACGGTCAGGATTCAATTTCCCGGATGCAGGAGATTAACTGGGCCTACGACGTTATCAGTCGGCCCGAGAAGCGCCGTTCATATTACACGAAGCAGCACTCCAATGGTAAGAACGGCTCCAGAACAAACGGCAAGAGGCCTGGATCGAACAGGAAGACGGCCACCGCGAACGGGAAGAGAGGCGAGTCTGCCCCTAGCGCATCGAGCTATGCCACTCCCCCGATGGAGATTCTTGGAGGCACTGCGGATCGGGCGATTATTGGAGTGATCGTTGGACTCACGGTGCTTGGCGTCTCGCTAATTTTTGGGCTGAATTTCGCCTCGTTCGGCGCTTTAATCGCGCTGCTGCTGGGCGTGTGGATTGCCTCCGGGCCGAACGCCCGCATGAGCTCTCAGAACGGGATCGGCATCGGCGGCGTTATCGGCCTCTTTTACGGCGCCATCCTCGGGGTTTCCGTGTTCGACTCACTTGAATCCTCCAGCCTCATAAGCGGACTCTTGATCTGCGCGCCTTCGATGATCCTTCTCGGCGCTTCGATGGGCGCCATGCTCGGCGGCCTCGCGGCCGGGTTGAGGAAGTTGCATGCCTAGCTGGCTACAAGCCACAGCCAGGCTTTGGGTCAAATCCGGACCTCGCGCTGAAGCCGAGGCGAGCCCCTAGGCAGTCTTATTCCGACGTCCCCGGAACAGTCCAAACCAGATCAGCCCCGCCCCCACAACCCCACCGACCACGCACAAGCACATAATCAGCAGCGCAGGTAACAGACCGGGGAAATCCTGCAGCAGTCCCTCTTCCGAAGCCACCTCAGCATCTTGGCCGACTTCGATCTCCGTGCCCGCAATCAGATCCTCTAGATTCAAGCCCATCGCCGCGTCGATCTCATCCGTACTCAGCGGCATCGGCTCTACGGACTGGCCATCCGGCAGAATCAACACCGTCGGACCGGCAGTTGAAGCTACGGCGAAAGACGCAGACTGGCCGGCCGTGATGGCCTGCGGACCGTAACCGAACGTCTCATCCGGCGAGGCAACCAGCACGTGGAATTCCCCTTCGCCGGTCCCCTCCAGCTCCACCTCAAACTCAGTGTCTGGGAGGAAGAACACCCACTGCGCATGACCGGGGGAGATCTCAAAGCTGTACATATCGACTTCTCGAGGCAGCTCATTGATGATCGAGCCATCCGGCAGCGATCCGATTCGACGGCCATCCGGGAACGTGAGCATAGGAGCCACCGGAGAACGGACCATCAAAATTTTCTCGGGTCGAGCCAGCCCGCGGGCCAGATCGCCCTGCAGCTCGACGCTGGCCGGGTAGGAAGAAGTTCCGCCTGTGAGGTGCGGATAGAGATGGCCGGCGTCCTCGTCTGGTGTCGGCGTATTGGCACCTGAAACAAACCACAGGTGGTCCCCCCAGGTCGCGATCGGGAAGGCGCGCGGCTTCTGGCTGGGCCACGGATCGAGCACAGTGCCGGTCGCTCGCCAATCCGTCCCACGCGGGAAAAGAACCACCGATCGGTGGCCGCCGCCGTTAGTCTGGATCGGCCCGTAATCCAGGCCCTCCAGCATGCTGCGTATGTTTTCATCGGGGCTAGTTCTGACCGTGTCCAGCCACCTCAGCACCCTGCCTTGATAGTCCGAGCAGGTGTAGCTACCCCCATTGAAGAAGGCCAGCAGGGTGTTATTAATATTGCCGGAGAACTGTCCCGTGAAGTTGATGTTTCCCGATGGGATCGCGCCCTCGAATTGGCCAATCACACGTTCGGTGTTGGCCTGGGCCTGAGCCGCACTGACCGATGTTAGCGGTTCCAGCCGGCGCTCCGCCGTCAACGGCGCAACCGCCCGGCTACCAGGAGACCATCTGAAAACTAGGGTGTCGGTGTTGCCAGCCAAATATTCTTCCTCGTTATCCCAGAACGCGTTGGCATCCACCGGCGTCTGGCCCGGCAACGTGACTCGAATGGTCGCGGACGGCTCTCCGTAGCCGGTCATGAAGCCCCGCACCTCTTGCGCCGATAGGATCTCCCCCTCCGCGTCGAAGAAAGAGCCGATGATATCGGCATCGATGCCGTTGACTGCATAATTGTTTTCCATCTCGGCCCAAAACTCTTCCAATGCCGAGAAGTCCGCGCGGCCCTCAATCGTGTAGTACTTGTATTCGTTTTCCGCCTCCCGGATCGTGTAAGTGAAGTCAGGCATCACGTCCTTTAGCTGTTTGCCATCGGGATCGGCACTGAAGGGATAGACCGCCGTAATCCGGTAGTGCGTATCGCTGGCGGTCTCCACACCGACGTTCTCCCAACCTTGCGCCGCCAGATCGACGATAAATTCGTTGACATCGGCTGTGGCACGTTCCTCGAGATCCCGCGGATACAACAGCTCAAGCCGGACCACGCCCGAGCCGCTTCCATCCGAATCGAAGATCACTGCGATATCGGTCGAGATACACGCGAGCGTCGCCAACACCAGAAAAGAAAGGACAAGCAGCGGCCGAATCAATGGATTGGGCTGTCCCGGTTTCGCTGAGTCAGGATTATCGAGGCTCATCGTCACATCCCCACGGAGCCCTATGATCTACCCGCGTGGCGGTCTCCGCCAACGGTACTTTGAGCCTTGATCTATTGACAAGACAGAACATATGTTCTATATTTGTCCCAGTCCTTTCCACCATAGATCATGTAATGAAGATCGCCTACATCCATATCCAGGATTTTCCGATTCAGGTTGAGATCCTCGAAAATCCGGCGCTTCGGCAGATCGCGGTCGTGATCGGCGGTATGCCGCATGAGGAAGGCGCGGTCTATGCTTGCTCCCCTGCCGCCCGCATCGATGGCGTGCAGCTCGGCATGCCGCTACGGCAGGCAGAGCAGCTATCCCCGCAAGCCGCGTTCCTTCCCCTCTCCTCGGATCTGTACGACCAGGCCCATAAGGACTTGCTCGAGGTTCTATCTCCTTACTCGCCTTTCCGTGAATCAAGTGCGCTAGGAAGGATCTACCTCGACGCCTCCGGACTTGAACGCCTCTACGGCACCGACGACAAACTAGTGCAGCGGATCCTGCGCACGATACAGGACGAACTCACCTTATTGCCGCAGGTCGGACTGGCTGCGAATAAGTTCATCGCCGAAACTGCTGCCCGACTCTCGGATCCAGGCGCTTCACAGGTGGTTCCGCATGGCAATGAGCGTGAATTCCTGGCACCGCTTCCGCTGATCCTGCTGCCCTCCTCGGATGACACCTACCGTCTGCTGAGCAGGCTTGGTCTTGAGACTATCGGTCAGGTGGCCGAGATGCCGGTTGGCGCTCTTTCGCGCACCTTCGGTAATGAAGGGCTGCTCCTTCACAGCCTGGCGTCTGGGAAGGACCTGCGCCCGCTCATGCCGCAGTTCGAGGCCGCGCCACTCTCGGTGGAGACCCAGCTCGAATTCCCGCTCGAGAGCCTCGAGCAGCTTGCTGCATTTGCCGATCGGCTCGCCTCCCAGCTCACCGCCGAGCTCCAAGCCGGCGCGCTGGTCGCCGGCGCGATCATTGTCGAGGTCGAGCAGGAATACGGAGGTGCCCTGTCTGCAGGCGGCTTTTTAAGACCGGCCAGCAGCGATCAGCGCCAGCTCTCGGATCGCGCCACGGGACTCTTGTCCACGCTGGAATACGCCTCCGGCGTGACCTCCTTAAAGCTCGGGCTGTTCCCGCTGCATC
>JAPUGV010000047.1 GCA_027298025.1 Chloroflexota bacterium | reverse complement strand
TCACAGGAGAGCCTGAGATCACAGAAGAGGCTGAGCTCGCAGAGGAGTCCTCAACCTATGATGGACCTGGGATTGAGTATGTAGAGGCTCCTCCAGTGGCTGTCGATTCAGGTATATGGATGGCTGGAGCCGAGGCCGAGGAGCCGAAAGGCGCCAGCCCGCTCGCTAGAAGAACGGATGACTACCGGCAATCGACCGTAGGCACCGCGGGTGTGAGCGAATTGAGGGCAGAGGCCTCGGCGCCGCCTGGCCGGATACGACGCTCTGCCGGAAAGGTGGCGAGAATAGTAATCATCGTTGCGGTGTTGGGTGCCGCGGCATCGGGTCTGTTCGTTGCGCTGTTTGGTACTGCGGGATGGGGTGTTTTCGCACTCTCTGAGGGTCCCCTAGGTGCCTTTATCTCAGAGGCTCTTGCTACGGAGGTTCCCACAGAAACGCCGATTCCAGAGCCAACCTCGACTCGGCGGCCAGCCCCCACTTTGCCGCCAGTGACCGAGGAACCCGCAATTATCCCAGCCGAGGCCGCCGAACCTGAATGCGTATTATGGGAGGCCGTTGTGCTCGATGATGAGGGGGCCGAACTCTGCGTCTACGGCGTAATTAAGCGCTGGTTCGCCGGCGAGGAGCTACCGTTCGTGGCCATATTCAGCGAGGAATCAGGCACCTTCGCCATTATCGACCGAACCACCACCCATCCGGTCGGTCCGGGAGATTGCATCCTGGCCCGTGGAACGGTCGAGATCATGCAAGCCACCAGGCCGAATATCGACGCGCAGGGCGTGCTCGAGACGTGCCCGGAGGATCTCGCCGATGAGTAGGCGTCCTCCTGGAAGTTCTGTTGTCGGTCACTAGCTCGACGACCAGGACGGTCGCGTTGAACGCAGCCCTGACAGTCCGGAATTCAGCCTCATAACGCATCAAGTCCTCGGTTTTCATAACTCCAACTCTAACCTGATTTCTGAAACAAAACCATCCCATCCGCGGGGGACTTAGCTCCAAGATCGGAATCCGCCTCTGACAGATCCGGTAGGGTGTAAGTCCCCTGTAAGGCAAGCGCGCACATATCCGTGATAAATTAGGGTAGCAAACCGGCTCCGACCAAAGCGTCCTCCAGAATAAATTCGTCGGTTTGCTCTCCTCCTCACCTGACCCCCATCTAACGCTGGGGGTCAGATGCCTTAATGCAGCTTTGTGATTCTTATTGAGGAATGGGGTCTCGGTACTTTGAGGGCTACTGACCCGCGGACTGAGCCCGCTCGGTCTCAACCGCGAGTTGCTCGTACACCTCGATCATGCGGTCAGCGACCCGACCCCACTTGAACTTGCGGGCATACTTCGCGGCCTGTTCGCCCAGCCGACGGAGTTCGGAGTCATTCTCAAGCAGGTACTGCAGCTTATCCGCCAACGCCTGAGGGGCCGCCGTAGGAACGTGGAGTCCAGTCTCACCATCCTTGACCAGAAAGATCAGGCCGCCGGTCTCGGAGGCGACCACCGGCGTTCCGCAAGCCATGGCCTCAAGCGCCACAAGCCCGAAGGATTCGTAGTGCGAAGGCATCACCAAGATCTCCGCAGCGGAGTAGTAGTACTGCAACACGTCCTGGTCCTGTCTCCCAAGAAATGTGACCTCGCCCTCCAGTTCCAATTCGCTCGTCAGTGCCTTGAGGCGGTTCATTTCTTCCGAGACCTCACCGGGATCCGCGTCGGGTTGTCCGCCGATCACCATCAGGTGCAGATCTTGCTGGCCGCGCTGATAAAGCAGCGCCATGGCGTTCAATAGCGAGTCGAGCCCCTTAAGCGGCTGAATTCTCCCCACGAATAGAATGATGCGCCGATCATCCGTCGCCTCCACGAACTCTCTGGCCTCATCCGCCGGTATGGGATAGAAGTGGGCGATGTCGACTCCCGGCTCGATGATCTCCACCTTGTTGGTCTCCTGGCGATAGATCCAGCGAAATTGGGCCAGCTCGGCCTCGGTAGAGGCAATGATCCTGTCTGCCCCGCCAAGCAGGCGTCTCTCACTAGCGAGCCTGGCAGGGGAGGCCGTTTCGTCTGGGCTGCGCGCCACCTGGTTCTTCATTTCCCCCAGGGTGTGGAACATTTGGATGAAGGGGATGCCCCAATCTTCCCTCAACGACAGCGCAGCTTCGCCACTAAGCCAGTAGTGGCTGTGGATTACGTCATAGCGCAGTCCTTTGCCTTCGCTGAAGGCCTTAATCCAGCTTACGTAATCCGCTAAATAATTGGGGAGGTCATCTTTCGGGAGCGGATTCTCCGGGCCGGAGGGCACGTGCACCACGCGGTTGCCATAGCCCAGATCATGCAGCACATGAGGCACATGTTCGTCCTGCGACCTGGTGAAGACATCCACGCCAACCCCGCGCCGGCCGAGGGATCGCACGAGCTCACGGACGTAGACGTTCATGCCACCGGCTTCCTTGCCTCCCAGGGTGGCGAGTGGGCAGGTGTGATAGGAAAGCATCGCGATTCGCATGGGGTGATTATCACCGCTCAACACGGTAATTTCCAGAGGGGTTGGTATAATCCCGCGCGTCCCGCAAGACCGGACACACTCGCATAACCAAGCGGCAGCCATTGAGAGACCTTCACCGCACGGCTAGAGACGAAATTGGTTTGGCTATACGCAGCCGTTTGGAGATCGGTCCCGAGGGCTACCGCGCCACCATAGCTCAGCTGGCAGAGCGAGCGCTTCGTAAGCGTTAGGTCGCCGGTTCGACTCCGGCTGGTGGCTCCTAAATTGTGCCGCGCTTTAGCTACCCTATCTGCCCACCCTCACTCTCGCGAACCCAAACGCTGAGGGCGCGCGCACTTTAACCATGGCAGAAATCTCATCCGGCGTGCAACGTGTGCAGGAGGCTCTGGATCAGTCCGGGCTTTCCCTGGAGGTGGTCGAATTACCGCAAAGCAGCCGCACCGCTCAGGAAGCCGCAGATGCGGTAGGCTGCCAGCTGGGGCAAATCGTGAAGTCCTTGGTCTTCCGCGGTTCTGATTCCGAGACCCCTTATCTAGTGCTGGTTAGCGGCCCCAATCGCGCAGATCTCGAACGCGTAAGTCAGCTGGTGGGAGAGCCGATTCAAATGGGGGACGCCGATTTCGTGCGTGAGGTAACGGGCTTCAGCATCGGGGGCGTCGCGCCGGTTGGAATGCCGGAGCCGATACAGACCCTGATCGACCGGGACTTGCTGCAGTACGACACGATTTGGGCCGCAGCGGGCACCCCGCGCTCGGTGTTCAGCTTGTCGCCCGGTGACCTTCGACAACTCACCGCGGGCCAAGTCGCGACCATCCGCTGACCGCGCTCGCCTCCGCGGCAGACCGCGCCGTATAATTCCCCCGTGACCGTCAGATCGACGCCGCTCGTGATTGGCATCGCGGGCGGAACCGGCTCGGGCAAGACCACCATCGCGGACGTCGTGCTGCGTCGCATCGGCGCCGAACACATCGCTTTTCTTCCACACGACGCGTATTACCGTGACCTGAATGACCTCCCCCTGGCTCAGCGGGATTCGGTCAACTTCGATCACCCAGACTCGCTCGACACCGACCTGCTCATTGAGCATATCGAACAGCTCAAAACCTGGGAGACAATAAGAGTCCCGGTATACGATTTCACTCGCCACGAACGTACCCAGGAAACCTCAATGGTCGAACCCCATCCGGTCATCTTGGTGGAGGGAATCCTGGTATTTGCCGAGCCCAAGCTGCGAGACATTTTTGATGTGAAGATCTACGTGGATACGCCGTCCGACATCCGCTTTATCCGACGGCTTCAGCGAGACATTCAGGAGCGCGGTCGCTCGATGGAATCGGTCATCCAACAGTATGAGACGACTGTACGGCCCATGCACGAAGAGTTCGTAGAAATCTCAAAGCGCTTCGCCGATGTCATCATCCCGGAGGGCGGGCTAAATACGGTGGCGATGGATATGGTGGTCGCCCGCGTATCCGCTCTCCTTGACAGCCGATGAGAGGGAGGTAGAAATGGGTTCACAGCAATATGCTTCTCCACCACCCATGACCATTGACCCGGAGCGAACCTACAATGCCACGATCAAGACCGCAGGCGGAAATATCGAGCTCAGGCTATACGCAGACAAGGCGCCGCACACGGTGAATAATTTCGTATTTCTGGCACGCGATGGATTTTACGACGGTGTGATCTTCCATCGCGTGATCAAGAACTTCATGGCGCAAACCGGCGACCCGACCGGTACAGGTACGGGAGGCCCTGGCTATAAATTTGAAGACGAATTCCATCCGGACATTTGCCACGACGGCCCGGGCGTGCTTTCCATGGCCAATTCTGGGCGGGGTACAAATGGGTCGCAGTTTTTCATCACGCATATCGCGACCGACTGGCTCGACAATAAGCACTCGGTTTTTGGATATGTGATCTCGGGAATGGATGTGGTACTCGCGATTCCGGAGCGGGATCCGAGCGATCCCAACTCGACCGCGGTAGCCATTGAGGCGATCGAGATCTCGGAGCAGTGAGCGAAGAGCTTCGCCAAGACGGAGAGCTGCGCCCATACGATTGGCGCACCACTGCGCTGCGCGTATTGGCGCTGGTGGCGGTGATCGCCATTACGGTCGCGGGCTTTCTGCTAAAAGATGAGATTGAGAACCTTGAGGTTCTGGGATATCCTGGAATTTTCTTGATCTCCCTAATTTCGAACGCCACCATCGTGCTGCCTGCACCGGGCTTCATTGTCACTCTGATCGGGGGCAGCATCTTCAATCCACTCCTAGTTGCTGTGGCGGCCGCGGCCGGGGCCGCGCTAGGGGAACTGACCGGCTACCTTGCAGGCTACAGTGGCCGGGGAGTCTTTAAACGAGTGCCTTCCTATAATCGTTTGGAAGAGTTGATGAAGGAGTACGGCGGCTGGACCGTGTTGGTGCTGGCCGCCATTCCAAATCCACTGTTTGACGTGGCCGGGGCTGCCGCAGGCGCGCTACGAATGCCGGTCGCGGCATTTCTGATTTGGGCGTTCGCGGGGAAGATGATCAAGATGCTAGTGATCGCCTATGCGGGAGCCTTGGGGCTGGACTTGATCCTTAATCTTATTGGCCAAGGATAACTAGATCAATTCCCCTTCCTGATGTGAGCGGCCGGGGCTCTCAACCCATCGCGATCTACCGATCCCAACTTCCCCGAAGTCAGAGCTCTATTGCCACGCTCCCTGGTCGGCGATATGGCTATGCGAAAAGGGATTTTTCAGCCCTTGAAGCGTTTGGTTCGGAGGGTGAATCTCTCGAGCGCCGTTCGGTCGATAACCACTCCTAGTCCGGCTCCGTTCGGCACGTCGATGGTCCCGTCGGAGTTAAGTTCGAATCGAGGGCTCGCCACATCCACCTCATAATAGCGATCGGTGGCTGAGATGTCCCCAGGCAATGTAAATCCAGGCAGCGAAGCGAGGGCTAGATTGGAGGCTCGTCCGATCCCTGTCTCAAGCATCCCACCACACCATACGGGAATGTCACGCTCCAAACACAGATGGTGAATCTGAAGGGCCTCACTCAGCCCCCCCACACGACCAGGTTTGATGTTGATCACGCGGCACGCACCCAGATTCAGTGCCTGCCGCGCCATCATGGCTGAGTCGATACTTTCATCCAGACAAACGGGCGTGGACAGGCGCGCCTGAAGCTCGGCGTGCGCATGCAGGTCTTCCGCGGGGAATGGTTGCTCGATGAGCTGCAGCGCGAGTGGATCCATTTCCTCGAATATGTGCGATTGGCTCACCTCATATGCGGCATTGGCATCGACCTGCAATCGCAGGTCAGGATGGGCCTCACGAACGGTTCGCACGATCTCAAGGTCCGTGCCGGGCTTAATCTTCAATTTAATGCGCCGGTACCCCTCGGCAAGGTGATCCCGGATCACACCAAGCAGAGTACCAACGTCTTCCTGAATTCCGATCGATACCCCGACCTCGACCCGGGCCCGCTCTCCCCCCAGCATTTCAACCAGGGGCTTCTTTTCTAGCCTGCCCTCGAGATCCCATAGGGCAAGCTCAAGACCGGCTTTGGCCATCGGGTGTCCCATGATTCCATTGACTCGGCCGGGGAACTCCACCGCGCTCTCCAGCTCTGCGCCTAGTATTGCGGGTACGAGAAATTCTTCCATTACGTGCCACGCGGTGCCGATCGTTTCATAGGAGTACCAGGGAACGAGATGCGCCACGCACTCGCCCCAGCCCTCATGTCCATCCCCTTCTATGTGGATCAGGAGGCACTCGCGCTCGTGTTCCACATGCAATGAGGTCTCAAAGCGCCGCACTAGCGGCATCGAGATATGGTGGATTTCGATCGCCTCTATTTGCACTCTAGTCGATGCTCCGCGCTCACCCTGTTGCGCCCCATGAATCCCGCAAGAATCTCTCTTCAGGCTATGGCTATGCGCATTTCGCGGTTTGGATTTGAGGATCTCGATCGAGGACGAATCACCCGAGTGTGCTCTCGCCCGAACTCAGCACGTAGTAGGAACGAGGGTACTTCTCGCCCTTCAAGTAGACAAAGTCTGTGGCGACGTATCCGGCCTCGAATGCACCTTCAAAGATCGAGCGAGTGAGCGTGCGCCACTCGCTCGCCAGCCCCATATCAAGCCGCCTGACTTCGAAGAAATCGGGTGGAATCTCCACCAGAACCAATTTGCTGCTGGGTTCCTCAACCTTATCGCCAGGACGCGGCAGATCGTCATCCGCCAGCCCCGCCGAATTGAGTTTCTGAGCGCCTGCGGATAGATAGTGCGCCAGATCGAGTGGGGGACGGGATCCCTTAACGCGCGCTTCCACCCGATTGGACGTGACCCACCAGTCGACCTGGAACCGATCGGAGGGTAGCCCTCGATTCAGCCCATCTCGCATATCGCCGTAGACTTCTCGTTTATAGCTGCGGCAGACGGCTCCCAACCGGTGAAGGTTTAGATAGGCATTGACACTCAACAGGGGATCATAGGTCCAGGTTGCCAGGCGGATCCCTTGCCGAATGAGGGCTTCCCGTTGGGCGCGTTTCAATTGGAACGCCAGGCCCTGACCGCGGGATTCCGGATGCACTCCCACTTGATGCGAGCAGTGTTTGAGGCGCGCCATGGCTACGCGGTCAGGGCTCTCCTCGTCGGTTCCCAAGAATCCCATCACATACCCAATCAGACGGTCGTCTGCGAGCGCTCCCAGGACCAGACCTCCACTTGAGGCAATCGTGAGCAGCAGGTGGGCGGGGACGATGTCGGTCTCGCTGCCCGGCCACACCACCCGCTGCAAATCCTCCGCCTGCTTCATCTCTTCCGCGCCGGCGAGTGGTCTGATAATGATGTCCGTCATGTCCAACTCAGCTGCCGTCCCATGAATTCCAGGGTCCAATTGCGCTCTTCCAGGTACCGTAAGCGGTCAATCATCATGGACGGTTTCAATCCGAAGATCCTGGGTAATGCGTCCAGGCTTGCAGTGCGACTGGATGCCAGGTAATCGAACCAGAATGTCGTCAGAGGCGGATTCGGCAGGACGCGCTGGATGAGCCACGTGATGCCCCGCAAGTAAAGCGGAGAGGCGGACACTAGCCATCTGTGACTTCCGGTCGCCTTCATCACCAACTCAACCACCTGTCGCAGGGTGAGGAATTCCGGGCCCCCAACATCATATGTCTGCCCGATCATGGCCTCCTCATCCAGCGACCAGGCCACGCAGGTTGCCAGATCGTCCACCCAAACCGGCTGGAGGGCAGTATTGCCGTCGCCGGGAAGGGGAAAGATTCCCGGCGAAATCCCGAGCAGCATCGCTAGAGAAGTCGTGAAGCGATCCCCCTCGCCATACACCAGTGAGCTTCGGATAACGGTATGAGGCAGGCCGCTTTTGCGAATGGTATTCTCAGCGTGTGCCTTCGCCCGCAGCGCGGGATAGGCCGAAGAGGGCTCTGCACCCAGGTGGCTGACGTATACCAGTCGGCTCACGCCGGCCTGACGAGCGGCCTCCACCAGCACCCGAGTCCCCTCAACGTCTACCGCACGCAAGCCAATCTCCGATCCGCCGCGCTCGGCTCCCGCCAGGTGTACGACGCTGTCCACTCCCACCATTGCTGCTCTCACCCCGCGCTTGTCGAGCAAACTGCTGATCGCGGCTTCAACCGGTATTCCTGCCGGTAGATCGGGCGATCGCCTGCTCGGTCTAATTAGCGTCCGAACTCGATAGTCTGATTGGGAGAGCTGGCGAATGACGGCCCGGCCCAGAAAGCCGGTCCCGCCGGTTACGAGGATCATGAGAAACGAGTTAACATAATCGCAATAAAGGGGTTCTGCTTGCGAAAGGGCCCGCATTCTATCATAAGGGCTCGGCGCATCCTTTAGGCACTCGCCGTGTTATACTCCTCCGAATCCCGCTACGGCGGGGCGAATCCCGGTGAGGTAGGACCGTGTCCTGCAGACGCGGGGCTACGCCCTGTGGGCGCGGGACGATCTATTTACTCTGGAGGTAGCCGTGGACCGCAAAAGGGTTGTCGTTACCGGGCTTGGAGCCCTTAGCCCGCTTGGAAACTCCGTCAGAGACACCTGGGATGCCATTCTGGCGGGCCGCTCCGGAATCGGACCCATTACTCACTTTGATGCCAGCGAATTGATTACGCGCTTCGCCGGCGAAGTTAAGGGCTTTGATCCTGCAGCGGAGCTTGGCCATAAGCTGGCTCGCCGGCTCGACCGCGTCACTCAATTGACGGTAGTCGCCACGAGGCACGCGCTGGAGCACGCGAAGTTTAAAATTACAGAGGGCAACCGCGATCGCATCGGGGCCATCATCGGAACTGGAATCGGTGGGATCGGCACCATGATCGCACAGGTCAAACAGTTTCTTGAAAAAGGCCCTCGGTGGATCAGCCCCTTTACCGTGCCTATGATGCTGCCGGACGCTCCAGGCGGCCAGATCGCGATCTCATTCGGCATGCGCGGCCCCAACTTTGCGGTCGTCACCGCCTGCGCCTCCGGCACCAATGCCATTGGCGAAGCAGCCGAGATCATTCGGCGTGGCGACGCCGATGCGATGATCGCTGGTGGATCCGAGGCACCCGTCGTACCGTTGGCCGTGGCGGGCTTCAATAAGATGGAGGCGATGTCGAAGCGCAACGACGATCCCGAACTCGCTTCCCGCCCGTTCGACCTTAACCGTGATGGATTTGTGCTGGGAGAAGGCAGCGCTCAGCTCCTCCTCGAATCGCTCGAACACGCCAAGGCGCGCGGGGCGGAGATCCTGGCTGAACTCGTCGGATACGGCGCAACCAACGATGCGCATCACATCACCGCCCCGGCCGAAAATGGGGCAGGCGCGGCCGCTTCCATGGAGCTTGCTCTGGAAAATGCTCAGCTCGAGTTGAATGAAATTGACTACATCAATGCCCACGGAACCAGCACCAAGCTCAATGACTTGAGCGAGACGGCTGCCATCAAGACCGTATTTGGTGAGGTGGCCTACGACATACCGATATCCTCTACGAAATCCATGACGGGCCACATGTTGGGTGCCGCCGGGGGGATTGAAGCCATTTTCTGTATAAAGGCACTGCAAGACGGGGTCATGCCACCCACTATCAACTATGTGACCCCCGATCCCGAATGTGATCTCGACTATGTACCAAACATGAAACGGGAGAAGGAACTTTGGCATGCGATGTCCAACTCCTTTGGATTCGGCGGTCACAATGCCACACTCGTTTTTGCCAAAGTGGAGGACGATCAGGAACCGGGCTCATGACACGTTATGCCCATATTTCGGGCTGGGGGATGGCGGTTCCCGAGCGCGTATTAACAAACCACGATCTTGAACAAATCGTCGACGCCACCGACGAGTGGATTGTCTCTCGAACGGGGATCCGGGAGCGAAGGATCGCAGACAAGACGGAGACGACCGCTTCCTTAGGCACGAAGGCCGCACTGCGCGCGCTGCAGGGGACCGACGTCAAGGCCGCCGATATCGACCTGATCATCGTGGCCACTTGCTCGCCGGAGTACGTTTTTCCAGCGACTGCCTCCATTATCCAGGACAACATCGGCGCTTCACAGGCCGGGGCTTTCGACCTCTCGGCCGCCTGCACAGGGTTCATTTTCGCCCTAAATATGGCGGCACAATCCGTGCGCTCCGGGAATATCGATAAGGCGCTGGTGATCGGTTCGGAGACTATGTCTCGCGTCGTCAACTATGAGGACCGCAATACGGCCATCTTGTTTGGAGACGGCGCCGGCGCGTTTCTTGTCGAAGGGCGCGTCGAACCTGGCGGTGTGCTCTCCTGCGTAATGCGCTCTGATGGATCCGGGGGCGACTTGCTTTCGATTCCTGCCGGCGGAAGCTATATGCCCACAACTCCCGAGACCGTTGCGAACAACATGCACTTCATACAGATGAACGGCCGGGAGGTCTTCCGCTTTGCCACGCGGGTAGTGGCGGCTGCTACGCGTGATGCCGTTGATGACGCAGGGATTGCGCTGGAGGATGTTTCGCTGATCGTTCCACACCAGGCGAACATCCGCATCATCGAAGCCGCGGCTCGCGGCCTAAAGATGCCTCTCGAGCGATTTGCTATCAATGTAGATAAGTATGGAAACACCTCCACCGCCTCCATTCCCATGGCCTTCTGCGAGGCCTGGGATCAGGGCCGCATACGCACCGGAGATAACCTGGTGCTGGTCGGATTTGGAGGCGGCCTGTCATGGGGCGCCATGGCGCTGCAAATGACAATGCCGGAACGCGTGATCACAAAAGTCGATCGGCGTCGCTCGCGCAGAATCAGAACGCTGGCCCGCGTGCGTTCAATGTCGCGCCGGGTAGGGCGGAGGGTTGAATCGCTGATCTTCCGCACCAACGCCAAAGCCTAAGCCGAGAACAACTCGAACACGAGGTGGAATCAAAAAAGGCGGGGCTGTCGCTCCGCCTTTTGCTTTATTGGAGTATTTTGCTAGTTTTCTTTTCCGTTGGCAGCGTCTTCAACTGCGCCCACGAATTCATCTACCATATCCCGGAGGTGCGTCTCCGGAAGCGCGCCGACCTGGCGGTGCACCACCTTGCCATCGGAGATTAGGAGCATGGTAGGGATGCCCTGTACGCCGTATTGCATGGCCCAGGTGGGATTGTCATCCGTGTTGACCTTCGCCACGATCAACCGTTCATCGTACTCTTCGGCAATCTTGTCCAAGATCGGAGCCACCATGAGGCACGGACCGCACCACGGAGCCCAGAAATCCACCAGAACTGGCTTGCTGGATTCCAGAACAGTCGCCTCAAATGCTTCATCGGTTACGTGAATGGGTTCATTATTCATTTTCTGTCCTCGCCAGTACAGACACCTTGAGCGGCGTGAATCTTACCACCTCGAAATACGTGATGCGATGGCTCCATTAGCCCGAAGAAACACCATCCGGAGGCCCGATTCAGTGAGCGCATTCCCAGATTCCACGGGATTTTCCTTTTGAATGCGGACTCCTTCCACCTACTCGGCAGATCGCCCGAAGCTAAATGCACACTGGCGTAGGGGTCGCACGGGACCCTCGCCTTGATTTTGCGCCTCATTCCATCCACCCTCTGAAGGGTCGGCGGTGGACTGGGATGTTGGCAATCGACCTGTATAATCCGCCCGTGAAACTCACCTGTCCCGCATGCACTGCGCCTGAGCTGATTGCAGGAGGTGACCGAACCTTTGGCTGCACCTACTGCGGCACGCACTTTATCGCGGAGCGTACAGAATGCCCGGCTTGCGGTGAGCTCAACGAGCACGGTGCCGACCTTTGCTCAAACTGCGGCGAACCGCTCTCGATCGTGGCCAGCGTGATCGATCGGCAGGGGGGAACGGGCCGGCCTTTGTGGATCCGCCGGCTGCAAACTCAAGTTGCCGGCTTGAAAGAGAGTGAGGCGCACGCTTCAGCCGATCGGTTTGAGGGGCTAATGGAAATCGATCGGAAGAGAAAGACGGAGGAAGCTGCGGCTCACGCAAGCCAACTGCAAAAGGATCGCAGCATTTTGTTCTACGGTGTGGCTGCCATTCTGCTGATCGTGCTTATCGTCCTGGTGCTGGCCGTGATCCTGTAATGGAATCTGAATACTCCGTCGACCTGCCGGTCTTCGAAGGCCCACTCGATCTGTTATTGCGACTGATTGAACAAGAGCAGTTGGACATCACCACGGTCGCCCTCGCACAGGTCACCGATCAATTTCTGGTGCATTTGGAGCGGATTCCGGAAAAGCCTGCGGCTGAGCTTGCCGGGTTTCTGGTGGTTGCGGCCAGGCTGCTCCAGATCAAGTCCGAAGCCTTGCTACCACGACCGCCGGAACGTGAACCCGGAGAAGAGGATCCGGCGGAGGCGCTAGCTCGGCAGCTGCTGCTCTACCGGCAGTTCAAAGAGGCTGCTACCGAACTGGCCTCCCGTGAAGAAGCCGGGGCACGCACCTATCTTCGCCTTACGCGCGAACCCCCCGTCGAGGAGCAGTTGGATCTTGGGGGTCTGGGCCTCGAAGAGCTGCGCGCGGCGATGATGGAGGCGCTGGCTGGCATGCCAGAAGGCCCTACTTTGGAGCAAGCGGCCGCGCCACCCAAGATCCGCATTCGAGACAAGGTCCGCTGGATCATGGATCTGCTGAGCAGCGGGGAGCATGTCAGCTTCAACTCGTTGTTGTCCTCAGCGGCGAGCCGGTTGGACGTTGTAGTCTCGTTTCTTGCGATGCTTGAACTCGTTAAGGACCGAAAGGTGGTTGCTAGCCAGACGGAGCCGTTTGCGGATATCGAGCTCAGTCAGGGCCCGAATTGGGAAGTGTCTCCACTCGAGAGGGACGGTTGATCGAGGACGAGTAGCCTGCCGCGAGGAACAGCGCCAAGAATGCTCCCAACCCATCGATTGCGACGTCTCGAATACTAGACGTTCTGCCACTCACAAACGACTGGTGAAACTCATCGCTGAGGGCAAATCCCAGCGACAGGCCGAGCGCCATCGACCAGCGGGCGAAGCGCGGAAGCCGGGTGGGCAGGGCATAATAGTAGCTCACACCCAAAAGGCCATACCCGATGGCATGGGCCATCTTCTTGAAGTAGACATCATACGGCCCAAGGGTGGGGACCTTGCTGGCAGGCAGAGCGGACAGCACGAAAATGGCGGTCATCATGACCAGGGCCGGGACCAAGCGCAACAGGTACCTAACGGCAAACATGGGGCGGGATTTTACCACCGCAGTATGATATGGAGTCTAGGGCGCCGGGCTTCGGAGCCAATTTGAACACTTATGTCTAACCACCTGGAAAATTCTACCTCCCCCTATTTGCTGCAGCACTCTGAGAATCCAGTGGAATGGTATCCCTGGGGCCCGGAAGCGCTCGAAGCGGCTGTGGAATTGGATAAGCCGATCTTCCTGAGCATAGGATACGCTGCCTGCCATTGGTGCCATGTGATGGCGCATGAGTCCTTCGAGGACCCGGATACGGCCGCGCTCATGAATGAGCACTTTGTGAATATCAAGGTAGACCGCGAGGAGCGACCCGACATCGACAGTCTCTATATGAAGGCAGTGGTGGCTATGACAGGCCAGGGCGGCTGGCCGATGTCCGTCTTCTTGACTCCGGACGGTCGGCCCTTCCATGGCGGTACCTATTACCCTCCGACACGCCGGTTCAACATGCCCGGATTCAGCGAAATCCTGCGCTCGATCGCTGATAAATGGAGCAATGATCGGGAAAGTCTCCTGGAAGTCGGGAACGAGCTGACGGAGCGCATTTCGGACGCTCCCGCTCTGCGACCAGGAGATGGCGAACTGGATATTCAGCAGTTTGATCGAGTGGCAGAGTCGCTCTTCCGCAGCTACGACTGGACTCACGGAGGCTGGGGAAGAGCGCCCAAATTCCCCCAACCGATGATTATCGAATTCCTGCTCCGGCGGCACGCCCGAACGAAGGACAAACTGGCGCTGAATATGGCGACTCATGCCCTGGGGGCGATGTCAGCCGGTGGGATGTACGATCAGCTGGGCGGCGGATTCTCCCGCTACACGGTCGACGAGAAATGGTTGGTCCCTCATTTTGAGAAAATGCTGTACGACAACGCACAGCTCGCGCGGGCCTATATTCAATGCTGGCAAGTGACTGGCGATCCGCAGCAGCTGCGCATCGCGGATGAGACGCTTGCTTTTATGTTGCAGGAGATGCGCGATCCCAAAGGCGGCTTCTACAGTTCGTATGATGCCGATTCAGAGGGAGAAGAAGGCAAGTATTACGTGTGGTCGCTGGATGAAATCCGAGGGGCAATCAAGGATCCGGAGGTAGCGGAGGTTGTGATTGCAGCCTTCGGCGTGACCCAGGAGGGAAACTTCGAAGGACACAACATTCTGTATCGCGCGGCCGACACCGACTCACTTGCCAATCAGTTCTCCCTTGAGTCCGCGGATATTGAAGCGCATCTGGATATCGGGCGAAAGGCTCTACTCGAAGCGCGCTCGCAGCGCGTTCTACCCGGCCTGGATAACAAGGTGCTTACGGCCTGGAACGGTCTGGCGCTGATTGCCCTGGCGGAGGCGGCGCGTGCATCCTCTAATGAAGAGTATCTCGCCGCGGCTCGACAGCTGGCCGGGTTCCTGCTGGACCACCTGGTAGTGGACGGCCGGCTCCTGCGTTCCTGGCGAGAGGGCGAGGCCCGCTACACCGCCTATCTGGAGGACCATGCGGCGCTTGGGCTGGGCCTCCTGGCACTCTATCAGGCCGATTTCGATCTTCGTTGGTACCGTGAGGCTGTGAGGCACGCGGAAGAGATCCTGGAGGCGTTTGCCGATCCGCAAGGTGGTTTCTTCGACACGCGTCACGACCATGAGCCGTTGATTGCCCGTCCGAAATCGATTCAGGACAGCCCCACGCCGAGCGGAAACACGCTGGCAGTTACGCTCTTGCTCACCCTGGGTGCCTTCGAGGGCGAGTCGCGCTATATCGAGCCTGCAGAGTCGGCCCTGCGCGCCATGGCCCTGACCGCCCCACAACATCCCACCGCCTTCGCCGGATGGCTCAATGCCATGGATTTCGCACTGGGCCCACAGCTGCAGCTCGCCATCGCAGGCTCTCCATCCGACGCCGGTTTCAAAGAGTTGTCTTTCCGCGCCGTTGCTGACTACCTACCTAACCTCATCATGGCCGGTGGGGAGCCTGGGGAAGAGGGACAGCCGATGCTGATGGCTGAGCGGACCCTGCGAGAGGGCCTGCCCACGGCTTATCTGTGTCAGGGCTTTACGTGTCAGCTCCCTACGACAGAGGTCGACGAGTTATCCCGCCAGCTTGAGGAGGCGCTCGCGCCCGCAACATGATGCCAGCGGCTTCTTAATCTGGCTGGCGCCGAATTGAAACAGGTCACCCTTCTCGAGTAAGATGATCCAGACGTGCAACCCCGCCCCGCTGAGAACAAGCTAATCACGATCCTCTTCGCTGACATTGTCGGCTCCACCGAGCTGACAGACCGCCTTGGGGCTGAAACTGCGCGGATAGTACTCGACCGCAGTCTCCAGCGTATGAGCGCCTCAGTGGACGATTATGGTGGGATGGTCGCTCGGTTTATGGGCGACGGCCTGCTGGCGTTCTTCGGCGCGCCGCTTGCGCATGAAGACGACCCTGAACGAGCCGGACTGGCTGCGCTCAAGATGCATGAGGCGGTTCGCCAATATGGTGCGGAGCTGGGGGAAGATATCCGATTGCGGGTGGGCGTGAACACGGGTCGGGCGGTGATGGGGGGAGAGAGCAAGACGGAAACAACGGCCACAGGAAAACCTGTCGTGCTTGCAAAGCGTTTGGAGTCATCGGCGAAGCCCAACGAGACCTTGTTTGGTGAAACCACGGCTCGGCTCACACGGCATCGATTCGAGTTGGAAGTTGCCGATCCAATCATTGCAAAGGGATTCGATGCGCCTATGCCCGCCACTCGATTGCTGGGCGAACTTGCTCAGCCTGCCCCAGCAAGAGGGATCGCGGATTTGCATTCCCCTCTGGTCGGTCGCGCCCGCGAACATGAACAACTCAATGAGATCCTTCACGATCTTCAGGGAGGCCGTGGCTGCATTGTTACGATCGTTGGTGAGCCCGGGATCGGCAAGAGCCGCTTGTTCTTGGAGGCCAGAGAGTCTCACACCGATTCGCGGCTGCGATGGGCAGAAGGTCGAGCCTATTCCTACACCGAAGATCAACCCTTCAGCGTCATTCTGGACCTTCTCACCGAATTGCTCGAGATAGCCCCAGATGATCCCCCGGCCATGCTGGACATTAAGCTCGAAACCGCAGTTGGGCCCCTTCTGGGGGATCGGGTCGACCTGGTGTGGCCGTACCTGGCCTCGCTTCTTGGAGCTCCCGTTCCCCCTCAATATGAAGAGGCGCTGTACCAATTGGATCCTGAGGCCTTGAACAGCAGGATCGTGAATGCGGTCGTGACTCTGGTCGAGGCCGTTGCCACCCGCCGGCCACTCGTTCTGTCATTCGAGGACCTGCACTGGGCGGATCCCAGCTCACTCGGACTGATTCGCTCGCTATTGATGGCCACCGAGCGCGCCCCGGTCCTACTAATGTTTCTCTTCCGACCCGATCGGGACAAGCCCTGTTGGGAGCTCAAGATACGAGCCGAGACCGACTTCGCCCATCGGTATGCACATCTAGCACTGGCCCCGCTGGATGATCTATCTAGCAAGGAACTGGTTGAAAACCTGCTCGCGTTGGCCGACATCCCCAAGGCAATCCGGGAACTGATTCTGAAAAGATCCGAGGGGAATCCGTTCTATGTTGAGGAGCTCATTCGGGAGCTGATCGAACGTGGAGTCCTGGTCCAGCGGGATGGCAGGTGGCAGGCAATTCAGGCCAAGGCGGAGATTGAGGTGCCTGAGACGCTGGAAAAGGTGATTCAGGCCCGCTTGGACCGTCTGCCCCAAGCAGAGCGCGCCACGCTCCAGGCAGCTTCCGTCATCGGTCGTCGATTTGGCTACCGAGTGTTGGGAGCCATCGCCTCGGCAAACGGGGATCTGTCCGATTACCTATTACATCTGCAACAGGCCGATCTCATTCGCGAGCGCGCCCGCATCCCCGAGCTGGAGTACATTTTCAAGCACGTTATCGTTCAGGAAGTAACGTACGGCACGCTGCTCCGCGAGCAGTGTGCTCTCCTGCATCAACAGGTGGCGGAGACGCTTATCGAACTCTTTCCTGACCGATTGGAGGAACTCCATGGAGCGCTGGGTCGCCACTACGCGGCGGCGGGAAATGCCGAGCGTGCGATCGAGCATTACGCGCGCGCCGCCAAGCGAGCCGAGGCGATGTTCGCCTATGAAGAGGCCGCGCAGTTCCTCGAGCTGGCATTGGAACTCGGACCGGGAGAAGAGACACGAATCGAATTACTGGAGCGGCAGGCCGATATCAGAGTCTTCCTGGGAGAGAACACCGTAGCGGTCGTGCTGTACCAAAAGGCGCTGGAACTTAATGATCCTTCGGATAAGTGGTCGAGGGTACGCCTGCTACGAAAGATTAGTGAGGCAATCATCGAGATGAGTGCCTACGAGGACAGGTGGAAATACGACGACCTGGCCTACGATAGTCTCAGCCTCGCCATGGAACTGATCGAAGGAGAGCCACCGAATTCGGAATCGGTACCCGTGCTGCTCAACTGGCTTCCGCTAAAAGTCCGCCACGAAACGGGCAAGCATGATTGGGATGTAACAGAAACAAGTGCCACTGCGGCGCTGGAGATGGCCGAGGAACTCGACGACCCTGCCGCTCTCACCGCTGCTCTGGCCGCGATCGAGGTGATGTATCATCGGCAAGACAAGTTTGAGGAGCAAACGCAGGTCGCCCTGCGACGCCTTGAGCTCAGCCGCCATCCGAAATTTCAAGACCTGCGCGCCGAGGCCGCGGCGCTGCTCGCCGTCGGCGTCGCCCTGAAGAACCACGGAAAATTCCGGAAGGCCATGGCCTACCTGGAGCAGGCACAGGAGCTGGCCGAGAGGATCCAAGCCGTCGAGGTACTCGCGCGGGCGCTGGGCGCACAAACGGAGTGCTGGTTCCGTCAGGACCGATGGGACGAAGTGGTCGAGATCGAAGAGAGATTGTTAGGGCTCCACCACCGTTACGGCATCGCCCGCGCGGGTCCGATATGCTTCTTCCTCAGCTTCAGCGCCAGCGTGAACGCGCTGCGCGGCCAACGGGTGCGGGCGCGCGAACTCCGAGAAGAGGCCTACGAGATCATGACGACGGCTGGAGGCGGCTCGGAGGAGAGTTGGATACGGAGCCAACACTATTGAATCGCACAACCGCTCCTGGCGGAGGGCGAGTTCGCCCAAGTCGAGCATCATCTGGATACGGGAATCGACAAAACGGCCACCGAGGGGTCTATGGCCGGCGATCTCGACATGTACGTTATGGCGGTTGACGCCGCGGCGCGGGCACAGGATCAAAATAGGTTGAGCCAATACTTGCCTGTTGCCGAAGAAGCTACCGCCCGAGCGGCCCATAAGCTCCATGCTGCTGTTGTCCGTCGCGCGCGCGGAGTCGCGCATCGATTGGCTGGCGAATGGGATCAGGCCGCAGATCAGCTTGCCGCAGCGGTTGAGGAGTTCCGCGCACTTGACACTCCGTGGCAAATCGGACTCACGTTGCTGGAGCTGGGAGAGGTCGAGCACAGCCGA
The DNA here is from genome assembly GCA_027298025.1 of Chloroflexota bacterium. Lineage (GTDB taxonomy): Bacteria > Chloroflexota > Anaerolineae > Anaerolineales > E44-bin32 > JADFRG01. The sequence goes on along the minus strand of JAPUGV010000047.1, from coordinate 4,900 downwards.
GGAAATACCGATCTGGCCGGAGAACACTATTCGGAAGCGTTGACCGCGTTCGAAGGCCTCGGTGCCGCTCCAGACGCGGAACGCGCCCGCGCGGCATTGGAATCGTTGAGCTAGGAGCTAGCTCGGGTTCTTGGCAATTCCTAGGTCAGCCGCCGGAAGTTAACTCGGCTGGATCTGCCGCCTGAACCGGCTCACCAAAGGTCACAATCGCCGTCATCCCCCACTGCAGACGGGGATCTTCCTCGCCAAGCGCGATCTTGACCACATACGTCACATCGCCCTGCCGGATCTCGAAGAGCGGTCGAATGGCCGTTACAGTTCCTGTCAGCTCAAGGTCTGAGAGCGCGTCAAACGAGACGGCCACCGGTTGGCCGACCGCTACCCGCGGAAGCTCGATCTCAGTAAGGTTGTCGGTCTCGACGATCCAGCTCGAGAAATCTGCCAGGACCACCGCCGGCTGACCGGGCGCAGCCATCTCGCCCACCTTTGTCATGATGCCCGCCACGGTGCCCGCGAAAGGAGCCGTCAACACAATGTTTGCTAATGCTGCCTCTGCCGCGGCCAGCTGCGCTTCGGCATTGGCGAGCTGGGCCTCAGCCAGGGCGACATCATCTGGATCCGGCCCATCCTTCCGATCCGCCCACGTTCTCTCGGCATCTAACGCGCGAGCTTGCGCAAGAGCCACTTCCCCGTCAAGCACGGCCTGATCGATCTCCGTTGGATGCCCCGTATACCAGTTGAGATTAGACAATGCCAACCGATGGCGTTGAACGGCGGCGGCGAAGTTTTTGAAGTCCTGGGCGTGCTCCGGATCGTCCGATGAAAATTTATTGGCTTGTCCTTCCGCGGCCTCCATGGCTTCCTTGGCCAATGCCAGTTCTGCGTTGGCGGCCCGCACCGTCGTACTGCTGCCTCGCTGACCCTCCTGCTGGTTCCGCCATTTCCTCTCCGTGTCATCCAAATCGTCCCTGGCGTTCGCCAGTTCGGCTTGGGCCTGAGCAGCCATCGTATCGGCATTCTCGGTGAGCGAATCCAACGCCTGCTGCGCGCTCACCAACTCCACCCGAGCACCGGCGACGGCCGCCTCAAGCTGCTCACGGTTCGCCAGACGTATGAGCGGCTGACCCTTTTCAACCGATTCCCCCTCCTCGACCAGCACCGCGAGGATCTCGCCCACGGTGTTGAAGCTCAGCTGAGCCGATTCGATCGGATTGAGCCGGCCATCCACGATAACCGATAAGTCGTCGACGACGATCGGAATGGCGACCTCTTCAGTCGCGTTCCCGTCGCCGCTGCACGCCACCAACACAAATGCAAGAAGACCGAGTCCGATCCACTTCGATTTTCTAATACGCGTCATGACTGAATACTCCCGGTGCCTCGAGCCCTCGATGGAGCCCGCCTGAATCCACATTCAAACCTCTACTCGTACGCCAGGCTTTCATTGACGCTGACCTGCGAGGCGCGATTGGCTGGCAGCCAGCTCGCTACGAGCGACAGGACCACCACGATCAGCAGCCAGATCCACAGCCCGCTCACAGAAAGCTGATACGGACCGGGAAACTCGATGATGGCTCCAATGGTATTGACAAAGGGTCGGCCGACCAAGATGCTTATGGGGACCGCGATCGCCCAGCTGGCCAGTCCGAGCAGCAGGCCCTCCATGATCATGATCAGCCCGACATCTCTCGAGGAGGCGCCGACGGCGCGCATGACGCCAATCTCCCGCCTCCTTTCAATCACGTTGATCGACAGGGTCCCCGAGAGCCCGATGCTGCCCACGGCCGCCATGACGACCGTCATGGTCATTAGGATGGTGGTGAGAATGCCGAACTGCGCTTCGGCCCGCTCTTGATCTTCTACCGAGGCGCGCACGAACGCCAGGTCGGTCCCCCGCGCCTCAAACATCAGCTCCAGATCGCTCAGCAGCGCATCTTGCGCCGCACGCGTGCTGTCCCTCGAGACGATACGGGCAATCGAGGCTCGGCCTACTTGGTGCAGCTCCTCGTTCAGCGTATCGACATGCATATAGGCGGTGGACTGGTCATTCGTGATATCGAAGATTAGGCCGACGATGGTCCAGTTGGAAGTGCCAGCGTCTCCCAAATCGATTTCGATCTGATCTCCCAGGGTCAGTCCCAAATCTTTCGCCAGCTTCTGATTGAGCAACAAGGCGTGACCATCCCCCGGATCGAGATTGCGTCCCGCAGTCAACTTGGGCGTGTACATCTGTGTGTCTCTGGGGATTCCTTGGAGCGTGATGCGCTGATCGGACCCGGGACTCGTATCCCCAGGCACCCGGGCGCCGGCGCCCTGAGAGACCCCCATTTCGACCCGCTCCACGTTAGGGTGCCCCTCGATCACGCTTTCAACCTCATCGATGCGCTCGAGATCCTCAAAAACAACGAAAGTATCGAAGCCCAGGCCGTCCCAGATCTCGGCGATGGCCTGCGTGAACGAATAGTGCGTGGTCAGGACCATCATGAAAACCGCTCCGGCCATAATCAGCACCGCCAGGGTCAGGGTCACGCGGCCCATCCGTCTAAAAGTGTTGCGCAACGAGAGCGTGACCATGCTGGGTAGGCCCCGTATATTTGCCAGTACTCGGTCGACCCGACTCATGCCGTAGCGGCCCGATCCCACACCATAACGGCGAATCGCGTCACTGACCGATATCCCCACACCGCGCAGGATGGGCCAGAGCGCCGCAATCAGTGGGACCAGCAAGCCGGCGGCCAGTTGAATCCGGATCGAGGTCGATGCAAACTCGAAATTCAACACCGGCACGTTGAGGACGCCCAGGATGTAACCCGCTAATGCGTAGCCGCCAAGGGCTCCGAGTGGTATGGCCAGGGCGAGCGCGAGAAGGCTATAAACCGCCACCCCCGCCAGGTACAGCTGCGAGATCTGCCGACGGACCCCGCCAACGGTCTTCATGATCCCGATCTGTGGAATCTGCTGAGCAATCACGGCGTTGATGGTGTTGATTACCAGAATGGCGCTCAAGAATAGCGCCGCCACCGCCATGACGGTCAGAATCAGGCCGATCCCATCCATGATATCTTGCGCCCAATGACGCGTGGGGTCCCGGACCAGGCTGAAACCCACTCCGATGCCTTGGAGCTCCAGCTTGTCCTCTACGATTTCAGAGACCCGCTCTGCTTCTTCTTCCGTGTAATTTGGAATCGAGAACCGCAGCTGATCGAAGTTCCTCGAGCCTGCCATTCGCGACATGACCTCGCGGGTGACATAGAAGGAAGGTTCTTCGACGAAGGGTGGGGCCGCAACACTGGGATCTCGCAGGATGCCGGCCAGGGTGAAAGCCCGGGCCTGTCCGTTGATCTCAAAGTAGATCGGCTCTCCAAGCCCTGGAATCCCATAGGGCTCCACGTGGTTCCACTCGACGAGTACCGAATTGGCTCCGGGCCAGCTTCCCACCCGCAGCTCGAGCAAGTCGAAAATCTGACTCTGGTAATCCTCGATCGCAACAATTGTGGCGTCCCCCCACTCGTTCTCGGGGGAAGCCTTCCAAATCACCCCTCGCTCTGCCCTTCCCTGGGCAGCCTGAACCTCTGGAAGGCGCTCGATGCTGGCAACACCATCGTCGTCGATCTGTCCGCGCAGGAAGAGCCAGACGTTGCTCGGCGAGCTCGCGATTTGGGCCTGCGTCATTCGCTGCTCCATGAGCGTATTGCTGGAGAAAATCATGCCAACCGCCATCACGCCCACACCGATGCTGAGCACCACCAACGCCGTCCTGGCCTTGTTGCTCCACAGATCTCGCACGACCTTGCGGTAAGCGATCCTCATCTGCCGGGCCGCCTACCGTTTTCGAATAACTCGCCATCCAGCACCTCAATCACGCGCGGGATTCGATCGGCCAACGAGTTCGAGTGCGTGACCATCAAGAAGGTCTTTCCCCGAGCCACAAGCTCCTCGAACGTGTCGACGATGCCATGGGCGGTCGTGCTGTCCAGGTTTCCGGTGGGCTCATCCCCCACCAGTAGCGGAGGATCATTGGCCAGCGCGCGGGCAATGGCGGCCCGCTGCTGCTGACCGCCCGAGAGCGCGTTGGGGAACTTGTGGGCCTGGTCGGCCAAGCTCACCTGCTCTAAGAGCATTTGGGCTCGTTCCAGTCGTTCCTTCGGCCGCCCCTTACGCGCGAAGTCCATAGGAAGGATCACGTTCTCCAGAACGGTGAGCGTGGGCAACAGCTGGAAAAACTGGAATACGACCCCAACGGTGCCGCCTCGCCAGCGGGCCAGACGGTCCTCGTTCATTTCGGTGAGGTCTTGTCCGTCGATGAGGACCTGACCGGCGGTCGGTCGGTCGACGCCGGTAATCATGTTGAGCAGCGTCGACTTTCCGCTTCCGGACGGACCGCGAATGCCGACAAACTCACCGGTGCCTACTCTCAGATTGACGCTCTTGAGGGCGTGGATTGGCCCCAGTGGGCCCTCATAATCCTTAACGACGTCTCGAACGTCGACCAGCGCCTCGTGATCACTCATCTGTCACACTCTTTGTGGATCAACCCTATATACGCAGGCATTTGAGAATCGTCGCGGGTGGGAAGCGTGATAACCCCGACCGCGGCATGAAGGTGAATTCTACTAGAATCGCGTTAGAACGTCTTAATATTCGCGGGGCTGGCTTGTCTGCCGGTCTCATCGGCATCCATAGGGTCTCATACATCTGGCTGAGGCCCGTTCAGAGCCGTGGAGGTTTGACGGCTAGCGCAGTTTAAAGCGCTGAATTTTGCCGGTGGTGGTTTTGGGCAGTTCGTCCGCGATCTCGATCCAGCGCTATTCTACGGTAACGCTCTTCGCCAGGTTGCGCGGCTGGTCGACGTCCGCACCCCGGAGCACACCGATATGGTAGGCCAAGAGCTGCAGAGGAA
>JAPUGV010000046.1 GCA_027298025.1 Chloroflexota bacterium | reverse complement strand
TTATCCTCCCGCCTCAGTCAAAAAACCTAGCGGTTATCTTTTCCATAATCCCTGTAATGGCGGTTGGGTGGACGTTTGGCCTGCGTGCCGCGTTGCTCGCCGTGGTTCTTACCATACCCCTAAACACAGCCCTCATGAATGTGGCCGGTCGACCGGGCTGGGATGCCTTGATCCGAAGCCAAGGTGGCGTTCTTGGCACAATCGCTCTTGTAGCGGCTGGCGCTGCAGTCGGAAGGCTAAGCGACTTATGGTTACACCTGGAGAAGGAAATCACCGATCGCAAACAGGCAGAAGAGCAGCTTATTCGATTGTCCTCATTCCCAGAGCAGAACCCCGATCCCCTTATTGAGACCGACCTTGAGGGCAGGGTTACCTACCTCAATCCGGCGTCAAAAGTGCGATTTCCAGAATTGGCAGCAGCGGGGCTTCAGCATCCGATGCTCCAGGGCCTCAGATCAATCACTAGAACACTTATGAATGACGGGGAGCAGTCCGTCAATCGCGAGATTGAACTTGAAGATTCTATATATGAGCAAAAAATAATTCGTGTCCCAAAGAGGGACCTCATACGAATCTATAGTCATGACATTACGGAGCATATGCGGACGCAGGAGGCGCTGCAGGAGAGCGAGCAATTGTTTCGTGGGATTGCGGAGGGCATCCGGGACGTTATCTTCGTGGTTGATCACAAGGATTACAAGGTTCTATACGTCAATCCTGCGTATGAGGAGACCTGGGGCCGAAGCTCGAAGACTTTGGATGAGCGCCCTACTTCCTGGACAGATGCCATTGTTCCGGAGCATCGTGATCGCGTGAACGCCTCCATCGAAGACCAACAGCGCACCGGGGAGTTCAACGAGAACTTTCAGATCATACGACCCAACCATTCAGTCCGCTGGATACACGACCGCGTATTTCCGATTCGAAACGATCGAGGAGAGATCTTTCGAGTCGTCGGGATAGCGGAAGACATCACCGAGCACATGCAAGCGGAGCAGCGAACCCAGGCCTCCCTCCAAGAGAAAGAAGTGCTCCTGAAAGAGATCAGCCATCGGGTGAAAAATAACCTGCAGCTGGTCTCCAGCCTGCTCAGGTATCAATCCGCAACGATCAAGGATAAACAGGCCCAAATGGTATTCAGGGAAAGCCAAGATCGTATTCGATCCATAGCGCTCATCCACGAAAAACTCTATGAATCCAAAGATCTGGGCAAGATTGACTTTGCTGATTACATCCTCGGCCTGACAAGCTCCTTGTTCCTGTCCTATGGAGCCAGTTCGGAGGCCATCCAGCTAAAGGTCCAGGCCGAGGATGTTTTCCTAGAAGTGGATACCGCAATTCCGTGCGCCCTGATCATCAATGAGCTGGTATCCAACTCCCTGCAACACGCCTTCCCAGACGGCAGGCAAGGCGAGATCCGGATCGAGATTCGCTCGGAGGAGGATCAGTCCGTGCTGATGGTCAGCGACAACGGGGTCGGCTTCCCGGAGGATTTGGATCTCCGAACCGCCGAAACCTTAGGCTTAGAACTGGTACGCACCTTGGTGGATCAGCTGGAGGGGACCATCGAGCTTAATGGCAGAACATCCGCCGGAGACGCTGGCACACCCGTCCCGGGCACCGGGGATTCCAGTTCACCTGCGGGAATTAGTGGAACGTCATTCAACATCACGTTTGCAGATTCAGAGGCGTCGAATGAAATCAGGTGAGGCCCCGGCAAATGCACGCATCCTGGTTGTCGAAGATGAACGGATCGTAGCCAAGGACATCCAGAATACGTTGATAAGTTTGGGATATGGGGTTTCCGGTCTCGCCTCTTCCGGAGAAGAAGCCATAGACAGAGCGGCGGAGACGCATCCGGACTTGGTGCTGATGGATATCGCGCTGAAAGGAGAGATGGACGGAGTGGAGGCCGTCACGCAAATCCAGTCTCTCTTCGACATTCCGGTGGTCTATCTCACCGCTTATTCCGATGAAGAAACCTTGCAACGGGCGAAGATCACGCAGCCCTACGGCTATATCCTCAAGCCTTTCTCAGAAAGTGGGTTGCACATCAACATCGAGATGGCTCTGCACAAGCACAGGGCGGAGCAACAAATCAGGGCCTCGCTACAGGAGAAAGAAGTGCTGCTGAAGGAGGATTACCATCGGGCCCGCAAAAATCTTCAGCTCATATCGAGCCTGCTCAGGCATCAATCCGCATCGACCGAATTCGAAGCCCTCTCGCCGCGCGAGCTAGAGGTGCTCCAACTGATGGCGGAAGGGAATACGAACCGGACGATCGCTGGGCTAATGAACGTCAGTGTTAGGTCGGTTGAGATACACCGGGCCAATTTGATGGAGAAATTGGGGGTTCACGATCTGGCCGGTCTGGTGCGCGTTGCCATTAGGCACGGCCTTATTGACGTGAGCCGTTTCTTGGGAGTTGCTAACACGGACCCCGAGCAAGTTCGCGCGGCGATCCACCAAGCAATCTCAAGGCTGATATCGGCGGAGGTCTTTTGCATCACCATCGTCGACCACGAGCGGGCCGAGGCCGAAGATGTCTACATGGTAGGGATCGAGAATCAGAGGAATGCCGAACCTTACTCGATGGTTGGCACATTCGTTGACCATATGTTCCGCCGAGTGAAGTCGCTTCGCATCGATGACGTTCAGCTTCTTTCGGAGGAGGTGAAGCCAGTAATTGCGCATTTGGAAGCCGATACTCGGTCCGTACTCGCCGTACTCCTCCCGGGAAGCAGCCAGAATATGGGCATCATGCTGGCGCAGAGCAAATCGTCGGCTGCATACTCCGAGGAGGACGAGGAGATCTTGGAAATGCTGGCCGCGCACGCCGCTACTGCGATCGAAAATGCGCAGCTCTATCAAGGGGCGCAGCGCGCCGCGGCAGACGAAGAGCGGCAGCGTTTATCGCGCCATCTGCACGACTCAGTTACCCAGTCCCTATATAGCCTGACGCTGATGACGAACGGCTGGGCCGCAATGTCAGAGAAGGGCGAGTTGGAAAACCCAGCCCAATCATTTCGGCAGCTCGAACAGCTGGGTGTGCAGGCGCTCGGCGAGATGCGAATGCTGATCCACCAGCTGCGCCAACCCGTATTGGTGGAGACGGGCCTAGTCGGGGCATTGCGGGAACGACTTGAAGCAGTAGAGCACCGTATGGGTCTTGAGACCCAGCTTGTCACCGAAGGCGATGTTGAAAAGCTACCGCAGCCAGTAGAGGAGGAATTGTTCCATATCACTCAGGAGGCGCTGAACAACGCTTTGCGGCATGCCGAAGCCTCGAATATCTGGGTTCGGATTGCAGTTGAGAATGGCTCTGCACGTTTGGTTATTGAGGACGATGGCCACGGGTTCGACACCGGCAAAGAGAACGGAGGCCTGGGTCTTACCACCATGCGCGAACGCGCTGAAAGCGTGGGCGGAGAATTGAAGTTGAGAAGTAGAAGTGGCAAGGGGACGGTGGTAGAAGTACTGCTTGAGCTTAGCTAGGTTCAAAAGGAGTATTCAATGGCGGATACCATCCGCATCGCGATCGCGGACGATCACCCGATCGTTCGCCAGGGATTGAGAGTGGCGCTCGGAGCACAGGACGACCTGGAGTTGGTTGGGGAGGCGTCCAATGGGGCCGAAGCGGTAGAACTGGCCAGAAGTTTGGAGCCCGATGTCATGATCATGGACCTGAAGATGCCGATCAAAGACGGCATCACAGCCATCCAGGAGATCACACAAGAAGATGAGGATGCTTGTATTCTAGTGCTCACTAGCTTCCCAGACGACAAGAATGTCTTCAGTGCCATCAAGGCAGGCGCGATGGGGTTCCTGCTTAAGGAGTCGCCCCCCGAAGATTTGCTGGCGTCCATCCGCAATGCTTACAGTGGGGAGGCCGTCCTGCATCCGACCATCGCCCACAAATTAATCCAGGAGGTCAAAGCACCCTCCGATAGCCGTTCCTCATTGGATCCGCTCACGCCGCGCGAAATGGACGTATTAAAGTGCCTGTCACGCGGTCTTTCGAATCGCGAGATCGCGGGGGAATTGACCGTATCCGTAAGAACCGTGACAACGCACATGAGGAACATCCTGGACAAGCTGCACGTCTCCAATCGCACACAGGCCGCACTCTACGCCCTCGAACACGGGGTGCGACCGAATTAGCAGCCTCTCCCGTTCTTTGCATATGGGCATTTCTGCGTAGCCTCGAAGCGAGGCTACCTGCTTCCACAATCAGCAAATGAAATACGTACGGCCTGCGATGCCTGCCACGTCGTTCCGTGGCATCCTGTTATGGTGGAGGAACCTCAGCCGGTTGATGGGGGATCATCCGCCTCGATCGCACTTGTGGCGCCGATTTGGCTTCAGGATGCGCTTCAAGTTCTTTTGGATGGAACATCAGGCGTTTTGCTGATCGGCAGCGCCACGGATGTCGATACATTGCTCGAGATGGAAGAGGCTCCCGATTTCGTCCTACTAGATGCCGATCGGGACAGTTTGGTCGCGGTTTCCGAGGTCGAACGGATCATACACGCCTGGCCCAAGACCGATTGTGTTGCGCTGGTCGACAATCCCGGCCAGATGCCACTCCTAAAACAAGCTGGGGCTAGCCTGACGCTATTGAAGGGAGCCTCCCCACAGCGATTGAGGGAAGTGCTTCAGGCACTTGCTGAACAGAAGCTCCGCAGGTAGTTGATAACCCAGCACCTGAGCGCTCGGCTATAATCGTGCCTTGAGGGTAGCCGCAGCGCTGACATGAAACCTGCGCCCACCGCGCTTGCGAATACGGAGCTGGATCGCAAACACAACTTGGCACCGTAGCTCAGTTGGAAGAGCAGGGGACTCATAAGCCCTTGG
>JAPUGV010000045.1 GCA_027298025.1 Chloroflexota bacterium | reverse complement strand
GAAGCCTCCAACGCGATCTTAACCGGGCTCTCCAAAAGGTTCGTTACCAGCGGCCCGTAAACCACCGCCAGGATAGTGAGGATCGACACCCCCGCTCCAGCCACGGCGGTGATCACGATGACGGCGTATTTCTGTAGATTCAGGGCCAGCACCGCGCCAGCGATCACGGCGCCAACAATGATGCCCAGCACCCAGGAAATCAATCCCGGATCGAGGCCGATCGCGGTCCAAACTCCCACGGTGAGGCCGTAACCAAAAGAGAAGGAAAGGGCCGCCACAGCAAAGAGATAGAACAGGTAGGACAGAACAGCAAAGACAAGGCCGACGACGAATCCTGCGATCCAGCTGGTGACCGACGCCAGCAGGGCCTCGCCGAAAATGACCTGAATGGTCTGGGCGCCAAGCCCAAAACCAAAGAAGAAGCCCCAGATCGGGAGCAAGACCAAGAACAGACGATACCCTCCAAAAACCATCGCCCCTCCAAAGGCAAGCCCGATCAGGGCGATGCAAAACAACTCGAATGTCATTCTTTTCCTCCTTTATTTATTCGGACTCATGAGGGCCTCGAAGCGCTTCCCTCTTCAGTATCTGTAACATCATTTGCGCCAAATGATTACTTATGTTGAGTCTTGCAAAAAACAACCCCATGAGCTGCGTATCCAGTCCTGTCGCCCCGCTTCAGCATGAGGGTTCCGACCGGATCCCGCGCCTACGTCTCGTCGTACTCCGGGATGCGCACCCAGAATCGACGGCGCGTTCCATAGGCCCCCGTATAGGCCATAATGTCCAGTGTTACAGCCGTAGCCACCAATACCCACCCCAAGGTCCCCGGTCCGCCCGGGGCCGCAAGCGCGTAAACCAGCGTGGTCAAAGGCATGAAGAAGAAGCCCAGGATCGGCACCAGGATGCTGCCATAAGCGTTCTCGACGAAATTGGTGAGGATCCAAACGAATAGGAGTACCAAGCGTGGGGCGGCCAAGGCCGTGACCAAGAAAATACAGCCAAACATCTCTCCTCCTCGATCTTGCGCGTGCGGAAAAGAATGGGACGGGCGGTCATTATTCGGCCGCCTGTCCCTGGTTCTAGCTTGCGTCTTGCGCGAGCGTCGATGTTTGCCCCAAGCGACCCGAGCTCAAGTCGCACCTACACTCCTATTCTTGCTAGCCGCTGCGGTAACTACGATGTCTCGCCGATCGCCATCACGCTTGCGGCGAATTCGGCATCCAGCGCATTATTGGCCAGCTTGTCGTAGCCCTCGATGGCGGTCGCCATCTGCTGGACCCACGTGTCCTCAACCACAGCGACGACCGCGGATGATCCTTCAGGCAGATCCTCCGCGGCTTCCTTGAGTGCGGTGTTGTCGAAGAGACCCTTGTCGGTGAATTTACCAACCAGAGCGCCGATGGTGCCGCCGAGGACTGCCCCAGCCAAGAGGCTCGGGGGGAAGATCACGGCCAGAACTGCGCCGACGACCGCACCTTTGCCAGCGCCTTTCTTTGGAGTGAGCTCGGCGGTCTCGACGATCGTGACCTTGCCCTCCATGTCTTTGGCGATGACGGCGGCATCAATGATCTCGATGGATCCGGCCTTGTCCATCTCCTCGAGCGTATTCAAAGCACTCTGAGCCCCACTCTCGTCGGCGTACTCCGCCACAAACACTTCGTAACCTGTCATTTCGCCCATGATTTCTCCTTATTGAATGGGTTTCGATTTTCCTGAATAAGTTTGGCATAAGCCTCGCCAAAGAAGATCGTAGTTAATGCGTATTTAGTTTTACGCATGAAGACCGATGGTGGCGGTGTGATTCCTGCTGTACAAGATTCAAAGCCTGCGCGATGAAGCTCTCTAGATTGCTGTCCCTGACCGCCATATTTCTTTCGGCACTGCTAATCTTCAGCTGCGCCGAATCTCCCCCAACCCAAGCTGCGCCGTCGAGCTCTGCAAGCCCAGAAGAGACACTCGTTAGCTCGGCCGAATCCGAGGAGATCATTGTCCCGCGCACGCCTGAACCTACAGCGACTCCAGGTGCCTTGCACCGCTCCATCAATCGATTCGGCCAAGAGGCAGGACTGGACCGTATTGTGGTTCTCGGGTTTACGGGAACGGACTGGCTAAATTTGGGTGTGTCGATTCTGATCGTCATCGCCGGGTATGGAATTGGCGGCTTGGTGGCCCGTGCCCTGATGCCCCGTCTTACTCGCCGTGTGCCGGCCCCGTATGAGCGAGATTTACGGAGGGTCGTCAACCCGAAAATCCGCCAGCTGTTCGGATTATTTGCACTGGGGTTCGCAACCCGGCGCCTTGATTTCGTAAGTGCCGAACTAAAGAGTCTCTTAGGCGACATTTACTTCGTGTCCGCGCTCATCGTTAGTACTCAGATCGGCTTCAAATTGATCAACGTTGCTCAGGAGTACTACACGGACCGAATTGAGCCACAGGAGCGCAAGGACGAACTCTCTCCTATTATTTCTCTCTTGGCGCGCGTCGCGTACGCCGGGCTCATTGTGCTCTCGCTGACCGCCGTACTGTCACGATTTGGGGTCAATATCACCGCATTTGCTGCCGCGCTCGGCATTGCTGGCCTTGGCTTTGCGCTGGCCGCGCAGGATACCATTGCGGACGCCATCGCCGGCATGTTGATCTTGGCCGATCGCCCATTTCGGGTCGGTGACCGTATCGAAATTGAAGCGATCGGCGCCTGGGGGGACGTCGTGGACATCGGTTTTCGGACGACACGCATCCGCACACGAGATAATCGACTGGTCATCGTCCCCAATTCCACGATTAGCAAGAACGAGATCATCAATTACTCCTACCCCGATCCGCAGTATCGGATCGAGACACACATTGGAATTGCCTACGGATCCGATATCGAACACGCGCGGCGGGTCATAGTCGACACCGTTCGAGGCGTAGAAGGTGTACTGCTGGAAAAGCCGGTCGAGGCGCTGTACGTCGAAATGGCAGACTCCGATATGAAGTTCCGCGTGCGCTGGTGGATCGATACGTACGTCGATACTCGCAGGATGTTTGACAAAGTCCATACCGCGCTGCAGAACGCGCTGGATGAGGCCGGGATTGTTACGCCCTATCCCATACGTGAACTGCACCATCAGCTTACGTCAGAGCAGAAAGACGAGCTCACCGCTGGATTAGGAAACCCTATCGGCCTGGAATCACCCGCGAATCTGGAGGACTGATCCAAACATCTCCCGCCGATGGAAGGATCCCTTGGACTGACTCTCGCCCGCGGGCTTTTGGCGAGTACACCCTGATCGTCAACGTAGACAACGCGCTTCACCATCCCATGACTAGGCTTTAGGGATTTCTTCCAACCCTATTCCTCGTTGGGGGGTTGCTTCCCCACCAGAGCCGAAGTCTTATCAGCTGCGATCCGGGAATTTGTCGCACCGTAGGCTTCCAATGTCGAGGCCGCTAGGTTCGGCTTCTTGATAAACAGGTTCTCCTCGCTAATTTCCTCCAGCGCGCCCAAGATGCGCATCGCGGCCCACAGCCGGCGGAGCCATGGATTGGGTTCTGGTTAGGCAGGTGTTTGAGTAGTCTTGGGCTGAATAATGGGGCGGTTCGCGATCTCAGATCTGTTCGGTTATTCTCGCCCTCCACAGATACGCAGAAATGCCCATGACTTCTCAGAGAGGTTAGGGAAGAATCAAGGTCTAACAATCCAGGCCAACATGGCACACCTATACTGGCGGCACGTCCGGCGACAAATCATGCTCGCCCACAAACCCAACCATGCTTTGAGCAGGGAAAACCAAAATTACTGAATTTTTGGAAACGCTTGCGCTTCTCTCAGTGCTGGTCTTTGTCATCAGCAGCATGCTGAGCATGGGCCTGAGCCTCACCACGAAGCAGATCATCGAGCCGCTGCGGAACACTAGGCTCGTGGTTTTGGCACTTGTGGCGAACTTTGTTGTCGTCCCAATCGCGGCCTATGTCATCACGTTGGTACTACCCCTTGACGAACCGATTTCGATTGGCTTGATCCTGGTATCCACCGCGGCTGGCGCCCCGTTCTTGCCCAAGTTGGTTCAGGTAGCCAAAGGGAGTACCGCCTTCTCGGTAGGTCTCATGGTGCTGCTGATGGTGGTCACGATCGTCTTCTTGCCAATCGTGCTCCCCCTGTTACTCCAAGATGTGGAGGTGAATCCCCTGGACATCGCCCGATCTTTGGTGGTGATGATGTTGATCCCGCTGGCGATCGGGTTGTTCATTAGGGCTCGCTACGAAGAATCGGCAGAGAAAATCCGACCAACGTTTGCATCGGCTTCGAACCTAGCCATTTTGGTGCTCATCGTTCTGGGCGTGGTGCTCAACTTCGACGCCATGATAAGTTTGGTGGGTTCGTTCGGAATCCTAGCTGCTATTCTCCTCGTCGCTATTGCCCTGGCGACTGGCTATTTGCTAAGTGGCTCTGACCCCAGTATCAAGAGCGTGATGGCTCTGGGAACCGGGCAACGAAATATCTCTGCAGCACTTGTGGTAGCCGCCCAGAATTTTGATGCCGATGTGATCACCTACCTGCTGGTTTTCTCTGTAATCGGCTTTGTGCTGCTTTTCCCCGTTGCGGGAGAGCTGGGCAAACGCACCTGAGCCGCGCCCAGATGCCTGCTTCAGCAGATCTGGCTCAGGTCATGAATACTCGTCTGGGGGCGGGGAGTTGGTGTTCCCAGCGGGGCGCCAGGGATCGCTGGATGGCCTGGGAGCTTGGTTCGAAGCCGACCTCGCGCCTGGGATTTCGATATCCACCGAACCGCCGAATCCCAGTGAAAGATGGAGCAACCTCTGCTTCCTGCTGCGGGAAAGCCACCGAGTGAATAAGAGCCATCCAATCAATACGCAGATTCGGAGCCGCGATAACTCCGCGCACTGGGCGCGGCGCGTGATCGGGTACAGGAAGTGACGGATCATTATGGCCATGCGATCCAAACTAATTCGGGAGAGAACGAAAGGATAAGGGCATGATCAAGAGGCGAAATGGGGAGCGGAATTGGAGCCAGGCCCGGCATACGCAGGAGGCAGCGGGTGCGCAGGCGATGACGATGACGGATCATCCTACTCGGTGGGATGATTGCTTTCGGTGCCTACAAGATGAGTAAGAGAAACGCCGATCCTATTGAGGAACACACCGGCAATTCCGCCGATGAGCTCTCCGTCCAAGAGCTCGAACAAGCGATGGCGGATCTCAACATCGAAAAGCAGCCGCTGGTCGACAGCGACAACGAGTACATCGATCACGTCAAATCCAAGGAAGACGAAGCCGAATCTTCAAGCGGGGCGTCGTACCTGGACGAGCTCGAGCGCCTATCGCAGCTTCACGATGAGGGCGTGATCACCGAATACGAATTCAGGGCCAATAAGAAGCAGCTGCTTGGGATATAGAGTGACCCAGCTTGGAGATTCCAGCTGTGGACTACATCAATCGAGCCGTTAGCTTGTTTAAGGACGAGGAAATGTCATAGGTGCCCGACTCTACCGGGAGAATGTTTTGGAGGCATGATGGACGAATCCGATCCCACCGATCAGCGAAGGATCACTGTATCTCCTGCCGTCCTGCAGAGCCGGATTTTTTTCTTTCTCACTTTCCTGGCGCTGCTCATCCTGACCGCGCTGCTGCTAAAGCCGTTCTTCAGCGTCATTCTTCTCTCATTGATCGCGGTGATCGTCCTGAAACCGCTGTACGGCTGGCTCTACCGAACAAAATTCACG
>JAPUGV010000044.1 GCA_027298025.1 Chloroflexota bacterium | reverse complement strand
CGGCAGTTCGATTCTGCCCTGGGCCACCATAAATTCCTCAATTATTCCAATTGGTTATCTGGTAGGGAGATTTTCTGGTTGGCGGCAAAAAAGCCTCCGTGCAGCCAACTTGCAGCCACTGGAAGCGATCGGGCAAACGATTCACCCCTTCCTCGCAAGACAGGTAGATCGACCTGAAGGGTGCAGATCACCTGCTGAGCAGCATCGAAATATCGAGCGTGCCACCCACAATACGGCCTGAGTCAAGACCAACCTGTTTGAGCAGCACTTCGCGCTGGGCTCAGTATTTTCCCTCGGCGACCTCGTAGGCCGGGAACGACGACGATGCCAGGCTCCAAGAGCCTGAACTCCCTGGAGTTTCGCCTCGGCTGACTTTTGGCACCCTACGCGGTCGGGAGGTAACTCGCTTTACTGGCAAGATTCGCAAAGTCACCGTCGAGGTGAGGGAAGTGAAGTAGGCCCTCTTCCTGTGATGCCATCCCCGCCCTCGTATTGTCGAGGGATAGTGGGGCAGCCCCCAAAGCATCAGTGGCGACCAGTGCGAAGTGCAGCTCGCGGCCGCAGGCCTGGCCGCCGGCCGCCTCGTCATCCCCTTCGACCTCACACTCTCGATGGAGCTCGCGTTCTTCTTCGTGTACCCGCCCTTTGCCGCGGAGCGGCCCAAGATCGTTGCGTTCCGAGACTGGCTTCTCGAGGAGAGCCGTCACGCGTGATCGACTGCTCAGGCCGCATCTCCCCAGAGCATTTTCAGCCGGCGATCGCGCCCGCAGCCGTGGCGGTAATACTTGTAGCGGATCGGATTCTTCTGATAGTAATCCTGGTGGTACTCTTCCGCCGGCCAGAACTCGCTGGCCATCACAATCTGCGTCGCGACGGGCGCCTCGAGCTTGCCCGATGAAATGATCGTCTGTCGTGATGCTTTCGCGAGCTTCTCCTGCTTGGCGTCATGGGTGAAGATGGCGCTGCGGTATTGATCTCCGCGGTCGCAGAACTGTCGGTCCACGGCGACCGGATCGATGTTTCGCCAGAACACATCGAGCAGTTCGGCATAGCTGATCTTCTTCGGGTCGTAGATCACCTGAACCGCTTCGGCGTGGCCGCTGCCGCCGGCTGATACCTGCTGGTAGGTGGGCTTTCGCGTGTGTCCTCCGATGTAGCCCGAGGTCGTGGACACCACACCGTCGAGGGCGTCGAACGGCGGCTCCATGCACCAGAAGCAACCGCCGGCGACTGTGGCCGCGGCGGTGGTAGCGGTTGTGGTGCTGGGCGTCGCCTTCGCGGACGGCTCGGTTCCGGGCGTGGCTCCGGCCATCGAGGGTTCGCCGAAAGCGGAATACCCGACGAGCGCGAGGCTCAGTCCAAGGGCCATTGTCCAGATTCGCCTGGATCTCCCAGGTTCGCTTCGAGCTTCGTTTCGGGCACTCATACGCGCAGCTCCGGCAACTTCGTCCCAGTCGGAACGAACTGAAGAGCGAGACCGTTGTTGCACCATCGCTGGCCGGTCGGCTTGGGACCGTCCTTGAACAAGTGGCCCTGGTGTCCCCCGCAGCGCGCGCAATGGTGCTCGGTTCGCGGAAACAGTAACCGGTAATCCTTCCGGGTCGCGACATGGCCCTCGATGGGCGCCCAGAAGCTCGGCCAGCCGGTGCCGCTGTCGTATTTTGTCGCCGACTCGAAGAGCGGCAGCTGGCAGGCAGCGCAGATGAAGAGGCCTTCGCGATTCTCGTCGTTTAAGGGGCTCGAGAAGGAACGTTCTGTGTTCTCCTCGAAGAGGACGCCGTAGACCTTCGGGGGCAGCAGCTTGCGCCACTCCGCGGCTGATTTCTCGAGCGGGATGAGTCCGAGCATGGGAGAATCTTCACGGCTGGCGAGGGCGCTATTGCCATAGAAGAGGCTACCGCCGGTCACGGCCGCGGCCAGCTCCAGCCCGCTGCGCAGCAGGGATCGTCGAGTGATGTTTTCCACGCTCACGACTACGTTGACGAGGTCGCTTCGGTTACGTGAAATTTGGACCCTCTTCAACGAGGAATTTGAGATTTTGGAGTGACTGACGAGCCCGCTCCAGCATGTCCGGTGCCACTTCCTTTTCAAACTTTCTTCTAGCCCAGAACTTGGGTGCGTAATGGTAGGTGAAGCGCACTGTCACATTGCCCTCGCGCTGCTGAACGTGGATGGTCACCATGAGGCGCTTCAGCATCGGAGGTGGCGCGATGCTGTTCACGAGCGTGAATTCGTCGCGCTCCGCGAGAATCTCCTCCAGGGTGATAGACAACGGATTCCCGGGAAACACGCAGACATGGTGATGGCCCACATGGACTGGAGCCGAGCGATCCATTTCGATGTGGGATAGCCCAGCGAACCAGCTGGGCCAGGTTTCTAAATCCGCCACCGTTTTCACTACGGGATTGAGCGTCGCTTTGATATCCACCTCCGCGTGAAACTCCCTGCTTGGGCGACTAATCCTGCGTGGCGGCGCGGGAGGAACTTCCGCGGCAATGCCTGAGAGATCGAGGTAATCCATCGAGATCTCTCCAAAGGTCTCGTAGGTTTCCTGGTGCTCGCGGAAGCCCGCGTTCCTAGCGCGATCGGTGCCGATCCGATTCGTCAGAGACCGGCTGAACAATGCGTAGTCTTGGCCGACAACGCTGTTTTTCAACATGCGATGAACCAGGATGACATCCTCGCCCATCACCTTGACCTGCTTCTTCACCGCATACGCTGAGAACTCACCACAATGCCCCACCACCTTCAGCCCCAGATTACTCAGCCCCTGACATGCGCCACACTTGCAGTAAGTGTCTCGCTCCAATAACCGGAGACGACTGTGGAATGACCTCGACCAGTGATCGATCTGATCCACGAGAGGTGCGAACGCGGGAATATCTCCCTGCTTGTAATAGAAGAGCGCGTCGCCCTCGACCTCACACAGTTTTAGACCCAGCTTGTTGGCATCGATCAAGAGCTCGAGCAGATCCGTAACAATGTGCTTGCTGTGTGAGATTTCCACCTCGCTTACGAATTGCGTGAAGCCCGATATGTCCGGGATCAATAACAAACCGACCGGTTGACTCGGCGACACACCTGCCTCCTGTCTGTTGTCTAGGACCGATGGTTGAGGCGAATGTTCGCCCGAAATGTATGTGAGTTCTGCCCGATTCTCCAGCCGCACGCACTGTGCTCATTCCGTTGCCGAGGTCCGCTCGGCTCATTCGAAACCTCCTGGGAAGGACCGGGGAT
>JAPUGV010000043.1 GCA_027298025.1 Chloroflexota bacterium | reverse complement strand
GGGCAATAGCAGTTGTTGCGACTTTGGCATATCTCGCCCGCGATTTCGCAAGCTCAGTTTAATTGATCTGAATGCAGTCGTTCGACGACTTGTCATGAACTGCCGAACTGGTTCTCCTGTGTGGTAGTTGCTGTTATGGGCGGAGTTTACGGCTGATGGACGTGCATGCTGTCGCCCTTCTTGAACACCTGGCCGTGAACAGCGGTGTCGTGCGAGCTGAGCCTCCGCCTGCTAGACTCCTCGCCAACGAAGCAGGAAGCGTGCACGTCCAGGCAGGGCTGCCGGTTCGGCCTTCCCGTCGATGGGCGGGGAAAGCGAATTTCTACGTGTGCATACCGAGGAACCACCTGTCGCCGATGGAGAGATGGTATGAACTCGAATGCTAGTCGCCCAGTGCCGCGAGCCAATACTGGTTCGGTGGTCAAAAACTTCGTGGCCAATACGTTCATACTCCTGGTGCAGATGGAACGGCGCATTGATCGTTGGATCCGGCCAGCCTTCGACCTTGTTCTGCGTGATCTGGTAGCCCGCTTGATCACGGCGTTAATCAACATGCAGCGCAAGGACGAAGGCTTGAAGATCGCAGAGGAAAAGCCGCTTCCCCACGAGGAAGCATACCTCGACTCGATCATTTCATCGTTTGAGAAGCAGATGCGCGGACTCTGGAAATCCGGTGGGTTCGAGCGCGGCGGTAACACAAAGACGCAGGGGATTGTGCGCGGCGAGTTTATTATTCACGACAATCTTCCGTTACAGTTCCGCCACGGCATCTACGCCAAGCCTCAGACCTTTCAGGCTTGGGTTCGTTTCTCAGGTCCGGGTCCATACATCACACCGGACATTGACGATGTGGGTTTCATGAGCATCAGTATCAAGCTGATGGGTGTGCCCGGACCGAAGTTGATGGATCAAGAGAAGTTCACGCTGGACATGTTTGGAGTTTCGACGCCGACTTTCGTGACCCCGGATACCATGGCGAATGCTCAGCTGCAGATTCAGAGTCAAAAGAACGCGCAGGCATTTTATTTCCTGAATTTCCGCCGGCCACACATCCTGGACATGATCATGCAGGCGCTGTGGACCAAGACGCAGACCAGCCCGTTTGAAGCTCCCTATTTCAGCTGCGTGCCGTATCTCCTCGGGGAAGGTCAGGCGATGCAATACTCCGTGTGGCCGAAATCCAAGAAGCGCACCCGAATCCCGCGCCTTCCCCTGCGCCCACCTGACGACTATCTGCGCAATTCGATGGTCGCTGCCCTGGCCGAAGGCGATGTCGACCTCGATTTCCGCATTCAACTCCAGACGGATCCGCACCTAATGCCTATCGAGAACAATGCGGTGCTCTGGCCCGAGAGGCTTTCACCTCGAGTTTCGGTGGCCACATTGCATCTCCCCAAGCAGAAATTCGACTCGCCCGAACAGATGAAATTCGCCAGAGAGCTCTCCTACAATCCATGGCACACGATTGCCGAGCATCGCCCACTCGGGAATCAGAGCCGCGCACGCCGCCGGATGTATTTGGCACTCTCGGAGCTGAGGCAGAGGTTGAACGAGGTGCCTCATCGCGAGCCAAACGGCGACGAGACCTTCGAGTGAACGAACCATGACACCGCAATCTCCATTCATGATCCTCGCACCCATCGAGCCGTCGCGAGAGGCGGAGCTTCGCCTCCTACTCGACTCTATGAACGAGGCACCCGGCCGCGTTAATCCGAACAACGAACTGTTACCGTTCGCGCAGTTTGACGCGCTCCATTTCGCGCGCCTGCTCATCCTTGATGACAAGACGACCCAAGACGTGCTGGAGCATGGCGTGCTGATCCGAACGTACCCCCTCTATTTCGCGCTCCTTGGAGATGTCGACGGTGATGAGAATGTTTTCCTGGATGAGCTCGTCGGGCGTTCGCCGGAGGGGTTGCGTACGCTCTTTTCATGTTGCGAGGGATTCGAGCCTGATACCGATCTCCTGGCTTGGATGAAACGGCACCGTAGCCCACCGATTGCCAACTACATCAACACGCGTGGACGCACGGTGGTCCGGGTTCGCGAGGAAGCGGCGCTGCGAGAAGCGCTGGAAGCCCACATCGCGAGCAATGCAGCCTCGCTCCAGGGATGCTCACCAGGGGAGATTCACGACACCTTGCGGACGTTCGTAGAAGCCGAGACTTCCGCCGGACGCCTGACGCTCTCCGACGAGGCTCGGACACCGCTAAAGTGGTGGATCGGTAACGTGCTGCATCTGCTCGGCATGCCGTTGCTGCTTCTGCTGGTGTCGCCCTTGCTCGTCTTCCTTCTGCCGTTTTACGTACTCATTCTTCGCCACCTGGAGAAGACGGATCCTGAAGTCACGCCTACTGTGGATCAAGAATACTCAGACGACCTGTCGCGTCTGGAGGATCATGACGTGACGAATCAATTCAGTGCCATGGGCAGCCTGAAGCCGGGATTCGTGCGCCTCTTGACCATCTTCGGAGTGCTCCTCACGGTTGATTATGCCGCGCGGCATATCGTGTGGGCCGGCCTCTTGGGCCGTATCCGGTCGATTCACTTCGCACGCTGGGTCTTTGTCGCCGGAACTGAGCGAGTGATCTTTCTCAGTAACTATGACGGCAGTTTGGACAGCTATATGGACGACTTCATCAACAAGACCGGCTTCGGTCTAAACGCGGTCTTCGGCAGCGGACTCGGCTACCCCACGACCAATTGGCTTATCAGGGATGGAAGTGCCGACGAACGAAAGTACAAGGAATACCTGCGCCGCCACACCATCCCCACACAAGTGTGGTACAAGGCGTACCCCGGTTTGACGGCGATCGATCTAGCCAGGAATGACCGCATCCGTAAGGGATTGAAAGCCTCGAATGTGAGCGATCAGGAGGCCCGCGAATGGGTGGCGCTTCTGTGACAGCGACGATACCTAGCGAAGTCGACTACGCGGACGTTCAAGGGTTGGTGCGATTCGGCTACAGTCGAATGGAGAATGCCCGCTACGACCTCCTGCACGTGAAAGACGCGACCGCCGCTCGAGCCTGGCTGCGCTCCATTTCGGTCACCACCGCGCTAAAGATTCATCCGCAGCCCAAAACCGCCCTGCACGTCGCCTTTACGGCGCCGGGCCTCGATGCCATCGGCGTTGCGCCTTCCATCATCGAACAGTTTTCGCACGAGTTTCGCACAGGCATGGCGACAGAATACCGGGGGCGCCAATTAGGCGATGTCGGAGGTAATGCGGCGGGGAAGTGGAAGTGGGGCCATGCCGGCGGTGAGCCGCATCTCCTGGTGATGTTATTTGGCGCCGACGAGCACTTCGATGGGTTGGTGCAGGCGTCGATGAGCGATCAATGGGAGAAAGCATTCGAAGTGCAAACTCTCGACGTCGCAAGGCTGACCGCGGATGAGCCATTCGGTTTCGCCGATGGAATCAGCCAGCCAGAGATTGATTGGGAGCAGGAGCGAGAAACGCCAACGACTCAGGTTGAGTACACCAACCTCACCTCGCTCGGTGAGTTCCTGCTCGGATATCCCAACGAGTACGGGAAGATCACCGATCGCCCGTTGCTGGATCCCATGGCCGTAACCGAAGGATTGCTGGCCGCGCACGATGCGCCTAAGATGAAGGCTCTGGGCCGGAATGGTACGTATATCGTGATGCGCCAATTGCATGAGCATGTGTGGACGTTCTGGCAGTTCAACATCCAGCAAGCTGGCGGCGATGCCGCAGAAGCAGAGAAGCTGGCCTCAGCGATGATCGGCCGGGCGCCAGACGGAATCCCTCTCGTTCCTTTACAGAAAGAGGCCATTCCCGGCGTCAGATCGAAGATGAATCAGTTTACGTTCGACAGCGATCCGGCAGGTGTGCTGTGCCCGTTCGGCGCACATATACGCCGGGCGAATCCGCGCAATATCGACCTTCCCGAGCGTCCCGCCAGCTTGCTGAAAAAGCTGATCATATCGCTGGGTTTCGGGTCGCAGAACTTCCGATACGATCTCATGTCCTCCGTTCGCTTCCACCGCATTCTACGGCGCGGGCGCGGCTATGGTCCTCCGCTTCCGCGCGAAGATGCGTTCGCGCCACGGTCCGAGGACGAGAATGAGCGCGGATTGCACTTCATATGCCTGAACGCGAATATCTCGCGTCAGTTCGAGTTCGTGCAGAACGCCTGGATTGCGAACACCAAGTTCTCCGGCATGACTGGAGAGAGCGATCCGTTGCTCGGCAATCGCGAGCCAATACCGGGATGCAAGGTGACCAGCGACTTCAACCTCCCGCAAGAAGGCGGTTTGCGGCAACGTGTCTCGGGGCTGCCGCGCTTCGTCACTATGCGCGGAGGAGCGTACTTTTTTCTCCCGAGTCTACGCGCCCTGCGCTACTTCGCG
>JAPUGV010000042.1 GCA_027298025.1 Chloroflexota bacterium | reverse complement strand
GCACGCCTTTGTACCCACCTACGAGTTCAATCGCACCATACGGATCACATCAGAGCGATTGGTTCCGTGGCCCAAGCTGTTTCGGTGGATCCCGGAGCGCGTATCTTATCGGGTGGAGGGGTTACAAGAGTTGGTGAAACTAGACGCAGGCCCGTTCGAGCAACTCGAATGTGAGAGGGTGCGCTGATGGCAACTTCCTGGATGCACTCGTTGTCGGTTTCTTTTGACATGGCTAGATACGAATTCCCCGGCGAGAAGCTGCTCCTGCTCACGGATATCGATGGGGCCATCATCGATATGCGGCATCTGATTCTCAGGCTGCTTTGGGCCTATGACCGAGAGCATTCAACCGGCTACTTTGAAAGGCTTAGGCTCGAAGACATTGATGTGCATGAGAACGATGTGGAGCGGTTATTGGATGAGCAGAAGCTATCGAGGCGGGCTCGGAAGAAAATACTGGCCTGGTACCTTGAGAATCTATGGAGTCCCGAAGCCATCCACGAAATGCAGAGACCGTTTGAAGGGGTGTTCGAAATGGTCCGTTGGTTCCAGCTCCAGCCTAATACCTACGTGGGTATGGTGACCGGGCGGCCAGAGGCGCTGCGCGAAGATACGCTGCGATCACTCAACCAGATCGGGAAGCCTTATCGAGTTCATTTCGACGACGACCTGCTCTATATGAACCAAGGTGAATGGGAGGACGGCGTCCCGCAGGTCAAGGTGGCTGGCCTCCGACACTTCCAAGAGCAGGGATACCACGTTTTCGCATTCGTCGACAACGAGCCAGACAATCTCAAGGCCTTGGCCAAAGCTGATCCGGACGGTGGGATGTTGCTGCTGCACGCGAACACGATCTACCAGTCAGGGCGTGTCCCTCGAGGGACGGTTCGCGGTAAGCACTACCGCTTGGCAGAACTGATCCCGCACGAGAACGCGCTTCCGTCGCACGTGCAGCTTGCCTGGCACGGCGTGAACGACGACTCAAACATGCGGCAGTTCCTCGCGTCGGATGTGCGCTGGGCGGAGGTGGACGTGCAGCTGGACCGGGAGGGCGTCGAGGCCATCTTGCGGCACGATTCCTTTGCCAATGCCCCAATGCTTGCGGATGAACGATGGCTCACGCTTAAGTCGGCCCTCAAGAAGATCAAGAAAAACGATCGGGCCATCAAGTTAGATCTGAAGGCGGGTGACCTGATCTTAGATTCGGTGATCGAGCTGGTTGAAGTGCTTAGGTTTCAGGATGAGGACCTGTGGTTTAACGCCAATGTCGAGGCCCTCAAAGAACAGGGGTTCCGGCGCCTGTCGACTGCGCACCCGAAGTCGATTCTTCAGGCCCCGATCGATTTTTTACGACCGCTCTTGCTGGCCACGCCGGAGCCAGCCCACGAGACTCTGGAGATGCTGGCTGGCTGGGGCATCAACCGGTTTTCTATTAGTTGGAAGCTACCCGACCTTCGCGAGCTCTTCGATCGGATGGATCAGTGGGGATATGAGGTTAACATCTATAATGTGCCGGACCTGGAGGCCTTCCTTCAGGCGGTATTGTTGTTGCCCCGCTCGGTCACCTCCGACTTCAACTTTCCTCAATGGCAGTTTTTCGGCCGCGGATCGGGCCAAGATCTCGATTACGTGACCTATCAGATTCGGCGCGCGAAGAAACGCCTCAACCGAGTCCGGACCGACGATTAAAAACAACCTCCCGCGCCTGAATCTTTGCCTATTCTCGATTCCTCGGCCTTCGCCTAGGCGAGTGATAGGTGATAATAGCAGGGTACCCCTTATGCGGTCGTTCCCGGAGGTAGTTGGATGGAGGAGATAAAGAATTATATTGACGGAGATTGGCAGACCTCGTCTGCGGAGGAGCACCTAGACGTCACAAACCCGGCCACAGGAGAAACACTCGGCCGGGTTCCGCTTTCTACGCCGGGAGAGGTCGACCAGGCCGCGCAGGCCGCGGCAACGGCCTTTGTGGATTGGCGTCGAACTCCTGCGGTAGAGCGAGTCCAATACCTGTTCAAACTCAAGAACCTGCTAGAAGCTAATTTCGAGGAGCTGTCACGCACGATCACCCTGGAGAACGGCAAGACGCTTGGCGAATCCAGGGGCGAGCTGCGCAGGGCAATCGAAAACGTGGAGGTAGCCTTGGGCATCCCGACCTTGATGCAGGGTTATATTTCGGAGGACATTGCGCACGGCATCGACGAATTTATGATACGTCAGCCGATCGGCGTCGGGGCGGCGATCTGTCCGTTCAATTTTCCGGTAATGATCCCATTCTGGTTTATGCCCTACGCCCTGGCCTGTGGAAACACCTATGTCGTGAAGCCTTCTGAGAAGGTCCCGTTCACGATGGTTAAAGTCTTTGAACTCCTTGAGGAAGTGGGCTTTCCCAAGGGGGTTGTGAACATGGTCAACGGGTCTAAGGATACGGTGGAGGCAATTTTGGAGCATCCTACGATCCGGGCCATCAGTTTTGTGGGGTCCACGCCGGTTGCCAAACATGTGTACGCCCAGGCGGCTGCGAATGGGAAGCGAGCTCAGGTTCAAGGTGGGGCCAAAAACCCGATCATCGTGATGCCCGACGCCGACCTGGATATGTCAACTCGAATCGTGGCCGACAGCGCCTTCGGCAACGCCGGCCAGCGCTGCCTCGCCGCGTCTTTGGCTATCACGGTGGGCCAGAGCAGCAACGGATTCGCAGAAGCCATCGCCGCGGCAGCCGCGAAGCGGGTGATCGGCTCCGGCCTAGACGAGGGGGTTGAGATGGGCCCGGTGATCACGCCGGACAGTAAGGCGCGCATCCAGAGCCTGATCCAGGAGGGCGAATCCGAGGGTGCCAAGGTCCTGGTGGACGGCCGGGATCCGAAGGTCGAGGGCTATGAAAAGGGCAATTTCATAGGGCCAACGGTCCTGGATGGTGTCCCTAAGGAAGGCGAACTCTTCAAGACCGAAATCTTCGGACCGGTTCTAGGGCTCATGCATGTTGACACCATCGAGGATGCTATCGAACTGGTCAACACGGGTAATTACGGCAACATGGCAAGCCTGTTTACCAGCAGCGGGGCCGCGGCTCGCCAGTTCCGATACGAGGCCGAGGTGGGCAACATCGGCATCAACATCGGCGTGGCAGCACCGATGGCTTTCTTCCCATTCAGCGGCTGGCGCGACAGCTTCTTCGGCACCCTGCACGGTCAAGGCCGGGATGCCGTCGAGTTTTATACTCAAGAAAAGGTCGTCGTCGAGCGCTGGCCGAAGGAGTGGACGCGCAAGTTCTGAGCGAACACGATCGTTAAGTCGCCCGCGCCTAAGTTGGATTCCAACCGCGGCCGGATAATGGGAGTTCCCTCCAGGCTGCGCTTGTTCCGCTCAATCCAGATAAGGCATCCGCTATGATCAAAGTTGCGAACGCGCCGGTCTCCTGGGGCGTGATTGAGTTTGGTCCCGAGGGCGACACCGCTGGATATGACCAGGTGTTGGATGAGATCCGAGAGACCGGATACGACGGCACCGAGCTAGGAGACTGGGGCTTCCTCCCCACCGATCCCAAAAAGCTAGGTCAGGAGTTGGAGGCTCGGGAGCTGGAGCTGGTTGGAGCCTTCGTTCCCGTAGCCTTGGCGAATGCCGAAGCGCACGCGGATGGAACTTCAAGAGCACTGCGGGCCGCGCGGTTGTTGGCCGCCGTGTCTGGCCAGGACCCGTTCATCATACTTTCGGATGACAACGGCGCGGTGGCGTCGCGCACCGAAAATGCAGGCCGAATTCGACCGGAGCACGCGATCGGTGAGGGCGAATGGGAGGTTTTCGCCAAAGGGGCGGTTGAGATCGCGGGGGCAGTAAGGGATGCGGTTGGGCTGCGGACCGTCTTCCACCACCACTCTGCTGGCTATGTCGAGACGCCTTGGGAACTGGCACAGTTAATGGAGCGCACCGACCGCGGCCTGTTGGGGCTGTGTCTGGACACTGGCCACTACGCATTCGGGGGTGGCGACCCAGTCGAGGCCGCCGAGCGTTATGCCGATCGAGTATGGCATGTGCACTTCAAGGACTGCCATCCCGAAGTTGCGGTGCGGTCTCGATCGGAAGGATGGGATTATTTTGAATCTGTCCGCGAGGGTGTCTTCGCTGAGCTTGGGAAGGGAGATGTTGACTTTGCTGGCGTGCTCTCCACTCTCGAGGACCAAGGCTATAGCGGCTGGATCGTCGTTGAGCAAGACGTGTTGCCTGGCATGGGTGCGCCCAAAGAGAGCGCGAGCCGAAATCGCGCCTATCTAAGGAAAATTGGGCTCTAGAGGGAGTGTGAGCCGCTCTAGCAGATATGAACGCGCAAGTTCGGATCTTGCCGGCATATGAGTGAGCAAACCGTTAGCGTCGGTCTTATTGGCGCGGGCCGGATCGGAAGAATCCATGCAGAAAACCTGGCCACGCGAATGCCGACAGCGAGGCTGGTGTCGGTGGCAGATGTCGTTTTGCAATCCGCGCAAGAGGTGGGCGCCCAGTTCGGCGTGCCCAAGATCGTTGAGGACTACCGAGAGATCCTGAACGATCCGGAAATACACGCCGTGGCAATCGGCTCCTCGACCGATACCCACGCCCAGATCATCCAGGAAGCTGCCTCAGCCGGCAAGCACATCTTCTGTGAGAAGCC
>JAPUGV010000041.1 GCA_027298025.1 Chloroflexota bacterium | reverse complement strand
AAGCCGCCGCTTCGTCGTAACGGCCGGCCAAGTAGTGAGCTACACCCGCAGCGGTAACGAATATTGCGTTCTGAGCCTCCTTTGGGCTGAGATTGAGCGCCAAATCAACGTCCGCTATTGCCTCGTCAGAACGTCCTGCATGGGCGAGAGCAAAGCCGCGGTAACCATACGCGAGCGCAAAGTTCGGATTGAGGTTGGCTGCCTTGGTGAATTCCAGCACTGCCTCTTCCGTGAGTCGATTTATCGCGTGCAAGTACCCCATAGCAATATGTGCCCAGGCGTCTAGGTCATCGATATTGATCGCTTTCCTCGCCAGCTGCTCGGCCCGTTCGCGTGCCGGCGCCAAGTCTCTCCATCCCATATGACCCGCAAATAGAAGCGCGAACGCCAGCAAGCTGTGAGCGGGGCCATACTCCGGATAGTTTTCGATGGCCTCCTCGAACAGAGTAATCGCCGCGCTGCTGTCGTCCTTGGACATTCGCCAATACCTGGACAACGCCCGCATTACGAGATCCCACGCATCGACGTCCTTTTCCGACCGAGTGCGTGCGCGAAAACCTTCGGCCGCGAGGATTTCTGGTTCGATTGCGGCGACGACGCTGCGAGCAATTTCGTCCTGAACGGCGAAAATGTCCGTGAGGTCGCGATCGTACCGGCTTGCCCATAGATGTGCCGACGTCGATGCGTCTATCAACTGCGCAGTGATTCGGACGTTGTTGTTTGCCCTCCGAACACTTCCTTCAAGGATGTAACGCACCCCGAGTTTCCGTGCGACTTCGCGCACATCGATGGCCTTGTCCTTGAACACGAACGATGAGTTGCGTGCGATAACAAAGAGCCAGTGGATATACGAAAGGCTCGTGATGATATCTTCGGTGATGCCGTCCGAGAAGTACTCCTGCTCGGCGTCGCCGCTCATGTTGGTGAAGGGCAGCACGGCGATAGACGGCTTGTCGGGGAGTGGAAGCGCGCCCTCCGCATGCGCCGTGTCGCTCACCGGGACAGCGGAGGTGTCGGTCCAGCGGTACACCCGTACCGGCTCCGAGATGTTCTTGACCGCCTGTTCGCCCAGGTCTTCGAAATCCAGGTCGAGTTTTGCCTTTACGCTTTGGTAGACCATGCCTGACAGGCAGATGCCGCCCGGCTCAGCGAGCCCTTCCAACCGCGCAGCCACATTTACGCCGTCGCCGTAAATGTCGGAACCCTCGACAATAATGTCTCCAAGGTTGACACCGATGCGCAGCCAAATTCGCTGGTCCTCGGGCAAGCCGGGTTCGCTCTCCGCCATGCCCCTTTGAATGTCCACGGCACATTGGATGGCCTCGACGATGCTCGGAAACTCGGCTAAGAGCCCATCGCCCATGAGCTTAACAATACGCCCACTGTGCTCAATGATACTTGGCTGCACCAACTGCCTACGGAGAGATTTGAGCCGCTGGAGCGTGCCCGTCTCATCCTCTCCCATGAGGCGGCTGTAACCGACCACATCGGCGGCCATAATTGCGGCAAGTCTGCGCTGGACGTTCTTGGTCATGGCTGAGCCCCCTTGGGGCCTGTCACCAGGAAGAGTACAACTGACGGCGGCTCGGAGTCTACGACATCTCTAAGGGTCCGCTCCTGGCTAGCAAGAGGCTATCAGGTTCGTCACCGGCCGCAACAGCTATACTCC
Organism: Chloroflexota bacterium; assembly: GCA_027298025.1. Taxonomy (GTDB): domain Bacteria; phylum Chloroflexota; class Anaerolineae; order Anaerolineales; family E44-bin32; genus JADFRG01. The sequence goes on along the minus strand of JAPUGV010000041.1, from coordinate 889 downwards.
TAGCACCAGAAGTTCGGCGGTCAATGGTCTGCTTTCGCCGGGTTTCGTCCGCTCGACCCCTAGCAGCTGACGTAAAATAGATGTGGCGCTGAGGCTCACTTTTGACCCCTTACAGACATTCCCACTGTCGCTAGTTTGCTAAGGCCGCAGGCGGTTAATAGGTCGTTTACGTCGACTTGGTAAGCTCCTACCTCAACAGAGTTTCGATACACGCGCGTCCCAAACGAGTCGCGTGCAGTGCGGAACTGCATAACCAAACGTCATCCTTGGAGTATGCGAACAATGCGGATGAGGATATTCAAGAAAGTCGGGGCTATTGCTTTGGCCCTCCTGATGGTGATGAATGTCGCCCCGATCGGACTGGCCCAGGCCAAGATGGTCACCACAGATCAGGTCCTCGAACACGCCGACCCAGCCAGCGATCGGGAAAGGGTCGAGAGCTTTATCTTGCGTGACGACGTCCAGAAGCAGTTGGTTCTGCTGGGTATCAATTCAGAGGAGGCCGCGAGTCGTGTGGCCAGTTTGTCCAACGAGGAAATTCAGCAGATAGCTGGCCGACTGGATGAACTCCCTGCAGGCGAGGGGGGCGTCGGCGTGATCGTGGGCGCAATTCTTATCATCTTCTTAGTGCTCCTGATCACGGATCTCTTGGGCCTGACGGACGTATTTCCCTTCGTCAATAAGAAGGCGAAATAGTCTTTCATGTGGGGCAAATTCTCGTTCGTCGCTCTTTTAGCGGCGAGTGCTCTTGCGCTTAGCGCCTGCGCAGCTCCACAAACGTCAGAGCTTACCCACTCTCCCGGTGCTCTGCCCATGGAGGCGGAGGTCAGGAACGTGCCGTTTTTCCCGCAGGAGGATAACTTTTGCGGTCCCGCCGCGCTCGCGACTG
>JAPUGV010000040.1 GCA_027298025.1 Chloroflexota bacterium | reverse complement strand
CTCAAATCTATAATTGTTCAAATTCTGCCAGGGAAATTGGCCTTGACAGGAATTGGCCATGACCTTCCCATTTGGAAAGTCCTCGTCACCCCACGTGAAATTCTTACTGTCAAGACCCCCTCGCGCGGCAAACTCCCATCCGGCCTCGGTAGCTAGCGACTTTCCGGCCCAAGCGGCGTAGGCGGCCGCATCCTCGTAGGCCACATGCACCACCGGGTGGAGCTTACGGCGCTCGATGTCACTACCGGGACCTTCCGGTTCTCTCCACCAGGCTCCCGGTACCCAGTCCCACCACTTATCGTAATAGCGCAAGTCGACCGGGCCCACCGTCTTGTGGAACACGAGCGAACCCGGCACAAGGTTTTCGGCGGGCGCGCCCGGGAAGTCTTCGGGGTCTGGGGGCCGCTCTGCCACAGTGACGTAGCCGGTCTCATCCACGAAGCGCGCGAACTGGGTGTTGGTCACTGGATACTTATCGATCCAGAATCCATCCACCGTTACTTGGTGCACGGGTCGCTCCTCCGGATAAAAGTTCTCCGAGCCCATGCGAAACGTACCGCCAGGGATCCAAACCATTCCCGGGTGGGGCGGATCGCCTGGCTGAGCAGCCTCAATCTTTTCTTTCACACTTGCCATCTAAATGCTCTCCTATGCCCAATCTAGTGTTCCTGGGTAACTTTGTTTCGTCTCCTGGATACGGGCTTTCAGGGCGGCCAGCTGTGTGTCCAGCTCCCCCAACAGGCGTTGGACAGTGTCGATGCGCGCGGACAGCCTGGATGTGCACTCGGTCACGATCGAGACGCCGCCCTCGATAATTTCCGACCTAAGTTCGTCCACCGCGGCACGCGTCTCAGCCGCATCATTCTGGAGTCCTTCCAGCCCGCGGCGATCGACCCAAACTACAGAGATGTCGTGGAGCCCGCTTTCCTACTGCGTAGTTTCGCCTTGATCTTCTGAAATCACTTCACTATCCGCCAGACGTCGACGACCCTCGATAACGAGGACGATACCTGCGATAATCAGCAGGACATCTTGGATCGCGTAGCCGCGAAGTAGGGTATCGACTACCTCACCAACCACGATTCGTCCCATTGAAGTAGTAATAGCGCCCGTACTCGCAGATCGAATCGCTGGGACGAAAAGGAGCATGAGTCCTCCGATGATGGCGATCCCCGTGCCAACGTAGACCATCGATTTTGCACGATTCGGCCCCCATCGAATCGCGGCCACGAAAAGCCCCACCGCGCCAAGTCCAGCAAGCGGCCAGAACCAGGGCAGGACCCTGCTCGCTCTACGAAGATTAGGTAGCTCATTAGGACTTAATATCGCTAGCGGACTCGACGTCAGTTCGGCCGAGATCTGTTCCGCTAGGTCCGGATCGATTGCGTAAATCACACCCACAACGTAGGGAACGATTTTCTGTAAGTCCATCGGGACGATATCCTGTAGATCTGTCGTTAGAACCAGATTGGCCCCGGCAGCTACTTTTTCGACAACCGTTGTAAGCAATGGATGTTGAAGCAGCGTAGCCAGCAATTCCTCTGCCAAGGAGCCGGCGACAGCTCGGCCAGCCGGATGGTCCGCCAGCAAGTGATCGACAACCCCCGTGGCGATGGCCTGAGTCGCCTGGTCCGATTGAAGCCCCTCGGCGACCAGTGCACCAAATCGCTCTGGATTGAATAGGCTGTGCGTTGCCCAGAGAGATACATTAGCAACCGCAAGCAGAATACAGCCTACGACAATCGCAACAATTACGGTACGCTTCGACATCTGATTCCTCTCTCAATCTCTCGTCTAATCCTCGACCGGCATCTTCTCAGCAGAGCCCTACCGGCCAATCAGATCGCCGAAGATCTGCTGCAAATTCTCGTTGGTAGGCTGCCGAATCTATGGCAAGTTAGCTGGGTAGTAGCTTAAATCTCGCCGTCGAGCGGCGCCTCCGGTGTAAGATGCGACGTCTGCCACGACGCCGATCCCCAGCCAAAGCAAATCCAGTCCAACGACTCCGCCCGGGAAAACAATCAAATAAAACAGCGTCGTCCACGGAAGGAAGATGATCCCGAGGATCGGCCAGATGACCGAGCCGAAAGCCAGCGACCATCGAATGGGTTGGACAAGCCACCAGATAATGCTGGCGACTCGGGGACCCGCGGACACAAGTACAACAAAGAAACAGCACATTTCAAATCCTCCTCAATATCGGAAAATCATGATGGCATTCCCTGTTCATGGGGAGAAGGAACGCCCACTAACGTAGTGCCCCCGAATCAGACGCTCGGACCAAGAGGCGGACAGCGGCCCGCCCCTTGCCCACCACTGGTTCAGAGCGCTTCTCAGAAGCAGCGAATCAGTTGGTGGCCGGTTTTCTGTTCGCCGCTGATTAGTGCAGGCCGCCGTCGGTGGCTGCCTGCATCTTTGCTAGAACACCGTCAAGGTTGAAAGCGCCCGGCTCTTGGCGTGGCGGAAACTCGAGGAAGCTTTGAAGCTGCTCCGCCGCCAGCGCCTGCATCGGGTAGATCACGAATACATGCTCGACCATCCAATTCCAGTAACCGTTCGCATTCAAGTCGGCGCGCTCGAAGGGGTCACGCCGCAGGTTAAAGATCTTCGGCAGGCGCAGCTCAACGAAGGGCTCGGCCCAGAGCTGGAGCGTCTTGGCGCGCTGCTCGGCAAAGACCGCCTTCCAATCTCCGTAGCGAATGGCTACGATCTTGCCGTCGTCGTTGGTGTAGAAGAAGAACTCTCGCGGCGACTCGTCTGTCTCGCCGGTTAGGTAGGGAAGCAGATTGTAGCCATCTATGTGGACTTTGAACTTCTTATCCCCAGCATCGTGTCCCCGCCTTAGCTTATTAACGATGTCCGGCTCGCCCGCCGCCGCCAGCAGCGTCGGCAGCCATTCCTGGTGGGTGACGATGCCGTTCATCACTTTGCCGGCCTCGAACTTCCCGGGCCAGCGCACGAACGCAGGGACGCGGTAGGCGCCCTCCCAATTGGAGTTCTTCTCACTGCGCCAGGGACTGATTGCCCCGTCCGGCCATGTGTTGTAGTGCGGGCCGTTGTCGGTCGAATACTGAACGATCGTATTCTCGGAGATGCCCAGTTCATCGAGCAGGTCGAGCAACTTGCCGACACTCTGGTCGTGAAGGACCATGGCATCGTTGTAGAAGCCCTGGCCACTGATGCCCTCGGCTTCCTCGGGGATGCGCGTCCACAGGTGCATGTGGGTGGCGTTCCACCAGACGAAGAAGGGCTTGCCCTCTTTGTGAGCATTCCGAATGAACTCGATCGCCCGGTTAGTGACGTCGTCGTCGATGGTCTCCATGCGCTTTTTAGTGAGCGGGCCAGTGTCTTCGATGCGCCCGTCGACGAAAGAGTGGATCACACCGCGCGGGCCGAAGCGCTCAAGGAACGCGGGATCCTTTGGATAGTCCGGATGCTCCGGTTCGTCTTCGGCATTCAGGTGATAGAGATTGCCATAGAACTCGTCAAAGCCGTGGTTGCTCGGCAGGAACTCGTCTTTATCGCCGAGGTGGTTCTTGCCGAACTGGCCGGTGAGGTAGCCATGCGGCTTGAGCAGCTCCGCGATCGTGGGATCTTCGGCCTGCAATCCCAGGTCCGCACCCGGGATACCGACCTTTGTCAGGCCGGTGCGGACGGGGTTTTGTCCAGTGATGAAGGCCGCCCGACCGGCCGTGCAGCTCTGTTGGGCATAATAGTCAGTAAAATCAATGCCCTCCCGCGCAATGCGGTCGATATTCGGTGTCGCGTACCCCATTGCGCCACGGTTGTTGTGGCTGATGTTGTACCAGCCGATGTCGTCGCCCCATAGGATCAAGATATTCGGTTTTTGCTCGGCCACTTTTGCTGCCTCCTTCTTAAAACGAACTGGGGACCTCCACTACTGCACCGACATCAGCTGGCGAAGGGCCGCCTCGTCATCCTTGATCAGGTCACCAGACAGATCGACCGTTACTTGCTTGAGTTCGCCAGTGAAGGCGAATGGCGCACGGTACTCGTGCGACACTGCCTCGCCGAAGTCGTACCCAGCGCTCAAGCCCTCGATACCAAAGGTTGTCGGCACGGTGGTTGGGAATTCCGTGTTTCCCACCAGCTCGCCGTTGAAGTACAGCTGGCCGCGGCCGCCGGCACCTCTACCCTTGCGGGGCTCGGGAGGGGAGGTCGGCTCGAATTCGTAGCGCAATATGACCTGTCCTTCCGGCACTTCCTCGGATGACGTGACACGATATTCCTCAAGGCCGAGGTAGTTGTGGATGTAGTGCAGCTTTTTGTCCTTCACGAAGAGCACGAAACCACCCGCCACGCCTCCCTGTGCAATCAATACGCCCTCAGCCCCACCTTCCGGGATTTCGACCTCGGCCGTGATACTGTGCGGTCTGTTGAAAGTTGCAGGGGTACTGCCGATAGGTACGACTGAGAGATCCGGGTAAAACACGTACTGGGAACGATCAGCCGTCAGGTGTGGTCGTTCCTGAAGGAAGCGCTGCATCAGCGTTCCGTCCAAGGGCAGGACCTTGTACTTGCCGGCCTCCGTATACCAGCGGGCCACCATCTCGCGCAGCTTTTCCGGATGTTTATCCGCCAGATCGTGCGTTTCGGTCGGATCCTCCGCGATGTGATAGAGCTCCCAATCGTTGCTGTCCAACTCGTCTAGCAGCTCATCGGTGATCTCATCCCCGATCGACCGTCCTTTTTCCGCGCCCTCCGCATAACTCGGCCCGGGCCAGCCACAAACCGCGCGCCACCCGTCGTGATCGACCGCACGCGTGGCGAACATCTCGAAGTATTGTGTGTGGTGCTTTGTGGGTGCTGACGGATCATCGAACGTATGTGCAAAGCTCACGCCTTCAATGGGAGACTGTGAAACGCCGCGCACGCTCCTGGGTGGTTTAAGGCCGAGCGCCTCCAACACTGTGGGCACCATGTCAATGGCATGCGCGTATTGAGACCGGTTCTCCCCTTTGGCCTTGATGCCAGCTGGCCAGGAGATAATCAGATTGTCGGTGCAACCGCCTCGGTAAACTTCTTTCTTCCAGCGGCGGAAGGGGGTGTTACCCGCCCAAGACCAGCCCCACGGATAGTGGTTGTAGGATCGGGTACCTCCTAGATCGTCGATCTTCGGCAGGATATCTTCCAGTGTCTCCCAGTAGAAGTTGAAGCTGCTCATCTCGTTGAAGGCTCCATTGACGCCGCCTTCAGAGCTGGCTCCGTTATCGGGAATGAGCATGATCAGCGTATTGTCCAGCTCACCTACATCTGAAATGGCCTGCAGCACTCGCCCAATCTGCTGGTCCAAGTGTTCAAGGAAGCCCGCGTAGACCTCCATGAAACGCGCGTACAAGTGTTTCTGATCATCAGAAAGGCTCTCCCACTCAGGTACGTCGGGATCCCTGGGGGACAATTCAGCGTCCTCTGGGAAAATGCCGAGCTCCTTTTGACGATTGAAAACGACTTCCCGGTACTCGTCCCAGCCCATGTCGAACTTGCCCTTGTACTTCTCAATCCACTCCTTGCCCACTTGATGGGGCGCGTGGGCGCAGCCGGGGGCGTAGTAAAGGAAGAAGGGCTTATCCGGCGCATTGACATGCGCGTCCAGCATGAACTGGATGGCGTGGTCCGCCAGATCCTGATCCAGGTGGTAGCCCTCCTCAGGCATCTTGGGCTGCGGAACAGAGTGGTTGTCGTAGGTCAGGTCGGGGAACCACTGGTTGGTTTCCCCGCCCAGAAAGCCATAGAAGCGCTCAAAGCCGCGGCCCAGCGGCCAGCGATGGAACGGTCCGGCGGGGGTGCTCTCTTCGGATGGCGAAAGATGCCACTTGCCCACGCAGAACGTGTTGTAACCGGCCTCGAGCAGCATCTCCGAGAGCATGCCGTTCTCGAACGGCATGCGTCCGTCGTATCCAGGAAAGCCAGTGGCCATCTCCATGATTGCGGCCACGCCGTTGGAGTGGTGGTTGCGGCCGGTCAGCATGCAGGCGCGGCTTGGGGAGCAAAGCGCCGTCGTGTGCATGTTGGTATAGCGCAGCCCGTTTTCGGCCAGGCGGTCGATATTGGGCGTGTTGACCAGGCCGCCGAAGGCCGACATTTGGCCGTAGCCGACGTCGTCCAGTACGAAGAAGATCACATTGGGTGATCCACCTTTCGCGCGCAACGGTTTGGGCCAGGCTTGCGAAGATTCCGCCACCGTGCGGCCGATCACGCCTGGGAATGTGGTTCCGGGTTCGTATTCAACGAGTGACATTACACTTCTCCTTTGTTATTGCCGCGCCAGCAGGCGCTTGAAGTCGGCTTCGTCGTCCTTGATCACCTCGCCGCTCACGTCGACGGTCACGCTGAAGATCGTGCCGGTGAATTCGAATGGCGTATCGTAGAAAGGCCCCACGGGTGCGCCGGGGTCGGCTCCAACCGCCCAGCCGCCGGTGAGACCCATGCTCATAGGGGTCGTGACCGAGTACTCCTCCTGCCCGACCAGGTCGCCGTCGATGTAAAGCTGCGCAAGCCCGGCGGCGCCCTTGCCGTTGGCCATGTCCGGCTCCCCGGTTGCCTCGAACTCGAAGCGCAGGGCGTGACGTCCGTCCGGGACCGGGTCATTTGACTCGACCTTCAGGTACTCTCTTGCGACATAGTTATGGACGTGGTGCAGCTTCCCATCCTTCATATAAAAGGAGAAGCCGCCGTCGGTGCCGCCGAAGGAGAGCAGCGCACCCTCGGCACCGCCTGCCGGGATCTCAACTTCGGCGGTGATGGTGTGCGTGCGATTGAGGATGTTCGGTCCAGCGTTGGGCGGTATGGCCTGCGTACCACGGTAAAAGGTGTACGAGGTGCGGTCGGCGGCGAGCTGCGGCCGCTGCTCGGCGAAACGCTGCACCCCACGCCCGTCTACCGGCATCACGTTATATTTGCCGGCCTCCACGTACCACATGCCGATCATCTCGATCAGCTTGTCGCGGTGCTTTTCGGCAAGGTTGTGGTTCTCGGCCCAGTCCTCTTCCACGTGATAAAGCTCCCAGGCGGTCGCATCCAACTCGGTGAGCTTTTCGGCCGGGATCGGCGTTCCGAAGGGCATGCCGGCCTCCGTGAAGGAGGTTCCGGGCCAAGGGCAGACCGCCCGCCAGCCGTCGTGGTAGATCGAACGGTGTCCCATCATCTCGAAGTACTGGGTGTGCCGATGGCTGGGCGCTTCCGCATCGCCGAAGGTGTGAGCGAACGAAACACCCTCGATCGGTGACTGGGTGACCCCCTTGATGCTCGTCAGGGGCTCGATCCCCAGCGCTTCGAG
>JAPUGV010000004.1 GCA_027298025.1 Chloroflexota bacterium | reverse complement strand
TCGACTTTCCGCTTCCCGACGGACCGCGAAGGCCGACAAACTCACCGGTGCCTCCTCTCAGATTGACGCTCTTGAGGGCGTGGATTGGCCCCAGTGGGCCGTCATAGTCCTTAACGACATCTCGAACGTCGACCAGTGCCTCGTGATCACTCATCTGTCGCACTCACCGTGGATCAACCCTATATACGCAGGCATTCGAGAATCGTCGCGGGTGGGAAGCTTGATAAGCCCAACCGCGGCATGAATGTGAATTCTACTAGGTTCGCGTTAGAACGTCTTAATATTCGCGGGGGCGGGCTTGTCTGCTGGTCTCATCGGCATCCATAGGGTCTCATACATCTGGCTGAGGCCCGTTCAGAGCCGTGGATGTTTGACGGCTAGCGCAGTTTAAAGCGCTGAATTTTGCCGGTGGCAGTTTTGGGCAGTTCGTCCACGATCTCGATCCAGCGCTATTCTACGGTAACGCTCTTCGCCAGGTTGCGCGGCTGGTCGACGTCCACACCCCGGAGCACACCGATATGGTAGGCCAGGAGCTGCAGAGGAATGATGGCGGTGACCGGATTGAGCAGCCAGGGGGTTTCCGGTACCCAGAGTATGTGATCGGCGACCTCGGAGATTAGCTCATCTCCATCGGTCGCCACTGCGATCACCACCCCGCCCCGCGCCTTGGTCTGCTCCACCTGGCTGACGGTCTTCTCATACCAGGGATCTTGCGGGCATATGGCAACCACCGGCATCTCCTCATCGATCAGGGCGATGGGGCCGTGCTTCATTTCCCCGGCAGGGTACCCTTCGGCATGAATGTAGGAGATTTCCTTTAGCTTCAGCGCCCCCTCATATGCGGTCGGCATGTTGATGCCTCGTCCTAGGTACAGGCAGTGCTCCATGTCTTTCAGACGGCGGGCGATCCGCTCCGCTTGGTCGGCTCGATCCAGGCATCTCCCCACCAGGTCCGGCACCCGCCGTAAATCCGAAACCAATCGCCGTCGCTCGCCGTCGTCGATGGTTCCCCTAAGCTCCGCCAGGAGCACGGCCAGCATGTACAGATCGACGAGGGGCGCGGTATAGGCTTTCGTGGAGGCCACCCCAATTTCCGGGCCGGCATGCATGCCGATATATCCATCCGCGGCGCGCATCGCCTGCGAACCGATCACATTGACAATGCTCCAGATTTCGGCGCCGCGATGACGAGCCTCCTCAATGGCCGCAAGGGTATCCGCCGTCTCTCCCGACTGGCTGATGGCCAGGACGACCGTTCCCTCATCTACCAGCGGCTCACGGTAGCGAAATTCAGAAGCAATGTCGACCTCGACCGGCAGCCTGGCGATGCGTTCGATCAGGATCTTGCCCACCATGCCTGCGTGTGCCGCGGTTCCACAAGCAGTAATGATGATCTTGCGGATGTCGCGCGCCGATTGCTTATCAAGCTCCAGATGCTCAAACCTCACGCGACCCGCCTTAAAATCCACCCTGCCGCCGATCGTATCGGTGAGCGATCGCACCTGCTCGTAGATCTCTTTGAGCATGAAGTGCTTGTACTCACCTTTTGCAGCCGACACCGGATCCCACGGGACGGTCTGGATCTCCAACTCAACCGGTTCTCCTTCGAGGGTATAAGCCTTGAAGCCGTCCTGAGTGACAACGGCCATCTGACCCGATTCGAGGAACGCCATCGTGCGAGTATGCTCAAGAATGGCGGGAATGTCCGAAGCCAGGAACATCTCTCCCTCACCCAAGCCGATCACTACCCCTCCCGCGTTGCCGAGTCGAGCGGCCACGATTTTGTCCGGTTCGCGGGTGGAAAGCAGCACGATTCCGTGGGCGCCCCGCAAGTGACCCAGCGCTTTCCGCGAAGCCTCCACGATCCCACCAGCCTCTCCCGAGGCTCCTCCGGGATTCACCGACAAATAACGCTCTACCAGATGCGCAATCACTTCCGTGTCGGTCTCTGAGCTGAATTCGACTCCTTCTGCTGAAAGCTCCTCTCGCAGTGGGAGGAAATTTTCTACGATTCCATTGTGGACCAGGACCACCTCACCGGATTCGCTCGTGTGAGGGTGGGCGTTGCGTGCGGTGGGCTCGCCGTGTGTGGCCCATCGAGTATGTCCAATGCCGATCGTGCCCTCCACGGGCGATTTGGCCAGGAGTTCGCCTAGCCGCTCGATTTTTCCTGCATCGCGCCGAATCTCCACCTTACCCTCATGTACGACCGCCAGGCCCGCCGAGTCGTAGCCGCGGTATTCCAGGCGCTTGAGCCCGTCATAAATAATGGGAGTCGCATTGCGCGAGCCGACATAGCCGACAATTCCGCACATCGATTCTCTCCTGAATTAGGTTACAGGGCTGATGCCACTGTCTGAGGTTTGGCCGCGGCGTTGCCGCCCCGGCATTGTTCCCAGGTACCGAATGAAGAAAGGTGCGGGCGGTGGCACGCCCGGAGGGTATCCGCTGATCCTTCGATCTTCCCGGTCCGTCGGTGGAGAGCCGCCGGATTGTTCCGGTTAGCCCCGCCACGCGGCGGGGAGCCCTCTGCCCCGTCACCCCAGCGGTTCGCCGGGGCCTTGCGCTTACCTTTCTAGCCTATGTTCGTTGCTCCCTTACACCTCCCTATCTCAATGCTGAGATGGAGCCAGCAAGACGGGATCGACATTATACACGCATCCATTCCTGCAAGCCCCAAGCAAACTATCCCTTGACATAAGTGCAGGTGTTCCGATCGTTGGTCCCCTTCCCCCACGGAGCCCGGATCCGTTTGGCTTCACAACATCACAATCGTATCGGTCGTCGCGCGGCTCAGATCCGAATAGACCCCTCGTCGCTCCTCCGGCAGCATCTCTGCCAAGACGTACATCGCTTCGTCGGTCATCGTTCGCAAGCGATCGCGATCCCACCGCCCCTGCATTTCTGTGTAGTGAAACGGGCGCCCGACACGAACGTTCATCGGCACCAGATCGTTCTTACCGACAATCAGCGTAGGATATCCCTCCGTACCTTCGATCGCGACCGGCACGATAGGAGCCCCGCTTTTTTGAGCCAGGTAGGCCAGCCCGGGCTTAGCGCGCTGTAGACTGGGATGTCGGGTGCCTTCGGGCGCCACCAGCAGCACCTCGCCGGCTTCGAGTACGGCCAACATTTTGCGCAGGGCACCGCGGTCCACTTCTTCACGCTGGACGAGAATCACATCCCACAAGCGAGGAAAAATGCCCCATCCAGGGACGCCGATCACATCATGGCGCGCCAATGGGACCGCGTTTCGGGGCAATACGCTCAGCACCACAATGGGATCGATAAACGCGATGTGATTGAATATCACGATCGCCGGTCCATCCGTGGGAAGGTTCTCAAGGTTTTCGGCTGTGCCGAACTTGGCCAGGAGCCGATACCCGGCCTGGTGGATCAACCATCGGAGGATCTTCCGCCTGCCCTCCAGACGTTCGTGATCGTACTTCAACAGTGGCACCCATGCGGATCTGGAGCCGATGGATTCAGATTGATTGGAGATCTCCCTTGGCAAACCTGCAACTCAGGAGCACTTCCCGAGATCGTTGAATTATCCTTGCACGAGCTCGAGCGCCCGCTCCAGCACTTCTTCGAAGCTCATATGGGTGGAATCAATGATCACTGCATTTTCGGCCGCTTGTAGCGGGGCAAGATCACGGCTGGAGTCGATGCGATCGCGCGCACGCATGGATTCCAAAACCTCTTCATATTCAACGTCTTCTCCGCGGGCCAGCCGCTCTTCATGTCGACGCCTGGCGCGCTCCTTGACCGAGGCCTCGAGAAAAATCTTCAAGTCGGCTTCGGGAAGTACAACGGAGCCTATGTCGCGGCCAACCATGACCACCCTGCCCCGTCTGCCGATCTCTCGCTGCCTCTCCGTCATGGCCTGCCTAACTCTGGCGTAGGCAGATACTTCGGAAACGTTGGCATCCACGGCTTCAGACCGGAGCTCCCAGGTCACGTCTTCCCCATTCATGATGACATCGTACTGCCGACCGTCTGGCTTGGACGGAGGACGCACATCGATTGAGAGCTCGAAGGCCAATTCTGAAATGCGCTTTTCATCGCTGGGTGGGATTCCGGCTTGCAGGCCGGCGAGCGTGGCCGCTCGATACATGACCCCGGTATCGAAGTAGAGAAATCCCAATTTGTTTGCCAGATGTTGTGCGAGCGTCGACTTGCCCGAGGCAGCCGGGCCGTCGATGGCAATGAGACGGCCGCGCTCAGGGCTCGAGCTCAACGGGAGGTAATTCCTCTACTCCGACCACGTCCTTGCGAACTAACAGGACCCAGCGATCGGGCACAGTCGGCGCATCGCGGACCACCAGCCAGCTCATCAAGTCGGGTGGTAGCCAGCCGGTCCAGCCCCAGCTTTCGCCGATCGTGACCGATTGTCCCAGGTACTCGCCCGGCAACGGGGCCCCTTCGCGCGTGATCACGATGGCGGGGCTCCCTGAGCCTTCAAATACGGGGAAATCGCGCGTCGCCCAAGTAAGCGCCGAAGAGGGGCGATCTCCCATCTCGATCGGAAGCGCATCCGGCTGCCCAGTTTCAGCTCGAGACAGAGTGCGCAGCGATTCGCGCAGGGCGTTGAGGCCGAGCGTACTGGCTTGCGGGCGGTAAAGCTCTCTCGCAGTGGGTTCTCCAAAGTTTAGCGCGGCTCCCGCGGAAATGCTTGCTCCCAGCAAGACCAGAATTACAGCCGCGCCGACAATGGGCTGGGCGATCTCCCTGGACCAACCGATCGCGAGCAGGATCATGGCCAGAGCAGCGAGGCCGATCCCCATGGCTGCAGCCGCGAAATGGGAGGGGAATCCCAGGAAGGACTGAAACGATCCCGGCCCACTGACCCCCGCTCGAATCTGGAGGTAGGCGAAGGCCATCAAGGCCACGAGCGCTCCCGTAAAGCCCAATGCCAACCAAACATTCTCGGGCTGAAATACCCTATCCAGCAAAGCGCTAATAACGAGAGCAGCCAATAGGGTGAGCGGAATGGCGGTCCAAACGATATCGGCCGGCTGCCGCCCCCGATAGAAAATGAGCACAAGAACGGCGCCCATCGCCCAACTGGCCAAGAATGCTTCTAGGGCATTTCCCTTTCTGAGCCTGCCTATAACGCCGATGCCCCCGGCCACAGAAACCAGCGGTTCATACGCGATCAGCATTACCAATAGCGTTGCGACTGCAATTCCGCTGCTTTGAAACCATCCGCTCACCCAGCTTCCCAGCCCCTCGAAGATACCCTGCAGCGAGTCGGGGAAGAACCCTGCCCCGGTAGCTACCAGCACTGCGATCAGACCCACTATGGCGAGGCCTCGAAGCCAGGCCTGAGAATTTGGGATTGGGTAAGTGAGTGTCCCCCCCGGATTGGTGCGCCGCCTGCGGAGAATCGCGAAAACGCCAGCTCCCGCTCCGATGCTCGTCAAGCCTGTTAGCGCGGCGGGACCCGACACCAGCGCCAAGCCGAGAAAAGCAGCCGACCATTCGATTCGCCCACTAACCAGCAGGAACGCAGCCGCGGTGATGCCGAGGGTTGCGAGGGTCGTTCCGTCTGCAGTTCGGGAGGCAGTCCATAAGATTGGGGAAATCGCCAACAGCAGGACGCTCAGGAATGCCGGACTGCGACCGATTTGGCGCCGCAGGAGCGCCGGGGTCAGTACCAGCCCCACACCGGCCAGCGCGGGAGCCCAGCGCGCGGCGGCTTCGCTCTCACCGCTGAAAGTAAATGCCAGGCTGGTAAATGCTTGGTGTGCGGCAGATTCGGAGCCGGAAAGCGGGACACTCGAAGTGCTGGCCGCGAGCGCATGCTCGGCTTCACGATCCGTCAACGGATATAGATCGAGCCTTGTTAACCGCAGCCACATTGCGAGCAGCACGACCAATGTGTAGAGCAAAACTTCCAGCGAGAGGGAGGGTTGACCCTCGGACGAACTTTTATGCTTGGAAGCGGCCACCGTCATCCCGCAAACCCTCTCGAGTAGATACGCACCGACCCATTGTCAAAGACCTTATCCATAAAGATCTCGAATTTGCCTTCGTTCAGTCTCAAGTAGGTCGAGAGCTCCAGCGGGCCGACATAAACGTAGTCGATTCCGTATTTATCAAGAAGCTCAGCCGCTTCGGGCCAGCTCGATGTCTCATACAAACGCTGGATGTCGACCTGGCGTGATCCTTGCGGCTCGGCGTTACCTCGCCACTGCACTTCATGTCCGCCCCACCCCAGTACGGTCGGCAGCCCGGTGTGGGTCGAGATGCGCGCAAATTGAGTGTAGCTGCCCCCAATGGCTTCCGCGATCACGCCCTCGGGCAGGCTTTCGTTGATCCATTGGATCGCATCGTAGTCCGCTGCGCTTTGATCCGCGAGGTAGGCGGTCCCATCCAGTGTCCTGCCCCCGCCGGGATTGAATCCGTTGGCCTTGGTCCAGGTCGCCAGGAGCGGATAAACAAGACCCAACACCAGCGGGATGAAGACCACCACTTTGCCAACTTGGGGTAGCCGGATGCTGGCCGGCCAGAGCTCCACGCATGCGTAGGCAGCCGCCAGGCCCCAGAGAATCCAGGCCGAAAAGTAAAACTTGAATACGGTGTTCATACGCGTGCCGAATAAGTCCCGCAGGTATACGAACTCCGGCGCAAGCACCAGAAGCGCACCAATCCCGATGAGCAGGATCACAAAGGGCCGGACGGTGTCCGATTTCTGCTCCCCCGAATCCTTGCCAGCAGCCACCAATAGCCAGGCGCTCACCCCAAGCGTGAGACCAAGGACCAGTACGGTCCCCGAGAACAGCAGCCGGCGATTAAGGCCCTCCTCCAAAACTGCGCGAATTCCACCCTGAATGGTGGTGCCGGAGGCACCCAGGCCGCGCAGCGCGCCTTCGAGCAGGATCGGGTCCCCAATCACTGAAGCATAGTTCGCGGCGCCAAGTAGGATCGCCGCGGCCAGCAGCAGGAGTGGCAGGCCGAGCCCCACCTTCCAGATCAGGTCACGATGCCCTTTTCTGCCCCAGCCTTGCCAGGTGAGCCAACCTACGATCGGGATGAAGGAGACGCCGAACATCACAACAAACTGCTGAATTCTGGTGGGGAACATCAAATTGGCCACAATTCCACTTGCCTGGGAGGCGAAGCTCGTCCACCAGGGCAGGTACAGTAGGAAGGCCGCGGCTCCCAATGAAATGGCGGTGTAGATCAGCCTTGGCGCCCACCCCCCGAAGCGATCTCGGCGGCTTACCCAGGCCAGAGCCGCCAGAAGCAGCACCAGATAGATCGGCGCATCCCAGATGTTTAAGAAGGCCAGGCTGCCGAACAGCCAGGCTGAAAATACAAACTCCTCCCGCCTCAAGGAAACAGGCAGCACCCCGATCAAAACCAACAGGAACACACCGGCCAGGGTCAATCCTGCGACCGCGATCAACACTTCGACCGAGGCGCGTTGAATGGCCTCCAGCACGGAAAGCGCTTCGCTCCCCGCCACACCCAGGATCCCACGCAGCAAGATCAGGAAGAGCACGATCCCGCCGACCACCCAGGTCGCCCTCACGACTCGGGCCCGAGAAAAGCTCGATTCCACTAAACGCATCTCACTGCGTCCGCCGCCAAGGAAAATCTGCAATGAGAAGGCAACCGTCATCAGCACATAGGGGATCGCTAGCAAGTGAGGGTGGTTGTCAGCCAGCAGGAAAGTGAAAAATGGGAATTCGTCGATCACTTCAATATCGACGCCGGCCAGATCGACGTCCCTCACCACACGCGAGGCGCGCCACCACCAGAGGTGACGGTCCGGGATCCACCTCGCCTCCGATATGGGTGGCTCCGAAAGCTGCTTGATATCGAGCCATTCCCAGAAGCTGGACTGCATCACGCCGTTGGGTAGTTGCTGCCAGAAGATATGTCTGGCATGCAGGACGTCTAGGAACCCCTCCAGATTTCCGGCGACCAGCACAAAGAGCGGAGCCAGAAGCGGGACCCACCGATTTGGCGCTTGGCCCTTTGCGGCCAGCAAGTTGTACAAGATCGAATAGCTGCCAATCGCCACCATCGCAAACCACAGTGCGTTTGCCAGGTTGAAAGACATGGCCGCGGAAGCGCCGGTTAGTTGAGTGAGCAGGGAGATCATCACGTAGCCGAAGTAGTAGTACGAGATTCCGTAGCCCGAGAGCCAAGGGTCCAAGGGCGGGAATGATTCCGACCGGAGAATGCCATTGAGGAAAGCCAACTCCATGGGCTTCTCCGTGAATTGGATCTCAGGGTTATTGGCCCGGACGAATGCCCAAACCAAAAAGCTAATTCCGAAAATCACTTCCATTCCAATCAGCGTCCGGCGATTGGCTTTAATCCAGGTCGTGATTTCTTTTTGCATGCCGCGCAAGGCCCACAGGCTCAAGGCCCCCAGCGCCATGAGTGCGCCGACGGCTCCTCCAAGATTGTTCGGGATGAGTTCTACGCTAGCGCCGAGCCACAATACATAACTTGCGCCCAGCAAGCCGAGCGGACGCGCGAACGCATACCCTCGGTCTGGAAGACGGTGGA
>JAPUGV010000039.1 GCA_027298025.1 Chloroflexota bacterium | reverse complement strand
TCGTCGGATCGGAAAACACCGCGAAGTAGCCGAAGCCCGGGATCTCCGTCTTGGGCATCAGGGTCTTGCCGCCGTTGGCCTTTATCTTACCTAGCGAAGCCTCGATGTCTTCCGTTGTGACATAGGCGAGCACCGTGCCGGCGGGGTTCTCATCGCTCACCTGTGTGAATGCACCGCCGATGCCGCCCTCCTCGGCCGTGAACTGTATGTAGTTCATGTTTTCCTCCACCTCGATCTTCCAGCCAAAAACCTTGCTGTAGAACTCGGCCGCGGCGTTCGGATCGCTGGCGGAGATCTCGATGTGCTGTATCGGATAAGTTGCCATTTTGTCCTCCTAAGACATAAGGATACCGATCTCAAGATCAGCACATATGTTCTAACCGGTCAAGATTTAGCGGATGGCTATTGTCAGCGGTGATCCCGCTCGCTACAATTCCTTACCGAATTAAGGGTAAACATTGAACCCGTCAAGCGGAGCGACTCTCGCGCTGGAAATCCAGCCCACCCGACCTGATGCCCATCCCCCCATTGGGCCTTTCAAGGAGCAGCTAAACCGATCGTGAGCGAAATTCGCTTGATCGTTCTGGATATTGACGGCGTTGTCAGCAGTGGCGAGGCGCAACCGCTTGACCTCGATCTATTTTCTCAGCTGGGCGAAATGAACCGATCCGCCAGAAGTGATCTGGATCGGCCTGCGATTACCTTTTGCACCGGCCGACCGGCACCCTACCTTGAGGCGATGCTGCAGGCGATTGACGGGCATCTGCCCGGCGTGTACGAAAATGGGGCAGGGATCTATGTCCCTGCAGATTATCGATTCATGCCATTGCCCGAGCTTGGAGAATTCCTACGCGGTTTCCCGCAGGTCACCTCCCGCCTTGAAGCTACCCTCGTTCGAGAGGAGATCGCCTATATTCAGCCGGGCAAACACCACAGCCTGACCTTGTTCGCTCATGATCCTTCGCGCACATTGGAACTCAGGGACCTAACCACTCAGGCGCTGGGGCCGCTCTCCGAGCGCGTGGATCTAGTCTATTCGACCTCTTGCCTCAACGTCCTGCCGCGCGGCGTTGACAAAGGCAAGGGGCTAACACATCTCGCGGGCATGGTCGAAATCCCCCTGGGAAATATGCTTGGGGTCGGAGATTCCGACGTCGACCTGCCGTTTCTACGGCTCGTTGGGCATAGCGGGGCGCCCGCAAACGCCAACTCAAACGTCAAGGACCTAGTCGAATACATATCCATGGACGCCACCACGGAAGGGGTCCGCGATATTCTTGCTCACTTCAAGTTATGACCGATTGGAAGGTCGCCATCCAGGAGGATATGTTGCCGGGTCCCACATTGGAAGATCGCTTCCTGCAGGCCGCCGATCTCGGCCTTCAGGGCATTGAGTTCTGGAGTGAGCACCTTCCAGGTCAGGCAGCCGAGATCGAGCGACGGAGTAAGCAAGGAACGGTTGTCGCCAGCTCAATCAACAACGGCAGGCGATCCCGCTTCTTGGACCCCGAACCCGAAGAGCGCACTCGAGCAATGGCGGAACTCTCAGAGGCAATTGAGCTCGCGGGGAGGATTGGTGCGAACGGCGTTGTGTATGTGCCTCATTTTTTCGACCCGCAGCTTCCCGACCTGTCACCTTACAAGACTGCGATTGAGCTCGAGCGAGCGCTCCTTCGCGCACAGCTGGAGATATTGGCCGAAACGGCCAACCAGGCGAAGGTCCAGCTCTGGGTCGAGCCGGTCAACCGGGAGGAGACCCACCTCCTGAACCGCCTAGAGCAAGCCAGCTCGCTGATCGATCCGCTCGCTCACGACCGGCTTGGAATTGTGGCGGATCTTTTTCACATGGCGCAAGAGGAGCCGGATACCCCGGTTGCCATCCTGGAAAACCAGGCGCACATCGGCCACGTCCACCTGGCGGACAGCAACCGTAAATTGCCCGGACAGGGGAGTACGGAATTCAGACCCATCCTGCAAGCTTTGAAGGAAATTGGTTTTGGCGGGTGGCTGGCTCTGGAATGCGGTGTGCCGGGGCAGAACCAATCCCGCGCCGATCGGTATTCGGCGGAGCTGCCAGAAAGCCTATCGAGCATGTTCGGCTAGGTGCATGTTTGTTACCTGAATTGAGGGACCGAATCCTAGCGAACCCGTTCAAGCTTTTCCAGCACGTCTGTCAGTTCCAGCGGCGCGTGAATCGTAAAGTCCGGAACCTCCGACTCATCTGCCGGCTCGGCGCTATACCTGCCTGACCTATCGATCCACACGCTGACCATCCCTAGATCGTTTGCTCCCCTGACATCGCGTTCCAACCGGTTACCCAGCATCACGGTCCGATCGTAGTGCTCGCGGTCGATGCCGAGCGCATCGAGCGCAGCCACGAACATTCGCGCATCCGGCTTCTCAACACCAACTTCCTCGGATATGGCGAATGTATCAAAGAGCTGGTGCACTGCATGTTGCCGCAAGACATTGGAGTAGGTCCCCGGACGGCCGTCGGCGACCAGCGCCAGCTTATAGCCGCGCTGCTTCAGCTCACGAAGAAGCTCACCCGCGCCGGGAATGAGATCGGCGCGCAGTGCGGTCTCTGTTTCGTCCTTGATTTCGGAGGTCTCGTCGACCAAGGTGTCGCCAAAGTCGAGGCAGACTGCGAGGATGCGGTTCGCCACTTTGTTAGCTGAGCAACGCCGGGACTTCTTTCGGTAACTCGATCTGGATCGGGGTGCCTTCTTCGTAGAACTCGTCCGGTCCCGGATTGGAGAGATCAATGATGAGCTCGGTCCCGTCCCCCTCGACTGCCACGGTGTAGCGTGCGATTGGGCCGATGTAAGCCAAGGAGCGCACCCGAGCGGGGATGCCTGAGTCCTTATCGCTCACGATACTGATTGCCTCGGGCCGCAACACGACGGAGATGGGGGATTCGGGATCCTTGGGAGGCTGGTGGCTGCGAATCTCCTGGCCGAATACGCTCACGGAGGCCCCCTCCGCGTTCGATTCCAGCAGCTCCGCCGGCACAACATTCGAGAGGCCGACGAATTCGGCCACAAAGCGATCTGCTGGGCGGCGATAAAGTTCGATCGGCGTGCCCATCTGCGTAAGCTTGCCCTGGTTCATGATCGCCACCTGATCGGCGATGCTGAAGGCCTCTTCCTGATCGTGAGTCACGTACACGCTGGTGATCCCCAATCGACGCTGCACTTCACGCAATTCGCCGCGCATGCGTACTCGCAATTGCGCGTCCAAGTTCGAGAGCGGTTCGTCAAACAGCAACACCTTGGGTCGGATGACGAGCGCTCGGGCCAAGGCCACCCTCTGTTGCTGTCCACCGGAAAGCTGCGAGGGAGACTTCTCGTCCTGTCCTACCAGCTCTATCAATGAGAGTGCTTCCTGAACCATACCTGGAATCTTGGCCCGCGGGGTTCGTCTCGCCTTTAAGCCGTAAGCCACGTTCTCGTAAACGCTCATGTGTGGAAACAGGGCGTAACTTTGGAAAACCATTGCGGTCGGCCGGGCATAGGGCGGCATCTGAGTCACATCTTCCTCGCCGATGTAAACCTTGCCTGCAGTTGGATCCTCAAACCCGGCGATCATCCTCAGCGTCGTCGTCTTGCCGCACCCACTGGGGCCGAGCAAGCAGACCAATGTGCCGGCTTCCACCTCGAGATTGACATCATCAACCGCGATTACATCTTTGAATTGCTTGGAGAGATTTTCCAGCCGGATCGCGGCGGTCGCGAATTCGGTCATCATGTAATCCTAAAGAGATCGACGAAGCTCTTCCCGGTAAGCCTGCCGAGCAGACCCAGTGCAATCATAATGATGACAATAAGTAAGGCAGCAAAGGCGGCTGCCTCACTTGGAGTGCCGCGGACCATCACATTGAACATCCGAACTGTGAAGAGTTGGGTGCGAGCCGAACTCAAGAAGATTGCTGCGCTCAAGTCGGTCATCGAGCGAATAAAGATATAGATCACGCCGGCGAGAAATGCCGTGCGCAGTAATGGGAAGGTAACTTTTGCGAAAGTTCGCGGCCGCGAGGCACCCAGATCCAGCGAGGCTTCCTCAAGGTGAGGGTCGATCTGCTTTTCAGCTGCCACTCCCGACCGGAGGCCAACGGGTAGGCGCCTGAAGGCAAAAGCAATGATGATGATGATGAAGGTCCCGGTCAGGAGGTACGGCGCTGCATTGAAGGCGATGATGTACCCAATTCCGACCACTGTACCCGGGATGGCGTACATTAGCGTTCCAGAAAAATCTAGCGCCCCTCGGCCCGCGAAACGGCGGCGAGTGACGAGAGAGGCCAAAATAATTCCAATGAGACCCCCTAACAGTCCCGCTACCACGGCGACGAACAACGAGTTTCTGAGTTCGCGGATGGCGATCACTAAGCCTGAAACGTTCCTCAGCGTAAGCGAGAAATCAAACCCCCAGGCCTTAACGGCTGCCCCCACAAAGATGGAACCGTAAAGTAACAAATTGAACATTCCAAGGAACAACACGATGCTAAACAATGGCCATTTAAACCATCCTGGCAATTTCCGAATATGCCCGGTGCGTGCTCCTCCTGTCACGGTTACGTACGACTTGCGATTGCTGATCCAGTGCTGCAACGCGAAGGCGAAGAGCGCCGGAATCACGAGCAGCACCGCCAACGCGGCGCTGAGCTGCGGGTCAAACAACTCTACGCGCTGGATATACGCTTGAGGGGCAAGCAGCTGAAACCCGCCTCCGATGAGCATTGGATTGCCAAAGTCGGAGATGGATGAGATGAAATTGAGCAGCCACGCGGTCAGGAGCGCCGGCGTAACCAACGGGAAGGTGATCGTCCTGAGCAGCCTGAAGGTCTTTGCACCCAAATCCTCTGCTGCGTTTTCGAGATCCCGGTCCATAGAAGAAAACACACCCATGAGAATCAGTACGGCCAGCGGGATGTTGCTGATCAACTGGACCATGATGATCCCATCGGGACCGTAGATGCTCCACGCGCGTATTCCTAGAAGATCGTATGTGATTAGGCCGCGTCGACCAAAGAGAAGAATGAACGAAAAGCTCACCGCGAAAGGCGGCGACACCAACGTCAGGACCACCAATACCCTGAGTATTCGCTTCCAGGGGATGTCCGTGAGCGTGAGCGTGTAGGCCACAACCGCGCCAATCAACGTAGATAACGTCGCGGAAGTGATGCCAAGCAAAACCGTGTTGCGCGCCGCCCGTACGATCATTGGGGTTTCGAACAGGCGCTGATAGTGTTCAAGTGAAAACCGTTTATCTTCACCGGTGCCCTCGAAGCCCTCCACGAAGATCTGTCCCAGCGGCCAAAGGACAAAAATTAGCAGCGCGACGATCATGAGCTGCACCGCGAGCAACATCACCGGCTCACGGCGCAGCCTTGTGGACGATAGGGGAAGGACCATGCCGAAGGCGGCGAGTACGAACAGCAATGGATCGCCAATCAACTCACGTCGAAGGGTTATCGTCTCGACCCCATCGACGACCGTACGAGAATCTTCGACGATTACGATATCCATGACGCGAGTGGCGATAAAGGCCAGCAGCACGATCTGGATGCCCGCGATGATGAGCAGTGGCCGGCGGTTCCGGATCCGGTCGGAAAAAGTTAGGGGCTCAATCATGGACAGGTTTTCGAGTGGGCTGTGAAAGGGGCAAGTGAGAAGTGTCCGCGAACGAAAGGGGGCAGGCTATGCCTGCCCCCATGTGGAGCTCAGTCGATCTACCGCTTTGAACCAATTTCCTCCTGCCACTTGGCGACGAGCGTATCACGTACGGCGGCCCATTCGGTTGGGTCATACCCGTCGATCAGCTTGACGTCATCCAAACCAAATGTGCCTTCCGCCAACCTCACTCCCTCAACCACAGGAATGCGATTGGCAACGTCGTTGTGATAACGCTGGAACGCCGGCGTGAAGACATGATCCACCCAAGCCTGAGCCGCGGCCTCATTCTTGGCGCCCTTGATGATCGAGATTCCACCGATCTCGAAGGGAGTACCCTCTGATGGGAAACTCAGCTCTACAGGCAGGCCCTTCTGCTGCTGCACCTGGATATCGTGAGCGAAAGAGATACCTATGGCAAATTCTCCTGCCGCGGCCAGCTTGCCTGGGGCGCTACCCGACGAGGTGTACTGAGCCACGTTCTTATCAAATTCCGCGTACCACTCAAAGGCTCCGTCCTCACCCATCAGATGGGCCAGGCCGCTTAGCACCGTGTATGAGGTACCTGAGGCTGCGGGGCTGGCGATGACAATTTCGCCTTTGTAGACTGGATCCAGCAGGTCCGCCCAGGATGATGGGCAGGGCGCGCCGATATCTTCCAACCGCTCCGGACTGCAGGCGAATCCCAATACGCCGTAGTAGAAGCCGGTCCAATGAGCGTCCGGATCCTTGATCGGGCCATCGGGCAGCGAGTTCCAGCCCGACCCTTGATAGGTCTCGGTCAGATCGTCAGCGGCCAGGTTTACATGTGACAGGTTGGTCGTCCCAAACAGCACGTCCCCCTGCGGGTTCTCACTCTCGGCCCTGATCCGCTCCAGTGCTTCACCGCTGCTCATATCGAGGCACGTTACGTCGACGCCATATTGGGACCTAAAGGTCTCAAATATCACTGCCAGCTTGTCGGGATCAAAGAGGCAGGCGTAGAGGATCAGCTCACCCCCGATAGGTGTGGCTTGGACCAC
>JAPUGV010000038.1 GCA_027298025.1 Chloroflexota bacterium | reverse complement strand
TGCCGTCCTCGGTCATGACAACCGTGTCGGAATGTCGGAAGCCGCCCAGTTCCGGCACATAAAGACCGGTTTCAACGGTAAAGACCATTCCTGGCCGCAATTCGGTGTGATCTCCTGAGTCGAGGAATGGAGCCTCGTGGTAGCGGATGCCAATCGCGTGGCCTGAGTGGTGCTTCCAATACGACATCAGATCATGTTTCTCGAAGTAGCCGCGGACCGCGTTGTCGACGTCAGAGCATTTCGCACCGGGAGCCAGCATTTCGAGCGCCGTATCTTGCAGCGCAACCATGTGGTCGAAGAAGCGCTTCTGCTCATCCGTTGGCTCCCCAATGATCATCGTGCGCTCAAGCTCCGAGTTGTAACCCCACACCGGCGCTCCGGCGCCTGTAACCAGTACATCGCCAGGTTGGAAGGTAATGTTGGCGGCCAGCGAATGCGGAATAGCCGCGTTGCGACCGATCTGGCCGCGGTAGATAGCATGCGCTCCGCTGGAGAACGGATCGTTGGATCGATAGAGCGGACCGATGGCGTCTAGCATCGCAAGGTGGGCTTCATCGCTGGCCTGCTGGCTCACTTCGGTCTCGGTGGCGCCCACCATGGTGTAGCGTTGAAGCAGTTGGTGCGCGAGATTTCCCCACCGGACGCTCTCTCGAATCAGCCGCAGTTCCGCCTGCGACTTGATCATCATTTGGTCTTCGATGAAGGAACGGACGGGACGGATCTCGACGCCGGTTAGCTCCGTAAGACTGGGTCCCCGATAGCCGAACACCCAGGGATAACCGTCTTGGTCCGCGCCGATGCGCTCTTTGATCCCCATTTCCTGCATCGTGCTCTTCAGCACCTGAGTAGGATGGGGATCGTCCGGATATTCTGGATAGTGATCGACGGCATCCACAATCGCGTTAGCCTGCGCGTGCTCGAGCTCCAGCCGTGGGACGAAGAGACGCCGCTCGCCCTCCGCATTCATCACGAAGGCCATTGGTCGCTCGGTCGGTACGAAGGCGAAACCGCTGTAGTAGAGGACGTAATCCTGGTCGAAGAGCACCACGCCACTCAGGCTTTCCGTCTCCACGTGCTCAAGGAGCTTTTGGCACCGAGCCCGATGTTCTTCATCCGTGATCTGAATGGAAGCTTCTCGTATGGGCATTCCCTGGCGTTCCTCCAATTGGTTCCGATGATCCGCATGGAATTCTAGCCCAGGAATGTCGCGCATAGCCGAACACGTATAATCACCTTGAGGGCCCGGCGATGCGAAGCTGACGTCCGCATCCACTCAAGGACACTCCTTTGGCTGACGCAAATCCCCAGACTGATATTCTGCTTCGAAGGAATCGAGAACTTGGAATCCTGAATCAAATTGCTCAGGCGCTCAATCGCGAAGTGGACTTGGATCGAGCGCTGGATGCCACCCTCGCCCAGGTTGCAAACCTCCTGCACCTGCGCACCGGATGGATTTGGCTGCTTCGAGAGGGCACCAATGAAACGTACCTTGCCGCGGCCCAGAATCTTCCGCCCGGTCTGGCGGATCAACCGCACCGCATGGAGGGCTCCTGCTACTGTCTGGATACCTACCGTGCAGGCGACCTCGATGGCGCGGCAAACGTAAATGTGGTCACCTGTTCGCGGTTGTCAAAGCTTGTGGATGGCACCGATGGTCTTCGCTACCACGCCAGCATTCCCCTCTACGCTCACTCAGAGAAGCTTGGCGTTCTCAACGTGGCGAGCGCGGACTGGCGGGGGCTTTCTCCGGAGGATCTGCAGCTGCTCTACACCATCGGCGACATGCTGAGCATCGCGATCGAGCGGGCAAGGCTATTTGAGGGCAGCATGCAGCTGGGGGCGGTCGAGGAGCGAAACCGTCTGGCGCGCGACATACACGACACGCTCGCCCAGGGCTTGACAGCTATTTCTCTTCAACTCGAAACGGCGGAGGCGATACTCGACGAGCGGGGAGATCGGGAGGAAATTAGGGATACGGTTCACCAGGCATTGGACCTGGCTCGCCAGAATCTTGAGGAGGCCCGCCGGTCGGTTCAGGATCTCCGCGCAGCCCCCCTCGAGGGGCGAAACTTGTCGGAGGCACTGGCCGACCTGGTGGCTGAAGTTCAAGCCGCCGGAGGAGTGGAAATTGACTACAACGTCACGGGAGGCGGCCGTCCTTTCCCGCCACGTCTCGAGAGCGGCCTCTATCGAATCGCCCAAGAGGCGATCAACAACCTGGTGCGGCATTCGGATGCCTCCCACGCGAGCGTTATCTTGACCAGCACGCCTCAATTGGTGGACCTGACAATCGAAGATGACGGGAGCGGCTTTGAGGTCGACTCGCTCCCAGAGGGTCACTTCGGTCTACAGGGAATGCAGGAGCGGGCACGTCTCCTGGGAGGAACCCTGGGGCTTCAGAGTGAGCTGGGTTCGGGCACGCGGATAGAAGTGAGGGTCCCGCTCGAATGACCCCTAAGAATACCATTCGCATCCTGGTGGCCGACGATCATCCGGTAGTCCGGGACGGATTGGTCGCAATGTTGACCACACAGACGGATTTCAGGGTCGTAGGGCAGGCCTCCACCGGTCGCGAAGTGGTCGCGAACATCGAGATCGCCCGGCCGGACGTTGTGCTTCTGGATCTGGAAATGCCAGACCTGGACGGGGTGGAGGCATTGAGGCAAGTCACCGTGGAGCACCCGGAAGTAAAGGTGCTTGTCTTCACCGCCTTCGACGATGACGAGCGCATCGTGAGCGCAGTGCAGGCCGGCGCGCAAGGTTATCTGTTAAAGGGTTCACCGCGGGATGAAGTGTTCGATGCCATTCGCGTCATCAGCCAGGGCGGCTCGC